>NZ_WAJT01000003.1:0-300000 GCF_009650605.1 Labrenzia sp. CE80
TAAAAGATCAGCGTACCTGCGTAACTCTCACTTAAAACACTCAGCCACATAAGCAACCAAGCATCCGCAAGAACAACGCCGTCCACGCTTCCCTTCCTTCAATACAAATTGTCAAAGAACACTCATCTTGCGACGAGGAGGAAAACGCAACAGACCACTCAGTCGAGTGATCGTCTCTGTTTTTCCGGTAGAACCGCCGGCCGCTGGCGCCGTTTGTTGTCAGCGCCGCCGTCGATGGAGCGGTTTATACGCAGCACCCCCATATGAGTCAACAAGCTTTGTCAAAAAAGATTCACACAAGCCGGACACGCGATAAATCCCTCGCAATTCTGCGCTTTTCGCCAGCTCTATCCGTATGAAACCCTCCCCCAAGGACGCTGTTTCCACTCCACAATCCGCCTTTTCCGGCAATCTGCCATCTTTTTGAGCGAGCCTCTTTTCTGCTCATTATCTTCCGACCGCTCAAGGGCCGATTTTGGAACCTCGTTAGCGGCTTTTCCCTGTACTAAAAGGAGCTCTTCCCTATCGGGGACGGCCGCGGATTTATTGATAAGGGGCTGAACCCACGATCTGGCCATTCAAAAGGTATTGAGATCAAACAAAGCTCTGCCCCACTCCTGCCTGATTATCGCTGCAAAGAATTCCAGCTGCGCAGATGCTGCTTTGGTTTGACCTTTCCGTTCTAAACCGGCATTTTCGCGCCAGCAGAAGAAATGACCAATCAGGTAACGTCTATATGCACTTCGGGCCTTTTCATTCCTCCCAACAGATAACAGTGTCTCTCGGCGACGAGGATCCGCTGGTCGTACAGGATGAAAGGAACGGGCTTCCTGATCGCAGACGCGTGTCCGTCAGGTGGCTGACTGGGACCGTATTGACCGGTATCACGTCGGTCGTGCTCATGGGCGGTGCCCTTCTGGCCGCGCTCGATGGTCAATATAGTGTTTCCGCTGCAACCGGCCCGACAAATGATGCCCTTGCGCTTGACGCCGACGCTACAAAGAGCAGCGGGGCCAAGGGTGACAAGATCTCCCGGCCGGCCGCCGAGTTTGCCAACAAGCAGATCATTCCGGTCAATGTCGTGACCAAGGTCGGCGACCGCGAACACATCAAGGTGCGGGACTACACGTTGGTGACCTCCAGCCTCGCCACCCGCAAGAACCAGCAACTCACCCCCGAGATCCCGGCCTTCAACCCGCTCAACATGTTCTCGGATGTTCAAAATGTGCCCGAGCGGTTGGTGCCCGACACGGTCTTTACCAACTCCATCTATGGCGCAAAGGTTGAGGGCGAGGTCAGCATTTCGCTCACCAGCTTTCCCTCGAACAGTACATTGATTGATCCGGTTCAGACCCCGTCTGAAGAGGCAGTCGAGCAGACAGTTCGTCAATCCGCCCGTTTCCTCGCGGTCAATACGGTCGAAACAGCTGCGAGAACGCTGGTCGATCCGGCACGCTTTGATTTCAATCTCGCCCGTCAGTCCGAGTTTACCCGGCTTGCCGTCCGCATCACTCCTGAAAACGTGTCATTTATCTCCAAACAGGACGATGAGGTTCGCTACACCGGCATGGACGAGAAGATCGTGCCAATCGCCGACCAGGCGGATATTATGGATGTCTTGCTCGACAACGACGCCGACCCAAGCGAAGCTGAGCTCATTCGCAAGGCCTTTACCGATCACTACGGATTGCAGGCGCTCCAGTCCGGACAACGGCTTCGGATTGCATACGCGACTGCCCCTGACGGATCCGGCCGCATGCGTCCGGAACGGGTTAGCCTCTATTCGGACACCGTGCACCAGGCGACCGTCGCCCGCTCTGATACCGGCGCCTATGTGGCCGCCAAGGCACCGACCAATTTCCTTGCTGACGCCTTTGCAGAAGCAGACCGTATTTCCTATGGCGGTCAGACACCCGTTCTCTATGACAGCCTTTACCAGACCGCCCTTGAACAGGAGATGGCCCCACCGCTCATTGATGAGCTGATCAGGATTTTCTCCTTTGACGTGGACTTCAATGCGCGGGTTCAGCCGGGTGATGCTCTTGAGGTCTTCTATGCAGACAATGACGGCAGCACAGCCTCCGAGGTCCTCTTCGCCTCTTTAAACACCGGTTCAAGCACCCGGCGCTTCTACCGGTTCCGTACTCCGGATGATGGTGCAATAGACTTTTATGATGCCAACGGTCAGAGCGCGAAGAAATTCCTCATGCGCAAGCCCGTGTCGGACGGCCGCTTCAGGTCGGGCTTCGGCATGCGCCGTCACCCGATCCACGGGTACAGCAAGATGCACACAGGCGTTGATTGGGCCGCGCCGCGCGGAACGCCGATTATGGTCGCGGGCAACGGAACCATCATCAAGGCCGGCTGGAGCTCAGGCTACGGTCGCCGCATTGAAGTGCGTCACGCCAATGGCTATACGACGACCTACAACCACATGTCGGCCTTCGCCAAGGGAATGAGAGAAGGCACCTCGGTACGCCAGGGCCAGATCATCGGGTATGTCGGGTCAACAGGACTTTCGACCGGCCCACACCTCCACTACGAGGTGATGGTGAACAAGCGCTATGTCGACCCAATGCGCATTCGCCTGCCACGTGGGCGCGTTCTCGAAGGGGATATGCTGGCAAAATTCGAAGCTGAACGGCTCCGGATAGACACGCTGCTCGATCGCGCGCGCAGACCTTCTAGGGTCGCATCCACCCTATAAGGGCAGCCGCTAGAGAGCGCTTTGCGCAACAGCAAAAAAAAGCCGGCCACAAGCGCCGGCTTTTTCTTTGATTCGATACCGTTCTGGCTTCTCAACCTGCCTTTAGGCAGCTTCGGCAGCACCCTGGCCAATCGAAAAGACCAGCCGGTCTCCGCCAGCAGAAACCTGAATGGCCTGACCATCCACGATATCGCCAGCAAGCAATTTCTCGGCAAGCGGATCCTGCACTTCCTTTTGGATCACGCGCTTGAGCGGACGGGCACCATAGGCAGGGTCGTAGCCCTTTTGAGCCAGCCAGCCAATCGCGCTGTCATCCAGAGAAAGCAAGATCTTGCGGTCTGCCAGAAGCCCTCGAAGCCGCTCAAGCTGGATCGCGACGATATCCGACATCTGAGACCGCTGCAGACGGTGGAACAATACGATCTCATCGAGGCGGTTCAAGAACTCCGGACGGAAGTGTCCACGAACCGTTCCCATTACCTGATCGCGGACAACATCCGTGTCCTCGCCCTCCGGCTGGTTGACCAGATACTCGGCACCCAGATTAGAGGTCATGATGATCAGCGTGTTGCGGAAATCCACGGTCCGGCCCTGACCGTCCGTCAGACGTCCATCGTCAAGAACCTGCAAGAGAACATTGAAGACATCCCCATGGGCTTTCTCGACTTCGTCGAACAGGACAACCTGATAGGGCCGCCTGCGCACCGCTTCCGTCAGCGCTCCACCTTCCTCATAGCCAACATAACCCGGAGGGGCACCGATGAGGCGGGCAACGGAATGCTTTTCCATGAACTCCGACATGTCGATCCGAACCATCGCCGTATCGTCATCAAAGAGGAACCGCGCCAGCGCTTTCGTCAGCTCGGTTTTCCCGACACCCGTTGGCCCAAGGAACATGAACGAGCCGATGGGCCGGTTCGGATCCTGCAAACCCGCACGGGCACGGCGCACCGCCGTCGACACCGCATGGATTGCCTCGGCCTGACCTATGACACGACTTGCGAGCACATCTTCCATGCGCAGAAGCTTGTCCCGCTCCCCTTCCAGCATCCGGTCGACCGGAATACCGGTCCATTTGGAGACGACCTGGGCGACATGAGACGATGTGACCGCCTCTTCAACCATCGCATCGGCGTCCTCGCTCGCTACAGCTTCCTCCAGCTGCCGCTCAAGCTCAGGGATCAAGCCGTAAGCAAGTTCCCCCGCCTTGGCGAGATCACCGCGACGCTGTGCGATTTCCAAGTCGATACGGGCCTGATCAAGCTGCTCCTTGACCTTCTGCTCGAGGTTCAGTTTGTCCTTTTCACCCTGCCAGCGGCGTGTGAGAAGATCTGACTCTTCCTCAAGGTCGGACAGTTCCTTTTCCAGTTTCCCAAGCCGGTCCAGGGCCGCCGGATCATCCTCTTTCTTCAGAGCTTCCCGCTCGATCTTGAGCTGAATGATCCGTCTGTCTAGTTCGTCCAGTTCTTCTGGCTTGGAATCCACCTGCATGCGCAAACGGCTGGCCGCCTCATCTACAAGGTCGATCGCCTTATCAGGCAGGAACCTGTCCGTGATGTAGCGATTGGACATTGTCGCTGCGGACACGATCGCAGAATCCGTGATTCTGACCCCGTGATGCAGCTCGTACTTCTCCTTGATCCCACGCAGGATGGAGATTGTATCTTCGACAGTCGGCTCACTCACGAAAACAGGCTGAAAACGACGCGCAAGTGCTGCATCTTTTTCAACGTGCTTGCGGTATTCATCCAGAGTGGTGGCACCGACACAATGCAGCTCTCCGCGCGCCAGCGCAGGTTTCAGTAGGTTGGATGCATCCATGGCGCCTTCGGCCTTGCCCGCGCCCACGAGCGTATGCATTTCATCGATGAACAGAACGATGCCGCCGGCAGCCGCCTCGACTTCCGACAGGATAGCTTTCAGACGCTCTTCGAACTCACCGCGATACTTCGCACCGGCAATCAAGGCACCCATATCAAGCGCCAGGAGCTTCTTGTCTTTCAATGACTCGGGCACGTCGCCATTGACGATGCGCAGGGCAAGACCCTCTGCGATCGCCGTCTTGCCGACGCCAGGTTCGCCGATCAGAACCGGGTTGTTCTTGGTCCGGCGCGACAAGACCTGGATCGTGCGCCGAATTTCCTCGTCGCGACCGATCACCGGATCGAGTTTGCCGTCACGGGCAACCTGCGTCAGATCCCGGGCGTACTTCTTCAGCGCGTCGTACTGGCTTTCCGCAGTCGCACTGTCCGCCGTACGACCTTGCCGCAAGGCGTTGATCGCCTCGTTCAGACCGTTCGCCGTGACACCCGCTTTGGCAAAAAGCTTGCCGACGTCACCTTCCGCATCCATCACGAGGGCGAGCAGAAGCCGCTCGACAGTTACAAAACTGTCGCCCGCTTTTTCCGCAATTTTTTCAGCTTGTTCGAAGACACGCGCGGTCGCCTGGGACAGGTAAAGCTGTCCATTTCCGCCTGATACCTTCGGCATCTTGGCAAGGAGACGCTCAATTTCCGACTTCGCGATTTTCGGATCGCCACCGGCTTTTTCGATCAGGCCAGCCGCCATCCCTTCCGTGTCATCAAGAAGGACTTTAACAATATGTTCCGGAGCAAACTGCTGATGCTCCTGTCCGAGAGCAAACGTCTGAGCTGATTGAACAAACCCACGCGCACGCTCTGTGTATTTTTCTACGTTCATTAGAACCTCCAGACCACCGCGCCACCCGAAGCATGGCCGGTTTTTCGGATATCGGGCCCGATAAGTGAGCACCCGAGCGATCTCTTGAAGCATCGCTCACCCAATATAGTGTTGCATAATGACAACAAAAGAGGGGTGCCGAAAATTCCGGAAAAACACGCATCCTTCAGGAACGCAAAACGGCGCCCTTAGGGCGCCGTTCACGAGATCAAAATGAGCTTGTCCGAGCCTGACTTACTCGCCCGCAGGCACAGCTTCCGCCTCTGAGGTTTCTTCTGTCGCTTTGGGGCGGCGTGTGCGCGGTGCACGACGCGGCTTTGGCTTCGGCGCATCTTCCACCTCGGCTGCAGAAGCAGCTGGGGCCTCTTCGGATACCTCTGGAGACGCCTCGGTCTCCGCATCACTCGAAGTGCGCTTCACGCCACGACCGCGCGTCCCACGAACACGACGACGAGGCTTCGCGTCATCATCTTCACCTTCGGAAGCAGCGTCAACCGACTTGGCAGCGCCATCGTTCAATTGGCCTGCTTCATCAATGACGGGCATGTTTTCGATGAACGGCTGTGGGCTGTCCTCTTCGACATACTCCCCTGGCTGCTCTGCCTTGGCAGCGCGCTGATGGCGCTCCGGACGATCACCACGCTCTGACCGCTCCGGGCGTTCGGAACGCTCAGGGCGATCCGGACGCTGGCGGCGCTCGTTCTGGCCTTGTGGCTGTGCGGCAGCTTCCTGCTCTGTCTCATCGCCTTCGCCGCGTCCGGTATGAGCCGTAGGCTGGCCTTGTGGCTGTGCGGCAGCAACGATGCGAAGATAATGCTCGGCATGCTGGAAATAGTTCTCAGACATGATCCGATCGCCGGATGCCTGGGCATCGCGAGCAAGCTGCTGGTACTTTTCTGCGACATGCAGAGCGGTGCCACGAATTTTGACGTCCGGACCGTTCGATTCGTAAGTCCGGCTTAGCGGATTCGGTCCCTTCCGGGTCCGACCGCGCATGCGCTTGTTGCTTTGATTTCCTGGTCTCATCCTGCCGTTTTCTCTTAAGGAACGGCGACCAGCTAAAGCTGGCCCAACATCGGAATTGCCTAATACCGATACGAAATAGCTACCGAAACCAACCGTGAAGGTCAGCGGCTGTCATTTTGCAAAAGCCGTTACGAATTCCACCGTACCGCCAAGCGGCAGATGCAATCGCCAAATTCTGCGACAGTCCGAAAGTCCGGATGGTCCGTTAAACAACGATGTCCAAGCCGCGATATTTGCGTTTGGCCCCACGTTGCCGGATAGGCATGCCCCGCTAAACGCTGATCACGATACTCCGGTCTCGGCGAGGTGAAACTAACCGGTTATTCTTGGTTTTCCAAGCGCTTTTTCACAACAGGCTTAAAACGCACCCGATTCACGCCGCATTGCAAGAACGACCCGGTCATTTCCGGCCAGATCCTGAATGATTTCAATATGAAGAAAGCCCCATTGCCGCAGAAGCTCACTCACTTCCTGCGCCTGATCAAAGCCAATTTCCAAACCGATTCGTCCGCCTGGCGAAAGGCATTCCAAAGCCTGGGGCACAATTTCACGATATGCTTCCAGCCCATCAGCGCCACCATCAAGAGCACGTCCGGGATCATGCTCGCGAACTTCCCTCGAAAGCCCCTCGACGACCTTGGTCGGAATATAGGGTGGGTTGCTCAAGACCCAATCAACACCGACCCCAAGAGATGACGCATAGTCAGACCTAACGGGAAGCAGACGCTCCGCAACGCCATGCCTTGCCGCATTGCCCCGCCCGCACTCCAGTGCGCGTTCTGAAATATCGATTGCGGCACAAACGGCATTGGGCAGCTCAGTCAGAAGCGTCACAGCGATTGCACCCGTCCCTGTCCCAATATCAGCAAGGACCAGTGGCTCCTCGCAGGACACACGATCCAGAACGGCCTGGACGAGCGTTTCCGTATCGGGTCGAGGCTCCAGTGTTTCCTCATTCAGACGGAAGCGGAGCCCCCAGAATTCGCGTTCTCCAAGGATGCGGCCGACGGGCAAGCCAATCAGGCGCTGATCCGCGTACTTCAGGGCAAGCAGCCGCTGTTCGCCTCCAACCTTGTCATCTTCCCGCAAGATCAGATCCGACGGCGAGACTTCTAGAGCCGCAGCCATGAGAAGGCGGGCATCCAGATCCGGCGTCTCTAGATTCGCCTCCCGGAACCTCTTCCGCACATCGCGGTAAAGGTCGCCGAAGGTCGTCACGTCAGACGCCTTCTGCCGCAAGAAGAGAAGCCTGGTGATCAAGCGTCAATGCTTCAACGACCTCACCAAGCGCCTCACCGGCAATGATCTGGTCCAGCTTGTACAATGTCAGGCCAATTCGGTGATCGGTCACACGGCCCTGCGGGAAATTGTAGGTCCGAATGCGCTCCGATCTGTCGCCCGACCCAACCTGCAAACGCCGCGCTTCCGTCCGTTCACTCGCCGCGCGCTCGCGCTCTTCGTCGTATATGCGCGCGCGGAGCAACTGCATGGCCCGCGCCTTGTTCTTGTGCTGCGACCGCTCATCCTGCACGGCCACCACGATACCGGTCGGCATGTGGGTGATTCGAACAGCCGAGTCTGTGGTGTTCACGTGCTGGCCACCAGCACCCGACGCGCGGAAGGTATCAATGCGCAAATCGCTGTCCTGGACATCCACATCGACGTCTTCCGCCTGCGGCAACACAGCCACCGTTGCCGCTGACGTATGGATACGGCCACCTGATTCGGTTGCCGGCACCCGCTGCACGCGATGCACACCGGACTCGAACTTCAGTTTTGCGAAGACGTTCTCACCTGAGATAGAGGCAATAATCTCCTTGAAGCCGCCGACCTCACCCTCGCTGGCAGAAAGGACTTCAACTTTCCACCCCTGAAGTTCGGCGAACCGCTGATACATGCGAAACAGGTCTCCGGCAAAAAGAGACGCTTCATCGCCGCCGGTTCCGGCACGGACTTCCAAAATGGCATCATTCGCGTCGGCGTCATCTTTGGGAAGAAGCCCGATGCGCACATCCTGAGTCAGCGCCTCAAGGCTCTCGGAAAGCTCTTCACGTTCCGCTTCCGCCAACTCACGCATATCAGCATCTGTCGTCGGGTCATTCAAAAGCGCGTCCGCTTCTGCCAAGTCGTCCTGGGCTTTCAGAAGCACACGAACTTTCGCGACCAAAGGTTCCAGCCCTGCATATTCACGGGACAATTTCACATATGTCGCCGGATCCGGGTTTGCCGACATCCTATGTTCGATCTCGGCAAAACGGTCGAGCAACGTATCGAGCTTGGCACGCGCCAGCATGAGCGCAGATCTCCTAAAAGGTCCCGAAGGAAAAAGGTTCAGTAGCTAGAGCGCGACGTCCATTTCGGACGCATAGCGCTTGAGGAATTCACGGATATTGGCTTCCGGATGCCCAGGCTCAAGCCTTGGGAGCAATCTTGCCGACAGGCGCCCAGCGTCAAGCGACCGTAACATGGCCTTGATCGGCCCCAGCGAGGCAGGAGACATGGAAAGATCCCGATAGCCAAGACCAACCAGAGCCATTGCCTCGAGAGGCCGCCCCGCCAGCTCACCACACAAGGTCACAGGAACATGCGCCTTGGTGGCCTTGTCGATAATCCGCTTCAGGGCTCTCAAAAACCCGATGTTCAGCGTGTCAAACCGGTCGGCAACACGTGTGTTGCCGCGGTCGACTGCACAGAAGAACTGAAACAGATCGTTGGATCCGACAGAGACAAAGTCCACTTGTGCCAAAAGCTCATCTAGCTGGAAAAGCAGCGACGGAACCTCGACCATAACGCCCAAGCGGATTTTTTCCGGAACCGCATGATTGTGGCGGCGTAGATGCTTGAGTTCTTTCTCCACAAGCTCGCGGGCCCGCACAAACTCGCTGACATCCGCGACCATCGGGAACATCAACTTGAGATCCCGCCCCGCGGCAGCCTTCAGCAGCGCCCGGATCTGTGTTCGCAAAAGTCCTGGCCGGTCGAGGCCAAGTCGAAGCGCCCGCCAACCCATGGCCGGATTTTCTTCCTGAATTGATCTCAGATAAGGAAGAACCTTGTCTCCACCGATGTCGAGCGAGCGAAAGGTCACCGGCTTGCCGTCGGCAGCATCCAGGACCTGCTCATATTGGGCCTGCTGCTCGCGCATGCGCGGAAACGAGGAGGCGACCATGAACTGCAGCTCGGTTCGGAAGAGCCCAACCCCAGCCGCGCCCGCCTCCGCCAGGTGAGGCAAATCGACGAGCAGGCCTGCGTTCATCTGCAGGGAAAACTCGACACCATCCTTGGTGACAGACGGCTTGTTGCGAAGCCGGCGGTACTGCGCCTGACGACGCGCCCGGAACCGGACTTTCTCCGCATAGGCGTTTTCGACGTCCTGCGCCGGCCGCAAATGAACTTCGCCGGCGTCGCCATCAACGATGATGCCGTCGCCTGCGTCTGCGAGGCTGACAATGTCGTCAACCTGACCGACCATCGGAATGCCAAGCGCCCGCCCGACGATAGTCACATGGCTGGTCGGGCCGCCCTCTTCGAGGACAAGGGCACGAATACGATCGCGACCGTAATCGAGCAGTTCGGCGGCCCCCATGTTGCGTGCCACGATGATTGCATCTTGCGGCAGTTCTGCCGGGGTCGGTCCGTGTCCGCGCCCCATGAGTTCCCGGATCAACCTGTGCGCCAGGTCATCAAGATCGTGCAGCCGCTCGCGCAAATAGGGGTCGGTCTGGCGAAGCATACGTGCGCGCATGTCGCTTTGAACTTTTTCCACGGCCGCTTCGGCAGTTAGGCCATTGCGGATCGCTTCCTCGATCTTCCGGATCCAGCCGCGATCGTAAGCAAACATCCGATAGGCTTCGAGCACATCCCTGTGTTCCCCCATCGCCGCGATATCGCCGCTGGCAAGCAGGTCATCGATCGACAGGCGCAGACGGTTGATCGCTCCATCGAGGCGCGTCTTTTCCGCGTCCGTGTCTTCTGAGATCAGGTTTGTAACGACGACCCGCGGTTCGTGCAGAACCACGTGGCCAAGACCAACACCCTCCGCCAACGCCACGCCATTGGCATGGATCGGCCGCGACATATCGAGCCCGGTGTCTTTCTGGGCGATCGCCTCCAGCTCACCGGCGGCGACCATCTCGGCAATAACCATAGCGGTCGTCTGAAGTGCTTCGACCTCATCTTCCAGATAAGTCCGGTGAGACTGATTCTGGACCACCAGAACGCCAAGCGTCCGTCCTGCGCGCAGGATCGGCACACCGAGGAAGGAGTTATAGGCTTCTTCGCCAGTCTCAGGCAGGTAAGCAAAGCCAGGGTGGGCACGTGCATTGGGAAGGTTGAGCGGTCTGGCTTCCGCAGCGATCAGGCCGACAAGCCCTTGACCAACCCGAAGGGACGCCTGGTGAACGGCTTCCCTATTAAGACCTTCGGTTGCGTAGAGCTCCAGAACCCCATCGGCCCTGAGAATATAAACGGAGCAGACCTCTGCGACCACATTGGACGCAATCAGGACCACAATCTTGTCGAGCCGTTCCTGCGCCTTGATCGGCTCCGCCATGACTTCGCGAAGCCGGCGGAGCAACAGGCGCGGACCCGCCAGGTTGCTGCGCATCGCTTACCCCATCATGTCCCGGACGCCCACCGCAGGGTCCTTGGAGGGCCTGACCGGGGCGAGTCGGAGTTCTATCCGTCCAACCCGTATAGCGAATGGAGAGTCCGCACTGCAAGTTCCGTATAGGCAGAATCGATCAGAACCGAAATCTTGATTTCCGAAGTGGTAATCGCCCGGATGTTGATGCCCTTCTCCGCGAGGCCGCGGAAACACTGGGCTGCAATACCTGCGTGAGACCTCATTCCGATGCCGATCACCGAGACTTTGACAACATCCGTCGCACCTTCAAGATTCTGGAAACCGATGTCGCCACGGTTATCCTCAAGAACCTTGATCGCGCGCTCATAGTCAGTTTCAGGCACGGTGAACGTGATGTCGGTGGTTTTTCCGTCCGGAGAAATGTTCTGGACGATCATATCCACATTGATGTTGGCATCTGCCAGCGGACCAAAAACAGTTTGCGCAACGCCTGGCTTGTCAGCCACATCGCGGATGGAGATCTGGGCTTCGTCTTTGGCAAATGCGATGCCGGTGACAACTTGCTGTTCCACGAGTTCGTCCTCGTCGCAGATAAGGGTTCCAATGGGAAGGTTGTCGTCGCCAACCTGCGGGGCTTCTGGGTCGTCAAAGCTGGAACGGACGAATGTCCGAACACCATGGACCATAGCCATCTCAACCGATCGTACCTGCAGTACTTTCGCGCCAAGTGAGGCCATTTCAAGCATTTCTTCAAAAGACACACGGTCAAGACGACGCGCTTTGGGCACGATCCGCGGATCCGTCGTGTAAACGCCGTCGACATCGGTGTAGATATCGCAGCGGTCAGCCTTGATCGCAGCTGCAATGGCAACAGCGCTCGTATCCGAGCCGCCACGGCCAAGTGTTGCGATGCGGTTGTCCGGGGAAATGCCCTGGAAACCAGCCATGACCGCAACTTGTCCCTGCGACAGGCGTTCAATCAGCAGGCTGCCGTCGATTTCCTTGATGCGGGCCGCACCGTGGTTCTCGTCTGTCTTGATCGGCACCTGCCAGCCTTGCCAGGAGCGGGCGTTGACGCCCATGTCCTGAAGGACGATGGCAAGCAGACCGGAGGTCACCTGTTCCCCGGAAGCGACGACGGCGTCATACTCGCGCGCATCGTGCAGGGCAGAAGCCTCACGGCAAAACTCTACAAGCTTGTTTGTTTGCCCGGCCATGGCGGAGACGACGACCGCCACCTCATGCCCGGCTTCCACTTCACGTTTGACGTGGCGGGCCACATTTCGGATGCGGTCCAGGTCGGCAACCGAAGTACCGCCAAATTTCAAAACCAGTCGCGCCATTGCTGTCGTATTCTTTTCATCGAGTGACGAGGGCGCGTGATGCACCCGGCGGATCGGGCGCCATCCATACAGGCACAGCGCAATTGCCGCAACAGCGTCCCTTGACAAAAGAGGCAGGAGATTAAAGGACACTGGATCAAACCGGGAGCACCCCTATATTCTCCACTCCCAGGGAAAGGAACCGAAATGGCCGAGGCAAACAGCACCACGACTGGCACCGTCGACGACGCGGAAGTTGCCCGGTTTTCGGCAATGGCTGCCGAATGGTGGGACCCGACCGGCAAGTTCAAGCCGCTCCACAAGTTCAGCCCGGTTCGGCTCTCCTATATCAAGGAGAAAGTCTGCGCTCGCTTTGATCGCGATCCAAAGTCACCGGATGCATTCAAGGGCCTTCGTTTTCTGGATATCGGCTGCGGTGGCGGCCTCCTGAGCGAACCCATGGCGCGCCTCGGCGCAGAGGTCGTCGGCGCGGATCCCTCAACCGTCAACATCGAGATTGCAAAGCTGCACATGCAGAAGTCCGGTCTTGAAATCAACTACCGGGCTGAGACCGCCGAGCAGCTTGCAGCAGCCGGTGAAACCTTCGACGTTGTGCTCAACATGGAAGTCGTCGAGCACGTGGCCGATGTTCCGCTTTTCCTCAGCGAGACCGCTCAGATGGTCCGCCCGGGCGGTCTGATGTTTGTCGCGACGATCAACCGGACGCTAAAGGCTTATGCGCTGGCCATTGTCGGCGCCGAATATGTCTTGCGCTGGTTGCCGAAGGGCACTCATTCTTATGAAAAGCTCGTCAGGCCGGACGAGATCGAAGGACCGCTTTCCAGCGCGGGGATGCAGATTTCGGATCGTTGCGGCGTAAGCTTCAATCCACTGACCGACACCTGGAACCAATCCCGGGATATGGACGTCAACTACATGCTTCTCGCCGAACGGGCCGCCAACTAGGAGCAAGCGCTCCATGGAGCCGATTGTTTTCATTCCCGGCCCGCTGTGTACCGAAATCCTCTATGCACCGCAGATCGTTGCTTTTGCCGACCGCCCTCTGCTGGTGGCTAACCACCGTCAACACGACAGCATTTCCGCAATTGCCGCCAGCATCCTTGAGAACGCCCCGGAACGGTTCGCCCTCGTTGGGCTCTCCATGGGCGGCTACATTGCGATGGAAATCATGCGGGTCGCGCCTGAGCGCGTTACCAGACTGGCGCTCCTGGACACCAATCCGCGTCCGGACACACCGGACCAGATCAAGCGCCGTCAATTCCTGATCAAGCTGACGGAGAAAAAGGGCTTCACCAAGATCCCGCATCTTCTATATCCGGGCTTTGTCCATGCGGACCTCGAGAATGACGAGGCCATGAAGGCAACCGTTGTCGAAATGGCGAATGAAACGGGCCCAGAGGCCTTCATCCGCCAGATGAAAGCGGTCATTGGCCGGATCGATTCCCGTCCCGGCCTGCCGGACATCACCTGCCCGACGCTCGTGCTTGTCGGCGACGGCGACACGCTGACACCACCCGATCTTTCCCGTGAGATCCAGGCAGGCATTCCAGACAGCCGGTTGGCGATCATCGAAGGCTGTGGTCACCTGGCAACGCTCGAAGCTCCCGACGCGGTCACGGCGGAATTGAAACGCTGGATCGGCAGCACATCGATGCATTCCCCGCGCTGAGCGCAGGAAAAGACCCGGCCATTCCTGTGAGCAAGCCTCGTCAGGGCATCATCACGTAGCTGCCGGGAGCAGCGCCCAGAACCGGGTATCCGACAGCCTCATTGCCCATGGAAGGCAGTGCAGCTGGCTTGCCTGAGCGGACATCCAGCCAGTCGACCCAGGCTTCCCACCAGGACCCCTCGCTATATTTCGCAGTTTCCTGCCAGGTCTCTGGGTCGATATATCCGTCATGCTCCGGCATCGTCATGATCCGGTAGTGACGATGTGGATGACCGGGTTCGCTGACAATCCCGGCGTTGTGCCCACCAGACGTCAGAACAAATGTGACCTGGCTATCGGCGAGATGCGCGATCTTGAAAACGGATTTCCAGGGAGCCACGTGATCATGCTCCGTACCAACCGCGAAAATCGGCAGCTGAATATCTTCCACTGAGACCGGAACGCCATCGACCTTCCACCGCCCCTCGGCAAAATCATTGTTGAGGAACAGACGCGTGAGATATTCCGAATGCATCTTGTACGGCATGCGCGTGCCATCAGCGTTCCATGCCATCAGATCAAACATCGGTGCGCGCTCACCGAGCAGATATTCTCGCACGGCTTTGGACCAGATCAGATCGTTGGAGCGCAGCAGCTGAAAAGCCCCGGCCATCTGACGTGTGTCGAGGAACCCCTGCTCCCACATCATGTCCTCGAGAAAGGAAACCTCGCTCTCGTCAATGAAAAGCGTCAGTTCCCCTGCCTCAGTGAAATCCGTTTGAGCGGCAAAGAGCGAGAGGCTGGCGACCCTCTCGTCGCCTTCGTGCATCATCCCGGCAAGCGCGATCGACAGCAGCGTACCGCCGAGACAATAGCCTGCCATATGAGCCTGTGGCGCACCGGTGATCGCAAGCGCAGCTTCCAGCGCCGCCTCCACGCCGAGTTTGCGATAGTCGGACATGCCGAGATCGCGATCCTCACGCCCCGGGTTCTTCCAAGACACCATGAAGACCGTGTAGCCCTGATCGACCAGATAGCGCACCAGGGAATTCTGCTCTGACAGATCCAAAATATAATACTTCATGATCCAGGCAGGAACGATCACGATCGGTTCCGGCCGGACATTGGGCGTTGTCGGCTCGTACTGGATCAGTTCGATCAAACGATTGCGATAGACAACTTTTCCCGGCGTCGCCGCGAGATCTTCGCCAACAATGAAATCCTCCGCACCCGAAGGAGGCATCTGACGGGCATACCGATCTACACCCTGAATCAGGTGATCAAACCCGCGAACGAGATTCATGCCGCCTTCTTCAACGGTCTTTTCGATGACCTCCGGGTTGGTCCAGAAAAAGTTAGACGGAGACAGAAAGTCGAGGAACTGACGGGTAACGAAGTCGACCACCTTTTCATGGTGGGCAGAAACACCACGCACACCCGTCATGGCATTGAACCACCATTGTTGTGACAGGAGAAACTGCTGAGAACAATAGTTGAATGGAAAGAGCTTCCAGCCTGGGTGCTCGAAACGATGGTCCTGGGGCAAGGGATCAAGGCAGACCTCACCTTTGCCACGGCTCACCGCGCAACTTGTGAGAAATCGCGCGAGCCGCAGGTTCTTCGTCAGAGCCTTTTCGGCCAGGCGCCCCTGCTTTCCCGGCGAGATTGCCAGATGCAGGGCCCAGTCGAAGTAGGCTCGCGCCAAGGCCCCGGGTGAAATCCCAAGCGTGCCTCGCGCAATCATTGCCCTCGTCGCCCGGTCCAGAACCTCCGTAAAAGCCGTAACGGAATTGCTGTCAGCAGCAGCATCGGAATGAGCACTTGGCAAGAATGTATAGGCGAGGGCTGGAACCGCTGGCCGCACGGGCTGGTTCGAAGGCACTGGCAGGGCTGACTTCGAGGGCATGAAACGCTCCCGTCGAGAGATGTAAAGGTTCGTTGCTGCCAGCATCGGGCGAAATCGCCATATTTCCATGATCAGGATCAAATAAGATCTGTCACGCGGCTGATAATATCGCCGCGATCTAAGGTTGAAACTTACCGTTTGGCAGTCTTCGTAACTGTCCACGCGAAAACCTCAGGAGGCTCGACATGACCGACAACTCCAGCGCTTCTCCCTTCGATTTCATGCAAGCGATGCTGCCAAAATGGCCAAAGCCCACTTTCTCGAACTGGGCCTTTGCAGAACGGGAAGACGAATTGGAAGAGCGTACATTCGCTGGAATGCAGCGCTTGAACAAAACCGTGTGGGATCGGGCCGAAAAGACCCTTGATGATCACATGACCTTCGTCAGCCATCGTCTGCATAAAGACTTTGAATGCGCCAAGGCGCTTTCTGAATGCCGGCTGCCTGACGAAGCCCTGTCGACGCTTCAATCCTTTTACACCCGTATGGCCGACGAGTATCAGGCACACTTGCGGCACCAGATGGACCTATTCCGCGACACGGTGAACGAAGGTATCGAAACGGCAGAAGAACTCGGTGAGACTGCATTGGAAACCGCGGCTGAACTCAGCAAGGCCGCAGAAGAAACCATCGAGGAAGCACAATCGGCACCAGCACCTACGCGGCGCAGGACGAAAAGCACGTCAGCTTAGATGAACGCGCGCATCGGCAGACCGTGATCTGGGAACCAGGTCACGTTCGCTTCTGGGGTTTCGTCAGTTCTGTTCATCCGGCAGAGCGGGAATAGGGACGACTGCTATGCCTTCATCCAGAAGCGCCTCGGCGTCCTCTTTCGAGGTTTCGCCATAGATGTTGCGCTCTTCGGTCTCGCCATAGTGGATCTTGCGAGCTTCCTCGGCGAATTCCTTGCCGACGTAGTCCGAGTTTTCGACCACCTTCCGGCGCAAGGCTCTGAGCCCTTCAACTAATTCTCGATGCTTCGGATCGACCGGCATGAGAGCCGGTTGTTGCGCGGGTGGAGATTCGGTCACCGCAGTCTCGCCGCCAAGCTTGTCGTTTTGTGCAAGCTCGGATTGAGGCTCTCCCGTTATAATGTCCCCTGGCAGGCGCCCGTCTTTGGACCGGGCTGTCGAGACAGCCGGTGCCATCAACGTCTTTTGAACATGCACCGACCCGCAAAGCGGACAAGACACCAGTTCGCGCTGGCATTGGTTGTCAAAGTCATTCGAATTTCGAAACCAGCCGTCAAAAGTATGGCCTGCGTCACAGGTTAAAGCGTATCGGATCACGCGGGGATCTCCCGCTCTTCCTGTGCATGGCTCACCGCGAAGTCTCGCTCGTTCGCAATCGCCGGAATCCGCTGACGCGCATTGGCCACTTCCTCCGGACGGATCACCACGGTGACGAAGCCGGGCTCATCACCATCGATTTCGCCGATCACACGTCCCCAAGGATCAACCATAAGGCTGTGACCGTAGGTTTCCCGACCGTCTTCATGCAGACCACCCTGCGCAGCCGAAACCACATAGGCACCATTTTCAATCGCGCGTGCCCGCTGCAGCACATGCCAATGGGCCTCACCGGTCTGGCGTGTGAAAGCTGCTGGCATGGTCAGCAAACCAGCTCCCATCCGGGCCTGGGTTCGGAAGATCGCCGGAAAGCGAACATCATAGCAGACAGCCATGCCCATTTTGATCCAGGGCAGATCCGCCAGCAGTGTCTTGGATCCCGGTTCATAGGTTGCCGACTCTCGCCAACTTTCGCCATTTGGCAAATCCACATCGAACATGTGGATCTTGTCATAGCGCGCAGCAATTCGGCCCTCAGGCGAGATCAACAGCGCCCGGTTTGCAACCTTTCCATCCGGTAACAGGATTGCCAGGGAGCCTGCGTGGATCCAGACCTTGAGCTTATCGGCAAGCGCCTTGAACCGGGCAACGGTCGGATCCGCATCCTCGCTGCCGATACGCTCGAACAACTCGTCCCGGCTGCGAACCAGAACATTGGTCATTTCCGGCGTCTGGATGTAGTGAGCCCCCGCGCCTGCCGCTTCCCGGATCAGTCCCTCGGACTGCTCAAGATTTGCCGCAACGCTCTTGCCGCAACGCAACTGCACACATGCGGCTGTGAATTCACCCATCTCTGACGTCTCCAGTCCGTTCGTCTATTTGCTCAGGCAGCCAACAAGGCGTCCAGCTTGCCGGCACGCTCCAGATCATGAAGCTCGTCACAACCACCGACATGCGTTGCGCCGACAAAGATCTGCGGAAATGTGGAACGGCCATTGGCCTTCTGCACCATTTCCTTCTTCAGCTTCGGATCAAAGGTTGCGTCATACTCCACGAAGGAGACGCCCTTCTTCTGCAGCAACCGCTTTGCGGCGGTGCAAAACCCGCAAAGCTGTCGGGTGTAGATAACAACATCGGCCATTTGAGAACCCTGTTCATTGGTGCGGAGGTTCCGCGATTTGGAGACGTTTATATGGGCCCTGACCCAATCTGCACAAGCACGAAGCTGTGTTCAAACTTTAGTCATAGGCTTCATCGCCGACCGCAATCGCGAATGTCAGCACATCGACCGAGCTCGCACCTGCAGCTTTTAAAACCTTGGTACAGGCCATAACAGTCGAACCCGTCGTCAGAACGTCGTCGACCAACAGCACGGGTCGGCCATGAAGCGTATTCGACCAGCCTTGCCGCAATTCGAAAGCGCCGCGCACATTCTTTTGCCGTTCAGCGGAATCCAACCCTACCTGTTGTCGCGTCCGGCGAGCCCGTCGCAGCAACATCGGATCCCAGTCTATTGACGCCTCCCGCGCAATTATCCGGGCAAGATCCGCAGATTGATTGAAACGCCGCTGCAGCAACCGAAGCCGGTGCAGCGGAACGGGCATGACGACGGTGTCAGGGGAAATCAGCTCCCGCCCGGCATGAAACATCCACCTGCCCATCGGCTCCGCAAGATCCCTCCGCCGGTTGAACTTCAACGCCAGGACAAGGTCGCGGGCGATGCATTGATAGGTGGCAACCGCTCGCAACCGTTCAAAAACTGGCGGATCCGAAAGCGCCCGTGCACTCAAGCCACCTTCTCCGATGTCATGCGTGAAAGGCGTTCCATAGCGCGCACAAACCGGCGCAGCGATAAACGGCATTTCGCGCCAGCAAACACCACATAAATTGCCAGGCAAGGAAACACGCGCCTGGCAGCCGATGCACCGCGGCGGCAGCAGAAGGTCAAGAACGGCGCCGGCGACCAGCGACCCGGCACGCGTGGTACGCTCCAGAACAGAGTTGTCTGCAAAGCCGGGCATGAGTTCAGCAACCCTCCTTTCCCCATGCGAGCCTATCATGTTTTGACGCGAACAGCTGGAAAGCCCATATGTAGCCTCAAGAGACCCATACGGACGCTCAATGACACAACCTGACCTCTTCGACCGCCCATTACTGAAAGCGCGTCGCCGCCGCGCCCTCCGTTCGGCAACGTCCGGAAGCGACTTCCTGATGCGCGTTGTCGCAGACGATCTCGCCGACCGATTGGCAACAATCAGCCGTACGTTCGGGACCGGTATGGACCTAGGCGGTCATACCGGCCTGATCACGTCGGCTCTCCAGGCCAGCGGCAAGATCGACCATGTCTTGCGCGGAGATCTCCTGTGTGAAGATCCTTCCCTTGCAGCCCCCGACTTCGTCTTCGACGACGCCCTGCCACCTCTGAGAGAAGCAAGTATCGGTTTTATTGCGTCGGCGTTGTCCCTTCACTGGGTCAACGATCTTCCCGGCACGCTTGTCCAAATTCGCAAGAGCCTGACGCCGGACGGATTGTTCATGGGCGTGCTCTTGGGTAGCGAAACACTGAACGAGCTGAGGGACGTCTTGATGCGCGCTGAGCTGGAGAGCACAGGCGGCGCAGCACCCCGCGTCTCTCCTTTTGCTGACACTAGGGATCTCGGCAGCTTGCTCCAGCGCGCAGGGTTCGCTCTGCCGGTTACGGATATGGATCGATTGACCGTCAGATACTCCAACATGTTCGACCTGATGAAGGATTTGCGCGCCATGGGCGCGACGTCAATTCTGAGTGAGCGAAGCAGGAAGCCCCTGACCAAAACAATCCTGCTAAGGGCCGCAGAGCTTTATGCCCAGGATTACAGCGATCCGGACAGCCGCATTCGCGCGACGTTTTCCCTTGTCTCGCTCTCAGGCTGGGCACCGCATGAAAGCCAGCAGCAGCCACTGAAACCCGGATCAGCCAAGACACGCCTGGCGGAAGCTCTTGGGGCGAGCGAAACACCCTTAAAGGCAGAATAATGCGTTAGTGGGATCGAGGCACGGAAATGTCGAGCGATTTGAAGTCAGCTGTCGCTGTCTGCCGTTGATCCGCTGAGCGCGTCGGCGATGACGCTAAACACATCGTCTCGGATCGTCCCGCCGATCGCACCAAGGGTGGTCAAAATCGCGACACTGATCATTGCCAGAAGAACACCGTATTCGATCATCGTGTTTCCAGATTCATCGGCGGCAAAAGCCTTCAAGCTGGTCTTGGCCTTCCTAATAAGCGACCTGTCAGTGCGATCATAGACGGTCATGGAAGGGTCCTTTCAGCTCAAACAGTGGTTTAGGTGGGCACGAGATCCAGCAGGAACGGGATCAAGGGCTCATCTGCAGCCGGCATCGGGTAGTCTCGCAATCGAACCGGTCTGACCCACTTCAAGGCCTGCCCTTCCCGGCCGACCGGAGTTCCTTCCCACCGACGACAGATGAAAAGTGGCATCAGAAGATGAAAATCTTCATAAGCGTGGCTCGCGAAGGTCAAAGGGGCAAGGCACGCTTCGTTAACACTAAGGCCGAGCTCCTCGTCCAGCTCACGGATGAGTGTCTCCTCAGGCCGTTCGCCAGTCTCGATTTTTCCGCCTGGAAATTCCCACAAACCCGCCATTGATTTTCCCTCAGGACGCTGCGCGAGAAGGATGCGTCCGTCCGCATCGACCAGGGCACATGCGGCAACGAGTACAATGCGGCTCATAAGGGCTGTTCCACTGCAAGACATCGCAATAACGGTTGATTCACCATATTGCGGAGAGCTTTAATCAAATGGGTAAAAGGCATCG
This sequence comes from Labrenzia sp. CE80, assembly GCF_009650605.1. Taxonomy (NCBI): domain Bacteria; kingdom Pseudomonadati; phylum Pseudomonadota; class Alphaproteobacteria; order Hyphomicrobiales; family Stappiaceae; genus Labrenzia; species Labrenzia sp. CE80. The sequence goes on from NZ_WAJT01000003.1 coordinate 21,020, forward strand.
CGAAGGTTGCTTACCTCAGCTGCGATAGTCGCCATTGATCGCGACATATTCCTTGGTGAGGTCGCAGGTCCACACACGTGCCTGCCCCTCGCCAAGTCCGAGATCAACGCGAATGACGATGTCTTCTTCCTTCATGACAGCGGAAGCAGCATCCTCGCTGTAGTCGGCATCACGCTCTCCGTCGACAGCAACGCGCACATCTCCAAACCAGATCGCCAGCTTGTCCCTGTCGGCCGGCTCTCCGGCCTTGCCGACGGCCATGACGACGCGGCCCCAGTTGGCGTCTTCACCCGCAACTGCAGTCTTCACCAGGGGCGAATTTGCGATCGAAAGGGCAATCGTCCGCGCTGATGTGTCGGTTTCGGCACCCTCGACCTGCACTTCAACGAATTTGCGCGCGCCTTCTCCATCACGCGCGATCTGCTGAGCCAGATTTTGCATCAAGTCGCCCAAGGCGGCTCGAACGGTCGCAAGGCGTGGGTCATCCAGCGCGTCCAGCTTTGAAATTCCACGCCTTTCGGCAGCTCCCGTCGCAAACAGCAAAACGGTGTCGGACGTCGACGTGTCGCTATCTACGGTAACCGAATTGAAGCTTTCATCCGTTTCGCCCGACAAGAGCGATTGCAGAACGGGGGGCGAAATAGCAGCATCCGTGAAAATGAAGGAAAGCATGGTGGCCATGTCAGGCGCGATCATGCCGGCGCCCTTTGCCATGCCGTTGATGGTGATGGTCTTACCGTCGATCTCAACGCTCGCCGTCGCCACCTTCGGATATGTATCTGTGGTCATGATCGACTTGGCAGCGTCCAGCCAGCTGGAGGGCTTTTCGGCCGCTGCAAGCTCGTCGATCACATCCTCGAACTTCTCGGCATCAAGCGGCTCACCGATAACCCCGGTCGATGCCAAGAAGATGTCTGCGGGACCACACGCAAGCGCCCTTGCTGCGATCTTTGCCGAAAGCTCGACCGCCGACTTTCCCTTCTTGCCGGTGAAGGCGTTAGCATTTCCCGAGTTCACCAGAAGTCCGCGCGCGTGGCCGTTTGAAAGGATCGACTTGCACCAGTCAACCGGCGCCGACGAACACTTCGATCGGGTGAAAACACCTGCAACGGTTGTTCCCTCGTCAAGCGACGCCAGAAGAACGTCGGTCCGTCCCTTGTATTTGATGCCTGCTTCCGCGGTGGCGAAACGAACGCCGTCGAGGTCCGGCATGTCGGGATAGGACTTTGGGGCGAGCGGGGACACTGTCGAGGCCATAGGCCTAACTCCTGTTGCAGCTGAGCGTAAAAAAACCGCTCCGGTTCCGGCTCTTATGCCTTCGCCGGAGCGGTCTCGTAAAGGGACTATTTGCGCGGGCCCGCAGGCCGCTTAAGATCCTACTGAGCGGCAGGATCGGCCTTTGCCAGGTCCTCATCGAGAATCTCGACAGGATGCTCGGCTTTCAGCTGATCCATGGTCTTGGTGTAAAGATCACGAATCAACTGCTGGCGCAGGTTTGCCGAGACTGCTTCAAAGGTCGGCTTTTCCTGGCGGCGTTTTTCTTCGAGCAAGATAACGTGCCATCCGAATTGCGTCTCGACCGGTTCGGCCGTGAATGTACCTGTTTCGAGCTTGAGAGCTGCTTCCTCGAACGCCGGGACCATTTGTCCCTTGGCAAAGAAACCCAGATCGCCGCCGTTCGGACCCGATGGACCAGTCGACTTCTCCTTGGCAAGTTCTGCGAAATCCGCACCGCCTTCGAGCTGTTCGATCACAGCTTCTGCCTCGGCCTTTTCCTTGACCAGAATATGCCGGGCCTTCATTTCTTCAGGACCTTCAAAGTCGGCATATTCCTTATCATAGGCTGCCTTCAGATCGTCGTCGCTGACGGCACCATCAATTTTCTGTGCCAGGTAAGCGTTGCGTAGCGCCCGCAGTGTCAGGAAATCGACCTGTTTCTGGAAGTCTGCATCCTTGTCGATTTCAGCCGTTTTCGCAGCCTGAGCCAGCAATTCCATGTCGACAAGAACGTCGAGAAGGATTGCACGCCACTGCGCCGGCGGAAATCTTTGCAGCTCCTGCCCAAGGTCCTGGGCTGCAAAAGCAAGATCTGCTTCTGTAATTTCAGAAGTGCCAACCGTCGCCACAACGTCGTCCGGCTCAGCGGCAAAAACCGCAGAAGTCCCCAACGTCAAGGCAAGAGCAGGGACCAGAAGCGAGCGGGCTTGCCGACGCATGGAAAAACGGAACATTGGAAGTCCTTTTTACTTGGGACATGAATTCTAGCCGCCCTGACCACCAGGACGGGGCAACTTTGCTGAAAGCAGCGCCGTTGACAAGCTTTGGGGGCCCTCTTATCTGTCGAGCGTCCTGTCTTCGGATATGGATGGCACCTTTGCCTCGGGTTTCCGCCTGCGCTTCGTCGCTGGTTGGAGAACGTGGACAGCAATTGAGACGATTTCATGGGCAGGCGCCATGCCGTTCGAACCGGTGCCGCTCTACAGGGGAAGGACCGCCACATGGCTGGCCTTGGCGCTTTAGCACGTAAGATTTTTGGTTCCGCCAACGACCGTAAGGTAAAGGCATTCAAAGCAAAGGTGGCGGAGATCACAGCCCTAGAGCCCGAAGTTCAGGCGCTCTCGGACGAGGATCTTCGGGCACGGACTGAACAGTTCCGCGAGCAGTTGAAGAACGGCGCCTCGCTGGACGATATCCTGGCTCCGGCTTTCGCCACAGTTCGTGAAGCCGCCAAACGGGCCCTCGGTCAGCGGCACTATGACGTGCAGCTGATTGGCGGAATGGTTCTGAACTCGGGCCAGATCGCGGAAATGCGAACCGGTGAGGGCAAGACACTGGTCGCGACCGCGCCGGTTTATCTGAACGCATTGACCGGCAAGGGCGTTCACGTCGTCACCGTCAACGACTACCTCGCCCAGCGCGATAGCGACTGGATGGGGCAGGTCTACCGCTTCCTGGGACTGACTGTCGGCTGCATCACCCATGGTCTTTCGGACGATGAACGGCGCGCGGCCTACGCAGCGGATGTCACCTACGGCACGAACAACGAATTCGGCTTCGACTATCTGCGCGACAACATGAAACATGAGCGAGAAGCCATGGTTCAGCGCGAGCACAATTATGCCATCGTTGATGAGGTCGACTCGATCCTGGTTGATGAGGCACGCACACCGCTCATCATTTCCGGCCCGCTGGAGGATCGCTCCGATTTCTACAACACGGTCGACACCTTCATTCCGCACCTGACCGAAGAAGACTATGAGCTGGACGAGAAAGCCCGCTCGGTGTCCTTCACCGAAGCCGGCAACGAAAAACTCGAACGCATTTTGAGTGAAGCCGGCCTGCTCAAGGGTGATCATCTCTACGACGTGGACAACGTCGCCGTGGTTCATCATCTGCAGCAGGCGTTGAAGGCCCACAAGCTCTTCCAGCGCGACAAGGACTACATCGTCCGCAATGACGAAGTGGTGATCATCGACGAGTTCACTGGCCGCATGATGCCGGGCCGCCGTTTCTCAGAAGGGCTGCACCAGGCCCTTGAGGCCCGCGAACACGTCAGTATCCAGCCGGAAAACCAGACGCTCGCATCGATCACGTTCCAGAACTACTTCCGCATGTACAACAAGCTCGCCGGCATGACCGGTACGGCGGCAACGGAAGCAGACGAATTTGCCGATATCTACTCTCTGGAAGTCGTCGAAATTCCGACGAACAAAGATGTCAGCCGCATAGACGACGATGACGAAGTTTATCGCACCGTCGAGGAGAAATTCCTCGCAATCGTCAAGCTGATTGATAACTGCAAAGAGCGCGGACAGCCGATCCTGGTCGGAACGACCTCGATCGAGAAATCGGAGTATCTGGCCGAGCTGTTGAAAAAACACGGCTATAAGCAGATCGATGTGACCGACCCTGCAAGCTTCATCGCTGCCCAGCAGCAGGAAGGCGGCAAGGCGAAAGTATTTGCGGTTCTCAACGCCCGCTACCACGAGCAGGAAGCCCTGATCATCAGCCAGGCCGGCCTTCCGGGCGCCGTCACGATCGCCACCAACATGGCAGGCCGCGGTACCGACATTCAGCTCGGCGGCAATGTGGACATGCGCCTGGACATCGAGCTGGGTGAGATGCCGGAAGGCGAAAAACGCGCCGCGCGCGAGGCCGAAATCAAGGCCGAAGCCGAAGAGCTCAAGCAAAAGGCCCTGGCTGCTGGCGGTTTGTACGTCATCGGCACGGAACGCCACGAAAGCCGCCGGATCGACAATCAGCTGCGCGGCCGTTCCGGCCGTCAGGGCGATCCCGGGCATTCCAAGTTCTTCCTCTCGCTGCAGGACGACCTGATGCGGATCTTCGGGTCCGAGCGCATGGATTCCATGCTGCAAAAGCTCGGCCTAGAAGAAGGTGAAGCCATCATCCATCCCTGGATCAACAAGGCTCTGGAAAAGGCGCAGCAAAAGGTCGAGGCGCGTAACTTCGACGTGCGTAAGAACCTTCTCAAGTTCGATGACGTGATGAACGACCAGCGCAAGGTCGTCTTCGAGCAGCGCATCGACTTGATGGACGGAGACACCATCCAGGAAACCGTGGCCGACATGCGCCACGATGTGATCGAGGACCTCGTCACCCGTCACATTCCTGAACGCGCCTATCCCGAACAGTGGGACACGGATGGCCTGCTGGAAGAAGTGCGCACGATCCTGAACATGGATCTTCCGGTCAAGGAATGGGCTGACGAAGAAGGCATCGCCGACGAAGAGGTCAAGGAACGCCTGCGCCGGGCCGCCGACGAAGCCATGGCAGGCAAGGCCGCCAAATACAGCCCTGACATCATGCGTCAGGTCGAAAAGGCCGTTCTTCTGCAGACTCTCGACAATCTGTGGCGTGAGCATCTGTCAAACCTCGACCACCTGCGCTCTGCCGTTGCCTTCCGCGGCTACGCCCAGCGCGACCCGCTGCAGGAATACAAGACAGAGTCCTTCACACTGTTTGAGAACATGCTGGCTCAGTTGCGCCAGATCACAACAGCCCAGCTCATGCGTGTCGAGCTGGTGACGGAACAGCCGCCTGCGCAGCCGGAACTGCCGGAAATGCATGCCCATCACATCGACCCCGTGACGGGTGAAGATGAAATGGCAGAGCCGCGCGATCCGGAAAAGCCGGAAACCTGGGGCAAAGTCGGACGGAACGAACCCTGCCCCTGCGGTTCAGGCAAGAAATACAAGCATTGTCATGGTGCACTGACGTAGTTTCTTTCCAAACAGACATTAGGAAAGGCCGGTTCTCTCAGAGGGCTGGCCTTTTTTGATGAATTGCGGCAGTTTGCGCGCAAAGCGCAGGGTGATTGATGCAAGCTTCAAGAGATGGCCAGATTTACATAGGGCGGCGAGCCGAGGCCCGGCCTGCAACACCTCTGATCAGCATCGTCGTGCCTGCCTATAACGAAGCGGAGGTTCTGGATCATTTCCTGACCGACACCCGCGCCGTTCTGGATCCCATGGGTCTTCCCTATGAATATGTTTTCATTGATGACGGCAGTCGCGATGAAACGGCAAACATCATCGCTTCCCATTTGGACGGCGGCCTGCCCGGTCGGCTTGTGGCCCTGTCTCGCAACTTCGGCAAGGAAGCGGCCCTGACGGCCGGCCTCGCTCATGCGAAAGGTGATGTGATCGTGGTCATTGACGCAGATCTTCAAGACCCGCCGGAATTGATCCCGCAGATGATCGATGGCTGGCGCGCCGGATATGACGTCGTCTACGGGTTGCGCGTTGACCGGTCGTCGGACACGCTCTTGAAGCGCCGCTCGGCCGAGCTGTTTTACCGCCTGTTCAACCGGCTATCCAACATCGACATGCCCGCAAATGCAGGCGACTTCCGGCTCATTGACCGCACGGTTGTTGAGGCGCTTATGCGCTTGCCGGAAAGCAATCGCTTCATGAAGGGCCTTTTTGCCTGGGTCGGCTTCCCGTCCGTTGCCTTGCCCTACGAGCGGCCAGAGCGCAGGGCTGGCAACGGCAAGTGGAATTATTGGAAGCTGTGGAACTTCGCGATCGATGGTCTGACCGGTTTCACCACCATGCCTCTGCGCATCTGGCTCTACGGCGGCGCTTTGGTGGCGACGCTGTCCTTCGCCTATGCCGCCTATCTGATCATCCGCGTCATGGCTTACGGCATTGATGTTCCAGGCTACGCATCCTTGATGGTCGGCTTGTTGTTCTTCTCAGGCGTCCAGCTCCTGTCGGTCGGCATGATCGGCGAATATGTGGCGCGGCTCTTCAACGAAGCGAAACAACGTCCTGTCTACCTCGTTCAGGATGTCATTGAAGGTGCATCCGCCGACCAGGGGTCATCCGCTGATGACAAGTGATGCGCGCTCCTATCAGGATCGTGCCAAGGCGGAAGCAGGCACGGCATTCCGGTTCGCCATTGTCGGCGGAGTGGCCACGCTTACCCATGCCGGAGTTGCCTTGTTGCTGCTGGAAAGCGGATTGCTCCCTGCATTCCTGGCAAATGTTGGCGGCTTCGTGATTGCGTTTGCAGTTTCTTTCCTGGGCCATCATCACTGGAGCTTCAGAACAGAAAACAGCGGCGCAGAAGCGGGCCGGCGAATGCGCCGATTCTTTCTGCTAGCTCTCGCCGGTTTCGCGTTAAATTCCAGCGTCCTGGCCGGTTGGCTTGGTCTGACCTCCTGGCCCGAGAGCCTCGGCATTCTGTTCTCCATTGCCGTCGTTCCTGCCCTCACATTTCTCGGCGCGCGCCTGTGGGCTTTTTCGGCCAAACCGGACGCCCCCGTTCAAGACAAGAGCTGATAACCCGTGACAGCCTCCCGCGCCGCGTTCGTCTACGTCGCAAGCATTTCGCTCCTCTGGGCCCTCATACCGACGCTGTTCTTTCCAAACCCACCTCTGGATGTGGTGGAAGGCTATGCTTGGGGCCGCGAGCTCGCGTTGGGCTACACCAAGCACCCGCCAATGCAGGCCTGGTTGCTGGAGCTGACCTATCGTATCACCGGCGGCGGGACTTTTGGCGGCTACTGGCTGAGCCAGATTTCAATCGCGCTTGGCTATTGGTGCATCTGGCATCTTGCAAAGCGGCTTGGATTGACGAGCTGGCAGGCTTTCTGGTCAATCGTGCTGACCAGCGCCACATTTTATTTCACCCTGCCGGCGCCGGAGTTCAACCCGAACATTCTGCAGATTCCGGTCTGGGCCGGAATGATCCTGGTCTTTCATCGGGCTCTTGAGCGCGGCCAGCTGCTCGATTGGCTTTTGCTAGGAGCGATCGCAGCCTTTGGTCTTTACACCAAGTATTTCGTCGCGCTGTTGATTGGAGTAACCGGCCTTTACACCCTCATCCGGCCGGACGCCCGCAAGCATCTGTTGACGCCCGGACCATGGATCACGGCTGCAACATGCGTCGCACTTTTGGTTCCGCATATCCTCTGGCTTGTCGAAGCCGATTTCCTGACCTTCAAATATGCAGCAAGCAGAAGCCGGAGCGCCGTCTCCTGGATTGAGCATGTAACCAACCCGATCAATTTTCTGGGCGCCCAGATCGCAAATCATGCAGGGCTATTCATCACATTGATCTCGGGCTTCGGCATCGCTGGCATCAAGGTACTTCGCACGAAGCTCACGGGGCAAGACACCGGCGAGACCGCCAAGAGAGAAGCATTCTTCCTCATATGGTTTGCGGCCCTCCCCCTATGCGTTGTTCTTCTGCTCTCTGTGATAACCGGAGGCGAATTCGAGCACATGTGGGGCACACCCATGTTTGTTCTGTCAGGGATCGTCGCTGTGCGTTTCCTGAAACTGCCCGACAACTGGGCCCATCCACGCGGAGCCCTGATCACCGCGATCGTCATTCAGGTCATTTTTCTGGGCGTGATTTCCAGCCAGGCGCTGCTCGAGCCTCTCTGGAAAACGAAGCACACGCGTATGCATTATCCCGGCCATGACATTGCCGACATGCTCTCTTCGAAATGGCGCGAGGAGATGGGAACAGATCTTCCCTATGTCGCCGGCGACATGTGGTCATCTGCCAATGTGACCATCCATGCCGGCGAACGCCCATCGATGTTCTATCTCCATGACACAACCCTTAGCCCCTGGATCAGTCTCGACGACGTCCAACGCAAAGGCGTGATGCTGGTCTGGCGCGGAGATCGGGCAACACCGCCGGAGGAGTTGGTAAAATTTTATCCAGACGCCAATCGCGACGGAACGCAGATCTTCCCTGCATTTGTCTACGGCAGCATACCGCCGATACAAATCAACTGGGTCATTATCCCTCCCGGAAAAGTCGCAGAAAAACCCATTCGCTAGGCCCTTGCGAACCACTTCGCACTTGGTGAGCCGCAGAGCACCGAGTATCGTCGAGCCATGATAGACATGTCCGAAATAGACCGCGTTGAAGACTGGCTGATTGGCCAGGCGCTGCGTTCGCCAGACATGCCAGCGATGTTCGGTGAGCTTTGTGAAAAACTAGCGGAATGCGACGTCCCGATCTGTCGTGCGCTCTTGGCCTGGGCGACGTTGCACCCCCTCATCGAGGCGGAAACCGCCTTTTGGGAAGCGCAGACCGGGATTGAACATCAGCAGTTCACTCATTCGGAGGAAGAACAGGAAGACTGGCTGAAGAGCCCCATGCGCAGTGCTCTGATGGAAAGAAGGGAATTCCTCAGGCGACGTCTTGAGGGCGGCAATGCCGAACTCGACTACCCGCTGTGTGCCGAGCTGTCAGCCAAAGGCTACACCGACTACATGGTCATCACGACCGGGTTCGATATGCCTGCCATCAGCGACATGAAAGGTAACACTGGCATCATTGTCAGCTGGGCGACCCAAAAACCCGGCGGTTTCTCTGATGATGAGGTCGCCGCGATTCAATACATTCAAAAACGCCTCGCGCTCGCCGCCCGTGCCAATCTCGAAGCGCAAGTCACGCAAACGATTGCAGAGACCTACCTCGGACAGTGGGCCGGATCGCGCGTCCTCAATGGTCAGATCCGTCACGGCGATGGCGAGACCATCAATGCGGTCATCTTTTATTGCGACATGAGGAACTCGACGCGCATCGCCGAAGATCTCGGGCCGGAACGCTATCTGAAGTTCCTGAACACCTATTTCGAAGCCGCTGGTGGGCCGGTGCTTGCCCACGGCGGTGAGATCCTCGATTTCATAGGCGACGCGGTGCTCGGCGTCTTTCCGATCGCCGAGACCGATCTCGGAACAGCGGTCGAACGTGCGCTCGCCGCTGCAGACGAACTGCGCGAACGCATCGCCTTGCTGAACGGCAGCGAAAGCAACGATCCTCATTTGAGTGTTGGTCTCGCTCTGTCCGTAGGTGAGGTGATGTTCGGCAACATTGGCGTCGCCAACAGGCTGACATTTTCCGTCATCGGGCAAACGGTTCATGCCGCTGCCCGGATAGAAACACTCACGAAAAAGGTTCACCGGGACATCCTGATGACAGCCGAAATTGCCGCCTTGGCCAGTCATCGTGCCGAACTGGTCGGCGCGTTCGCACTTGACGGCTTCGCAGTCGAGCGCCCGCTTTTCGCACTTTCCAAGCGCTAGAGTATTTTCCAATTGGCCTAGATTGGCCGAGTTGCCGTCCGGCACAGTTCGCACGTGACAGATTGTCGATGGTGCTGTCGCAAAATTCGTGGCACCCATGGATCTGCAAGAACAATGATCAGGGAATGACATGACCAGTCTCCAAATGCCCTCAAGCAAGCACCTGCCTTTCAATGAGCAGCCCGCCGTCAACGGCAACGACGGCGTGCCCATTGTGCTTCTTCATGGCTTTGGTGGAGACCGGCAGACCTGGGTCAACATTCAAACGGCGCTCTCACCCACCAGAAGATCAATTGCATTCGACCTTCCAGGTCATGGCCAGGCGCTGGACTGGCCCAGGATTGGCAACGCTGGCGTTGCGGCAAAAGCCGTCGCTCAATCGCTTGAGACACTTGAGCTGGAGCGGTTCCATCTCGTTGGCCATTCCATGGGTGGCGCGATCGCATCCCTGGTTGCTTTGAAAGACGTTGAGAAAGTGGCGAGCCTGACACTCCTCGCGCCCGGTGGCTTTGGCCCCGAGATCAACCACAAGCTTATTCGCCGCTACGCTGCGGCAACCGATCCGGCAGAAATGGAAATGCTTCTCGAGCAGTTTTTCAGCTGGGAGTTCAAATTGCCCAAGTTCCTCGCAAAAACTGCCGCCGAAGGCCGTGCCAGGCCAGGCGCAGTAGAGACCTTGATGGCAATCGCTGAGGAAATCATTGACGGCTCGGTGCAAAAGACCCTACCGCGCAAAGAAATGGCCGAGCTGCCCATGCCGATCAAGGTGATTTGGGGCACCCAGGACCGTGTCTTGCCGACTCGCCAGTCCCACAAGCTGCCCGGCATCATAGCGACCCACATTTTCGAAAGGGTTGGTCACATGCCACACCTTGAAATCCCTCAGGAAGTTGTACGGTTGATCCTTCAAAACGCACAATCGGCCTGATTTCCACCAAGTGGCAACGCTGCTGGATTGCTGGGTGGCCGCGCGCAATTCCATTTTGCCATTGGCGGCAAGCTTGGTAAGACCGCGCCAACATTGACCTGCATTCCGCGATAGCAAGAGCAATTCTGGAGCCTGAATGACCACGCCCACCGCACAAAAGCCTGTCGACGCGATCGTCACTGCGGTCTCCCGATATGAACCCAAACACATGGCCGTTTGGTTCAACTCGCTAAAGGCAACATCGTTTGATGGGCGAATCTTCGTTATTGCTTACGACGTCAGCGAGGAGCTGGTTGCCTATATGGAAGGACAGGGCGCGACGGTCATGACCTTCCAGCATGACCTAAAGAAACGGCGCTACAGCTATTCCCAGCTCGCGGAAGAAATCGAAGATCATACCGATGCGGGCAAACTCCGGGTCGACAGCCGCTGGACCTGGATCCGCCGGATCCTACGCTTCAAGGACAAGGTTCATGATCGGCGTTTTTTTCACGCCAGCGAGCTCTTGCGCGCCCATTGCGAGAAAACGGGCGAAACCTTCCGCTTTCTTGCTTTTTCCGATGCGCGCGACGTCGCGTTTCAGTCAAACCCGTTTGACTGGCTTGAAGCCGAATTGGCAGAAGACAAGGATGTTGCCGTTTCAGTGGAAGGCATCACACACCGTGATCCCTGGAACAGCCGCATGATGATCAAAGTCTTTGGAAAACATGCGTTGCGGCGCGTCGCGGACGCACCTGTAATCTGTTGCGGCTATTTTGCAGGGCGCTTCGAACCGATGCTCGATTTCATGCTGGCAAATTACTATTTCGATCAAAGCAAACGGATCGGTGATCAGGTTGCGATGAACCAGCTCCTGAGTTTCAAGGCCTGGCGACAGCTAACCGTGATTACAGACTGGAGCACGCCCTGGACACTGCATGCCTGCACGCTGATGGAACCCTCTGAAAGCCCGGGGAATTTTGCAGACCCTGCAACCCTACCCGTCTTCAAGGATGGCATCATCATGACGCGCAGCGGAGACCCCTTCGCAGTCGTGCACCACTACGATCGCCATTCCGGGGTGGCTGAGCACCTGGAAGCCAAATTCGGAACGCCTTAAAAAGCTCAATCACGCTACGCCTCACGCCGCAGGCAGAAGGTCTTCACGCCAGGTTTCGCCGATCACGCGGCGGGACAACATGTGGGAGCGAGGCGAGTTGATACTGTCGACGGCAATCAGACGCCCTTCCTTCAGATAGGCGACATAGAACTTATTGTCTTTGGGTTCGCCGACAGTTCGCGTTTCATCGTAACCATCCGACAGGCCCGCTATCTGAAGCTTGATGTCGTATTGATCCGACCAGAACCAGGGAAGCGGGTCGTAGTCTACGTCTTCACCGAGAATCGACTGCGCCACGATCTTCGCCTGGTCGATGGCGTTCTGGACACTCTCCATCCGGACGGATCGGCCATAGCGGTTAGAATAAAACCGCGTGCAATCGCCCGCAGCATAGATTTTGTCGTCGCTGGTCAATCCCGCGCCGTCAACGATAATGCCATTGTCGGTCTCGAGACCTGCCGTGCTGGCCAGATCATCATTTGGTTCTGCACCAATGGCCACAAGCACGAGATCTGCAGGAACGACCTCTCCACCCGCAACCTTGACGCCCGTCACCGTATCTTCGCCCACAATTGCTTCAACGCCAGTCCCAAGGCGAAGTTCAACACCCTTTTCCCGGTGTAGCGCAGAATAGAACTCGGAGATGAACGGCGAGACAACCCGTTTCATGGGCCGGTCCTGTGCTTCGATCACAGTGACATCCTTGCCAAGCTGATTGGCAACGGCGGCGACCTCGAGCCCAATGTATCCGGCACCGACGATGGCAATCTTCTGACCAGCCATCAATTTCTCACGGATGGCGTCGACATCGGCAATGGTCCGCAGTGTCACAACACCTGCCAGATCTGCGCCCGGGATTGGCGCATGCCGCGCGCGCGTACCCGTCGCGATAACCAGCTTGTCGTAGCCAATGGTATCGCCGTTTTCGAGAGAAAGGCGCTGTGTTCCGCAGTCAATTGAGGAAACGCTTGTGCCTGGGATAAGGTCAATATTTTGCGTGGTGTAGAAAGCAGGCGGGCGAAGCAACAGGGCCTCGGAGCCGATTTCGCCCAGAAGATACTTCTTCGACAGCGGCGGTCGCTGGTATGGCGGCGTGACCTCGTCGCCAATCAGGCGGATCAGCCCCTCGAAGCCACCCTGACGAAGGGATTGCGCGACCTGAGCCCCAGCCTGGCCCGCTCCGATAATGACGACCGTATCCTGCATTCCACATCCACCATCTAGACAAAAGCTATTTGACTTCATCACCTAGCATGTGGCGTCGCCGTCCGCCAGACAGACACAACGCCGCGATGGGGGGCACGGCGTTGTAAAAACTCAATCGGTATATGAACGTTTAGGCAGCTCGAACGCCGTCGAGGAACCGCGAAGCCTCTGCCCTGATCAGAGCGGCCTGTTCTGAAAGAGACGAAGCGACCCGCTCCACCTCCGCGCCGGTCGCACGCGAATGCTCGGTCGCAGCCCCAACACTTTCCATAAGTTCGGCACCTTCGTCGGAGCGATGGGAGGCATCGGACACATTGCGAGCGATCGACTGAACAGCCTCGTCCTGCTGAACCACCGCCGTTGCCACAGAAGAGGCAAGACCTTCCATGTCGGAAATGATCCTTGTGACATCCTCGATTGCGGACATGGCCTGGTTTGAGGATCCCTGGATCGCTTCGACCTGGACGCCAATATCGCCTGTTGCCTTGGAGGTCTGGTCGGCAAGCTGCTTCACCTCAGCCGCAACTACAGCAAAGCCTTTACCAGCTTCTCCGGCACGTGCCGCCTCAATCGTCGCATTCAGGGCCAAGAGGTTCGTCTGATCTGCAATCTCGCGGATCAACCCCATGACTTCGCCGATACGCACTGCGGCCTTGGAAAGTTCGTCCATGGTGCGATAGGTGCCCTTGGCACTCTCCACCGCCTGTTTTGCAACGTCGGTAGAACGGCTCGCCTGGCCAGAGATCTCGGTAATCGATCCGGCCAGAGCCTCACTCGCAGTCGCGGCAGAATTCACGTTCTCGGCCGCGACTCGAACAGCCGAAGAAGCCTGGGATGCCTGACCTGCCACATCATCCGCTGCAGCTTCCACCGCAGAGGATGTCTGAAGCAATTCATCTGTAGACCCGTCAAGCTTCTTGAGAGCCGCGCCCAAGGAGGTCTCAAAGCCTCCGATCAAGCTTTCCAGCCGAGAGACACGCCCATCGCGGTCCATGTTCTCTTGCTGCTGCTGCTCTGCCAAACGCACTCGTTCGATCGCATTTTCGCGGAAGACGGACACGGTTTTTGACATCTCGGAGATCTCATTTCGACCGCCCAAGTCGGGAATCTCCACGTCTGAGCTGCCACTCGCCAGGCGAACCATGGCCTTCTGCAAGCTGGCAAGCGGCACCGAGACAGAACGGCCGATGACGATTGCAAGCACTGACAAGCCAACGAGCATGGTGAGGATCACCGCCCCAACAACAGTTCCTGAAAGAGACCGAATGTCCGAGAGTTCTTTTTCTGCGCCGGCCTGCGCGGCCTGGGCCGCTGCATTCAGAGCCTCGACATGTGGAGGAACAAGAGTGAACAGTGACTCCAGCAGGTCCGCCGAGCTTGCTCTTTCCTTGAGAGCAATCGAATAGGCTTCAAAAGCGACCTTGTAGGCAGCCATTTTCTCGCCCATATCGGCCTTAATTTCATTGGGCATATAGGCCTTCTTCAACAGTCCCTCAAAGGTGGTGAAGGCAACCGTGAAGTTTTCCTGGAACGTATCCGTTTGATTCAGGATGAATTCTTTTTCTGCCAACTGTACTGCAAAGACTGCACGCAGCAGCTTTTCAAAATCCGGCCCGCCGCCAAATCTCATTTCCTCTCTCAGCCGAACCTGGGCGTCACCGGCTGTTTGTGTCAGGACACCCAAAAGACCATCATTGAATGTGTAGCCAATTTTCTTCTGCACCGCGTCCAGCATTTCAAATGCACCAGACGTTCCCTCGAACGTGTCGAGGACATCCGCGATTTGTGGTTTGAGTTCCGCTGCGACCGACAGGGACGAGATCTCCTCAACAATCGATTGCGCGGTGGCAAGCTCGCTATTGAACCTGGCATGAGCCTGCGCATCAGGCGCCGCCAAATACCCCTTTTCGATGACTTGCATAGCTGCAGCGCGATCGGAAAGATCGGCCACCTTGCGAGACAGCTCGGCGCTTTGCTCCAGCCCCTGAAATGCCACAGCGATCTGATTTTGGCTCCACCAGAAGATGCCTCCGATGAGGAGCACGCCAATTGCTGTCAAGACACTCAGAAATGAAATTCTAGCCCTCACGGACAAATTTGATAAGCCAAACAAAGTTGATTGCGCTTTGGACATAGCCGGTCTAACCGTCCCCGTAGCTGAAACTGGGTGATCCCTAAACTGCATAGTTCAGCAAGATTGGTTAATGAAACGTCGCTTTTCAGCCGAATTGAACCGTCGGGAATGTCCAAAGCGAACGAACGCCCGCAATTCCAGATAGCAATACAGATCCTCGGAACAAAGCCTTGCAAAGAATACTAATAATATGCGCGCCCATTTTTTTTGTTCTGCTCTGGTCTACGGGCTTCATCGGATCAAAATTGGGGGCGCCATACGCTGAACCGATGGTCTTCCTGAGCCTCCGCTTTCTTCTCGTTTTGCCGTTCCTGGGATTGATCGGCCTTTTCGCCAAGGTCGACTGGCCGCGATCCCTGAAGATGGTTGTCCATTGCATCGTGACGGGAATGCTCGTTCACGGCATCTATCTGGGAGGCGTCTTCTGGGCCATTGGCCAAGGCATGCCGGCCGGCTCGAGTGCGATCATTGTCGGACTACAGCCTGTACTCACCACATTGACCGCGGCCTTGATCCTGGGCGAACGCGTCCTGCCAAAGCACATGCTCGGTCTTGCTCTCGGCGGGCTCGGCCTCTTTCTCGTGCTATCACCAAAGCTAGGCCAGACAGGCTCGGGCATCGATGCAGTTACCATTGCCTCGGTACTCGCCGCCGTAATCGCCATCAGCCTTGGCACGGTATACCAGAAGCGCTTCGTACCGCAGACCGATCTGCTCGCCGCCACCCTTTGGCAATACATAGGTGCCCTTTTCGTGACCTTGCCGTTGGCCTTTCTTGAGGATTGGACGGTCGTCTGGTCGGGCGAATTTGTCTTTGCTCTCTTGTGGCTGACGTTCGTGCTTTCGATCGGCGCCATCTTGTTGCTGATGGTGTTGATCCGTCAGGGCGCTGTTTCCGAAGTCGCTTCGCTTTTTTACCTCGTCCCGGTCGCCACCGCGATCGAAGGCTATTTTCTCTTCGGCGAAACGCTTACCCTGGTGCAAATGCTGGGCATGGCACTCGTAATTTGCGCTGTCCTTCTGATTCGCTTGCGACTGCGCAAGTCCGAGCCGCTCAAGACGACTTCCGGGTGAGCGTCCGCTGGCGAATAAGCGCAGCATTTAGTTCTCCGCCCAGGATAAAAAACAAAGAGCAGATATAGAGAAAGACGAGCGCGGTCATGATGCCGGCCAACCCGCCGTAGGTGGAAACGTAGTTGGCAAAGCTGGCGAGATAGGCTCCGAACGCCATCCCCGAAACCATCCAGAGCACCAGTGTGGCGAGAACGCCCGGCAGCATGGCCAGAAAGCTTCGCTTTCCAGCCGGCAGGAGCCAATGGACCATCAAAAGCCCAACGACAAGCAAAGACCCCGCAAGCGAATAACGGGCGATTTCAAAGGATGCCAGGAGATCCTGTGCGACGGGAACCCACGCCGTGATCGCCGCAATCACCAGCGGCGCGAGAACCACCAGAAACGTATAGGCAATCAGAATCACCGCCCCGAGAACGACAAGTGCGAGCGATTGAAGCCGCAGCAGGATGAAAGAACGCGTTTCCCGCTGGCGATAGGCCCGGTTCAGCGCGGTCCTCATGGCTTCGATGCCATTTGAGGCGAACCAAATAGCGGCAACGACACCAAAGGTCAGAACGTCCCCGCGAGGAACCGTAAGCACCTGATGAATTTCCCGGACCACCGGCGCAGCAACCCGGTCCGGCCAGGTGTCGAACACAAGGTCGGAGACCTGATCCGCCGCGCCCTCCAGACCAAAGTAGCCAGCAAGAGCAGCGATGAAAATCAGCAGCGGAAAAATAGCCAACAGGGCGGACAAGGCAACATGGCTGGCCATGGCGAAACCATCATCCCGGTTGAAGTGGCCGAGCGCATCGCGAAGGACCTGGTAACCGGAGCGGGCAAACAAGCGAAAAGACATATTCGGATCAGAGTCGGGATGCGTGAAAAGGTCAAGGGTGGGGAAGTCTGACGCAGGGTCAATGCGCCGAAAGACCAAGAAATAACAGCTCGACAAAGCGCCTGCTGCGGCGCAACATAGATGCAAGAAAGCAACGTTTTGAGTAACAAAAGAATACGGAGACGCTGATGTCGACCGCAGCCATGCCGTCAACAGAACAAACAACGGGCCTCGCTGCGCTGACTGCTAGTACTGTCGCGACGCTGGACCTTCTCCTGGACAAGGCCTCGCGCAATGTGCGTTCACGCGTCTCGGAAGGCGAACGAATTTCGTTAACTTTGATGGAGGCCGAGCAACGTGCAACCCACGGCCTCGCATGGTTCGCAACCTACGTTGAATCCCTTCGCCAACTGGATGCCTATGCCAACAGACTGAGCGAACAGGGGCGATACGGCGAACTTGAAGAGCTCATCGTTCGTATCGGCTTCGGCGAATATCTGGCTCAGGTCTTCGGCGGCATCCCCATGAACCAGGGCGAATTCGTGAGGCTGTCGGACCTGGGTCTCACGGCGTCTGACATCGCGGCCGGGCGCACCGATGACATTGAGGACCTCATTGCCAGCGGCAACACGGTCGAAACGCGCCTCAAGCTGACCGAACTCATTCGGCATCAGGCAGGGCAATCCACATTCGGCGATTGCGGTCTTGAGGAAACCTACGAACAGATCCGCAATGAAATGCGCCGGTTTGCCGAGGATAATGTCACGCCTTTTGCCCATGAGTGGCATCTGAAGAACGATTATATTCCGCTCGAAATCATCTCGCAGATGGCTGAACTTGGCGTCTTCGGACTGACGATTCCGGAAGAATACGGCGGGCTCGGCCTCGGCAAGGAATCCATGTGCGTGGTGTCCGAAGAGCTTTCCCGCGCCTACATCGGTGTCGGGTCCCTCGGCACCCGATCAGAAATTGCAGCCGAGCTGATCCTTTGCGGCGGCACCCAGGAGCAGAAAGAAAAATGGCTGCCTTTGATTGCTTCGGGCGAAACTTTGCCAACGGCGGTCTTCACCGAACCGAACACCGGCTCGGACCTTGCGTCGCTGAAGACGCGCGCAGTTCGCGAGGGCGACGTGTGGAAGGTCTCCGGCAACAAGACCTGGATCACCCATCCGGTTCGCGCAGATGTTATGACATTGCTGGTGCGCACCAACCCGGATCAGGCCGGTTACAAGGGCCTCTCCATGCTCCTGGCCGAAAAGCCGCGCGGCACCGACGAAGATCCCTTTCCGGCGGAGGGAATGAGCGGCGGTGAAATCGAAGTTCTCGGCTACCGCGGCATGAAGGAATATGAAATCGCCTTCGACGGATTTGAGGTCAAAGCCGAAAACCTTCTTGGCGGAGAGGAAGGGCAAGGCTTCAAACAGCTGATGCAAACCTTCGAAGGCGCGCGGATCCAAACCGCAGCACGCGCACTCGGCGTCGCGCAAGCAGCGCTTGACCTCGGCCTGCGCTACGCGGAAGAACGCATCCAGTTCGGCAAGCCGCTCATGGCCTTCCCACGTGTTTCCGACAAGCTCGCCATGATGGCCGTGGAGGTGATGATTGCCCGGCAGTTGACCTATTTCTCCGCGTGGGAGAAAGATTCCGGCCGACGCTGTGATCTGGAAGCGGGCATGGCCAAGCTTCTCGGCGCGCGTGTTGCCTGGGCAGCCGCGGACAACGCACTGCAGATCCACGGCGGCAATGGTTTTGCCCTGGAATATCCCGTGTCGCGCATCCTGTGCGATGCGCGAATCTTGAACATCTTTGAGGGAGCTGGCGAGATCCAGGCCCAGGTGATTGCCCGCCGCATCCTGGAAACGCGCGGCATCGACTAGACGCTCAATAGCGAGAAAATGCGGGTTGGCATTGACCTTGTCTGCTCGCAACCCCACTTTCTAAGTATGAAATCGCCGTTCGACGACATCGATTTTGATCCCGAGATCTTGGGCCCCGAAGAGGAGCAGCGTCGAAGCCTGCGCGAAAAGCTGGTCCGCACGACGCGAAAGGCGGCCAGACAAATTCCCTTCATGGAAGATGTTGTCGCGGGCTACTACTGCGCACTGGACCCGGCAACACCAACGAAAGTTCGCGCGGCCGCTCTCGCTGCCCTCGCCTATTTCGTGCTTCCCATCGACGTGATTCCCGACTTCCTGCTTGGCGTGGGCTTTGGCGACGATGCCGCGATCCTGATGACCACGATCTCAATGATCCGGAGCCACATTCGCCCGGAACATATAGGCGCTGCCCGGGAAACGCTCGAAACCGGCGAGCTCAAAGACTAGTCGCTCGTCACACGCCAGCTGCCCGACGTTCTGCCCGCAATCACCCAGTAGACAAAACCAGCGAGAAACCCTGCTGCCAAGGCGATCGTGGTTCCCGGACGCACAGCAGGCGCTGCAGCATCCGGATCCAGTGTCCAGACGCCAAGAGCGATCAGCCCCGCCACTCCAACATGGTAGACGACCCCGCGCCAGCTCAACATTTCGGCGACCGCAATCGCGATAAGGCCGGGAACCATCGCAAAACCACCCAGGACACTCGCCGTGACAAGACCTGTGCCAATCATCGCGGCGAAGGCGACTGGATCCTGCGCAGTGCCGGCATCTTGAAAAAAGCCCCAGGCAAGGAAGAGCCCGCAAGACAAAACGGCCGCGATGAACCCGACAGTGCTTTTGACCAGCTGAAACAGGAGCTTTCCGCCATCAATCATCCGTTGTCATACTCCGCTGGCCTGCCATGGCAGGTCTGTTTTCACTCGATAGGCCGCTTAACATTCTTGTTCCGGTCTCCATATAAGGCTTGAAACATCGAAATGCACTTGGTTCTCCGAATGCCGGCGACCAGCGACAGAAGGTATCAAATTCAATCCTTTGAACGCTTTGAGACGAGTGCGTGATTGATTTCAGTTGACTTTTGGCTGGTTTCACGGGATTTTCGAGGGAATTCCACGACTGCGCTGTAGCAGTGTATCCTCGGCATCCGTGCACGGGGATGTTTGTGCATAAAGCACGATTGGAATGAAAGACAGCAAGTTCAACAACACAGGAGATTGCGACCATTCGCCGTCCGTTCCGCGCCCCGCCTCCAAGCAAGGATGGCCCGCGCACCAATCACGAAATTCGCGTCCGCGAAGTCCAGTTGATCGATCACGAAGGCTCCAACCGCGGGATTATTCTCACAGAAGAAGCCATGGGCATCGCCATGGAAGCTGGCCTTGACCTCGTCGAGATCCAGCCGAACGCCCAGCCGCCAGTCTGTAAGATCATGGACTATGGCCGTCACAAGTATCAGAACCAGAAGAAAGCTGCAGAGGCTCGCAAGAAGCAAAAGACCGTCGAGATCAAGGAGATCAAGATGCGTCCGAACATCGACACCCATGACTATGAGGTGAAGATGCGCAACATGCTTCGGTTCTTCAATGATGGCGACAAGGTCAAAGTCACGCTGCGTTTCCGCGGACGTGAAATGGCTCACCAGGACCTGGGCATGAAATTGCTGCACAAGGTTCGTGATGAGACGACCGAAATTGCGAAGGTCGAGTCCACACCGCGCCTGGAAGGCCGCCAGATGGTGATGGTCCTCGCGCCGATCAAATGATCGAGCTGCGAACCACCTGAACGGTGAAAACAAAAACCCCGCCAAATTGGCGGGGTTTTTTATTTGCGCTGCAGCGTCATCTCCCGACCCTCAGGACAGCGAAACCCAGCCGTCCTGTTTCTCTGATTCAAATATCGCATCCAGAATGGTCATGTTCTGAATCGCATCGGCAGGTCCGTAGGGCAAGTCGATCTCACCCTTGATGGCACGACCGAACACGTCAACCAATTCGGCATATTGATCGCTTGGCAGCACGGTTTCCGTGGTGGCCGAGACATCGGCAAAACCGCTGCCATCATCAATGCGCAAAATGGTTTCACCCTCTTGCGGCGCATTGAAAGGCACCATGATTTCAAGTCGCGCCTTGGAACCGAAAAGATTGACCCGTTGATAGGGTACGAGCTGGGTTGAAACCGTGAAATCGAACCGACGGCCCTTGCCGAAGTCAAGCAACACGCTTGTCAGGCGGTCGGTCCCGAAATCGGGATCCCGATCGATCAGAGACAGCACACGTTTTGGCTCGCCCTCAAAGAAATAGCGGCCTGCAACCATCGGGTAGCAGCCAATATCAAGCAGGGCTCCACCGCCAATGTCGGCCTTGTTTCGAATGTTGCCAGGATCTGCGTTGAAATAGCTGAAAAACGACTGGACCGCGCGCAACTCGCCCAATGCGCCTGAGCGTATGATCTCGCGTGCGCGGATCCACTGTGGATGGGCCCTGACCATAAAGCCTTCGGCAACAAGCCGGTCTTTCGGCAAATCCAGAAGCTGCTGTGCTTCTTCTGCATTCAGCGCAATCGGCTTCTCACACAGCACATGCTTGCCCGCCTCGACCGCCTTTAATGTCATCGGCACATGCAGATGATTTGGCAGCGGATTGTAGATCGCATCAATGTCAGGGTCGGCAAGCAGCTCTTCGTAGGATCCGTAAGCCTTTTCAATGCCAAGTCCGGAAGCCGCCGCCTGCGCACGTTCAAGACCGCGCGATGCGATTGCCGCAGCCACACCGGTTTTCGATCGCTGAATGCCTGGAATAACCTTTTCGGCGCCGATCTTGGCGGTCGAGAGGATACCCCACCGGATCGGGTTCTGGTCCTTGCCCATGATGAACGCACCTCATTTTTGATGTTTGAACGTCGCGGCATCGCCCGCGAATTGGCAAACCTCCGACTTGGACCGTCGGATCATTTTGGAAAGAACCGGGAAATTGACAGCATTTGCCGGTATTGACCAGCCCTACCGAACGCGCGCACCCAAATGAAAAGACCGGCGCAGCTTGCGCCCACCGGTCCATTCATCCGTCAATTGTCGTCAATCTGGGTCCTCAGAACTTCTGAGGCACGTAGAGCTCGTCCGGAAGCACCTTGCGTTCATAGTCCGGATTGAAAACACGCTCCGGCAGATGGATCGGATCGTGCGGCACATCCTCATAGGGCATCATGGAAAGAAGGTGATTGATGCAGTTCAACCGCGCCTTCTTCTTGTCGTTGCCCTCGACGATGAACCATGGCGCCTCGGGAATGTTCGTGCGCTCCAGCGTTTCTTCTTTCGCCTTGGTGTAATCTTCCCAACGCTTGCGGGATTCCAGATCCATCGGGCTCAGTTTCCACTGTTTCAGCGGATCATGAATGCGCATGAGGAAGCGCAGCTGCTGCTCCTGATCGGTAATTGAGAACCAGTATTTCACCAGCACGATCCCGGAGCGCACCAGCATGCGCTCGAACTCGGAGACATCATTGAAGAAGGCTTCGACCTGGTCTTCGGTGGCAAACTCCATCACGCGCTCGACACCGGAACGGTTGTACCAAGACCGGTCGAACAAAACCATTTCGCCGGCCGCGGGAAGATGCGGGACGTAGCGCTGGAAGTACCACTGGCTTTTCTCGCGCTCCGTTGGCGCAGGCAAGGCCACGACCCGGGCAACGCGCGGATTGAGACGCTGGGTGATCCGCTTGATGACACCACCCTTGCCGGCCGCATCACGACCTTCAAAAACGACCACGAGCTTCTGACCGGTGTGCTGTACCCAGTCCTGAAGCTTCACCAGCTCCGCCTGCAGCCGGAGCAACTCGTGGAAATAGGTCGTGCGATCCAGATCCGACTTGTGCTTGAGATCGGAGATAAAGGCCAGTTCCTTGGCGATCAGATGATCGTCGATTTCCATTTCCAGCTCTTCGTCCAGGCTGTCCTGCCATTCGGCTTCAACCCAGGTGCGGGCGCTGTCATCGCTCATCTGATTGTCCTTCTCAAATCCACCAAAAATGTGCGCCGACCGACGGCTCACACCAGACAACTGTCAATCTTGAGTCTGTAACCGTTTTTTGACAGTTCGGCACTTGTCCAATGACACACGGGATCATTTCAGCGGCAAAACAGCTTTTTGATTGAAAATGAATGATCGTTCATTTACTTTTCTTTCCGGGAGGAAGAATGCACGCAGATGAAGACATCATGCCAATGGCAGAACGCGATCCATCACCGCGCAAGGGATCGCGCACGGCGGCACGTGTGCGCGCGTCTGCGCTGAAGCTCTTCGCCCGCCATGGCTACGCAGCCGTCTCCATGCGCCAGATCGCGTCGGATGTCGGCGTCCAACCGGGCGCGCTCTACAACCATTTCCCGACCAAACAAGACATCCTCAAGGACCTGATGCTGTCGCACATGCGTGACCTTCTCGACACATGGACCGCTTTCTCAGACGAAGCAGGCGAGTCGGCAGATCCCCTCGATGTCTTTGTCCGCTTCCACATCCGCTATCACCTGCAGCGCCGGGAGGAAGTCTTCATTTCCTACATGGAGCTTCGTAACCTTGAGCCGGAAAACTTCGCCGAGGTTGAAGCAGAACGTCGCCGGTATGAGTCAATCCTGAAGGCAATTCTCGAAGACGGCCAAAAGAGCGGGACCTATCGCATTGCCGATACTGGCGTGGCCGCCCGCGCGATCATCGCGATGCTCACCGGCATTCCCAATTGGTACCGGGAAAACGGCCCTCTTTCGGCGGATAAAATCGAAGAAATCTACCTCGAAATGGTCCGCGGCAGCGTTGCCGCCACACTCCTGACCGCCAGTATCGAAAGCGACTGACATGACCGTCTTGAAATCAAACCTGTCATCGCGCAGCCCAGAGTTCTCAGCCAACCAGGCCGCTCATGAAGCTGCCATGGCAGAGATCCAGGCTGCCGCCGCTCGTGCTTTCGACGGCGGCGGCGAAAACGCCCGTCAGCGCCATGTTTCCCGCGGCAAGATCCTGCCGCGCGAGCGTGTCTCCCGCCTGCTTGATCCGGGCTCTCCGTTCCTGGAGATCGGCACCCTGGCCGCCCACGAGATGTATGACAACGCCGCTCCGGCCGCAGGCATGATCGCCGGCATCGGTCGCGTTGAAGGCCAGGAAGTCATGGTCATCGCCAATGACGCCACCGTCAAAGGCGGCACCTACTATCCGATGACAGTGAAGAAGCATTTGCGCGCCCAGGAGATCGCCGAGCAGAACAATCTGCCCTGCGTCTATCTGGTGGATTCAGGAGGCGCGAACCTGCCGAACCAGGATGAGGTTTTCCCCGATCGCGATCACTTTGGCCGCATCTTCTTCAATCAGGCAAACATGTCGTCGAAAGGCATTTCCCAGATTGCCGTGGTCATGGGGTCCTGCACCGCCGGTGGCGCCTATGTTCCGGCCATGTCCGACGAGACCATCATCGTCAAGAACCAGGGCACCATCTTCCTCGCAGGCCCGCCCCTTGTTAAGGCGGCAACCGGTGAAGAAGTCAGCGCCGAAGACCTGGGCGGTGGCGACGTTCACACGCGCCTGTCAGGCGTGGCCGATCATCTGGCCCGTGACGACGCCCACGCGCTCGCGCTCGCCCGCCGCTCCATCGCCAGCCTGAACCGCACCAAGCAGTTCCAGGTTGCCATGCAGACCTCGGAAGACCCGCTCTATGATCCCGAGGAAATCCTCGGCGTGGTTCCGGCCGATCTGAAGACACCTTATGACATTCGCGAGGTCATCGCCCGCACGGTAGACGGGTCCCGCTTCGACGAGTTCAAGGCACGTTACGGCACGACGCTGGTCTGCGGTTTTGCCCACATCCACGGCATTCCGGTCGGCATCATCGCCAACAACGGCGTGCTGTTCTCCGAAAGCGCCGTCAAGGGCGCCCATTTCGTCGAGCTCTGTTGCCAGCGTAAGGTGCCGCTGGTCTTCCTTCAAAACATCACCGGCTTCATGGTCGGACGGACCTATGAATCCGGCGGTATCGCCAAGGATGGCGCAAAGCTGGTGACAGCCGTTGCCACCGCGAAGGTGCCCAAGGTCACCATGCTGGTCGGCGGATCTTTCGGCGCAGGCAACTATGGCATGTGTGGCCGTGCCTTCGATCCACGTTTCCTCTGGACCTGGCCGAATTCGCGCATCTCGGTGATGGGCGGCGAGCAGGCGGCAGGCGTTCTGGCAACCGTGCGCCGCGATGGCATTGAGCGCAAAGGCGGATCCTGGTCGCAAGACGAGGAACAAGCATTCAAGCAGCCAATTGTCGACCAGTTCGAACAACAGGGACATCCGCTCTATGCCTCGGCGCGCCTCTGGGATGACGGCATCGTGGATCCGCGAAAGACGCGCGACATCCTCGGCCTGTCACTGTCGGCCGCGCTGAATGCACCGATCGAAGACACCCGCTTTGGCCTGTTTCGGATGTGATTTGATGAAACTGGAAGATCTCAAGCAAAGATATCCGGATGCGATCGCCTTCAAGTTCGGCGATGGACCTGAATTGAGTGCCCATCTGATCGCGCTCGTACGGTTCGGCAAAAAGACAGCCACCTGCGGCGCGCTACGGGATTTTGGAGATGGCGGGGAACCGCTGCCCAAGGAAGGCCGCAGGAACATCGTCCTGAACTGGGACGGTTCGCCAACCCTGGTCATTGAGACCATTCAGGTGGAGCAGGCCCGCTTCTGTGATGTCGAACCCCACTTCGCACTTGCCGAGGGTGAGAATGACACGCTCGAAGGATGGCAGCACGACCATCAGAAATTCTTCGAACGGAACGGCGGATTTGATCCGGAAATGATGCTCATCTGCGAGCGCTTCAAACTGATTGAAGACCTGAAGACGGAAGGCGACTGACAATGTTCAAGAAGGTCCTCATTGCCAATCGCGGCGAAATCGCCTGCCGGGTCATGGAAACCGCCAAAAAGCTCGGCATCAAGACCGTGGCGGTCTATTCGGACGCAGATGCCGGCGCAAAACACGTGGCCATGGCCGATGAAGCCTATCGCATTGGGCCGGCCCCGGTTGCTGAAAGCTATCTGCTGATCGGAAAGATCATCGAGGTCTGCAAGACATCCGGTGCTGAAGCCGTGCATCCCGGCTACGGCTTCCTGTCGGAAAACCCAGCCTTTGTGGACGCCCTGGATGAAGCAGGCATCACCTTCATCGGCCCGAGTGCCGCGTCCATCCGGGCCATGGGCCTGAAGGATGCTGCAAAGGCGCTGATGGTCGAGGCCGGAGTGCCTGTGGTCCCCGGCTATCACGGCCAAGAGCAGGATCCTGACTTCCTCGCGGCAGAGGCTGAGAAGATCGGCTATCCGGTTCTGATCAAGGCCCGTGCGGGCGGCGGCGGCAAGGGCATGCGCCGCGTGGACGCCCCGGCGGACTTCAAGGATGCACTCGACGGCGCCTCCCGCGAAGGCGAGGCCAGCTTCGGCGACGGCCGTGTCCTGATCGAGAAATATCTGACCAAGCCGCGCCATATCGAAATCCAGGTTTTCGGCGACAAGCATGGCAACGCCGTGCATCTGTTCGAGCGTGACTGCTCTCTCCAGCGCCGCCACCAGAAGGTCATCGAAGAAGCCCCTGCCCCGGACATGCCGGAGGCCATGCGCAAGGCCATGGGCGAAGCCGCGGTCAAGGCGGCCAAGGCCATCGACTATGCCGGCGCTGGCACCATCGAATTCATCGCCGATGTCTCCCAAGGCCTGAAGCCCGACCGCTTCTATTTCATGGAAATGAACACCCGCCTTCAGGTGGAGCACCCGGTAACAGAAATGATCACCGGCGAGGATCTCGTCGAATGGCAGCTGCAGGTCGCGGCCGGTGCGCCATTGCCGAAAGCCCAAAATGAACTCAGCTTTTCTGGCTGGGCGTTCGAAGCGCGTCTTTACGCAGAAGACGCGCCAAAAGGCTTCCTGCCTGCGATCGGAACCCTGAGCCACCTGCATTTGCCGGACACTTATGCCCGCATCGACAGCGGTGTGCGCTCTGGCGACGAAATCACACCCTTCTACGATCCGATGATTGCGAAGATGATCGTCCATGGACCGACCCGCGAGGCGGCCCTAGGCAAATTGCTCGGCACGCTCGAAGACACCCGGGTAGCCGGCTGCGTGACCAATGCCGGGTTCCTGGCGAACCTCTGCCGTCACAAGGGTTTTGCCAGCGGCGATGTCGACACCGGGCTGATCGACCGGGATCTGGAAGAGCTGATCACGGAGGTTCCGGCGCCGGCTGAAGTCATCGGCCTGGCCGCCCTGTCCGCTCTCGGTCTTGCAGAAGAACGCGCTGGCACCGATGCCTGGGACAGGTTGGCAGGTTGGCGCATGTGGAGCGCGTCGCGCCAATATGCGCTTCTGGACATCGCCGACGAGCGTCAGGACGTGGAGGTTCACGCCCTTGGCAGCCGGCGCTTCTCCGTCCATCTCGACAGCACGCCGCGGGATTTCCAGCTCGTCAGTCTCGAAGACGGCGCCATTGTCTTTGACTGCGACGGTGTTCGCAAACGAGCCGCCATTGCCATTGCCCGGGATGCAGTGACTGTCTTCTTTGATGGCCACGCCCATCGGGTCGGTCTGCCGGATCGTCTTGCAGATGAAGACGAAGCCGCAAGCGCCGGTGACCAGATCATTGCCCCCATGCCGGGTCTCGTCAAAATCCTGAACGCCAAGGTCGGCGATACGGTCGCCAAAGGCCAGCCGCTCGTCGTCCTGGAAGCCATGAAGATGGAGCACACGTTGAAAGCACCGCGCGACGGCGTTGTCGCTGAAGTCATGGCGGCCGAAGGCGAGCAGGTGCAGGATGGAACGGTGCTCGTGGCCCTTGCCGAGGAAGACGCAGATGCTGCCTGAGGCAAACACATACGAAGAACTGGTTGAACGCTTCGAATGGCAGATCCCCGAGACGTTCAATATCGGGTTCGCGACCTGCGATGCCTGGGCGAATCGTGAGCCGGAACGCGAAGCGCTCGTCTTTATCGATGCGGACGGGACAGCGCAGAGTTACAGCTACGGCGATCTGAAACGCCTGTCGAACCAACTGGCATCGCTCTTTCATGACCGGGGGCTGGTCCGGGGCGATCGTGTCGGTGTGCTCTTGCCACAGCGCCCTGAGACAGCCTTTGCCCATATCGCGGCGCTCAAAAGCGGGGCAATCACGATCCCGCTTTTCACCCTGTTCGGGGATGAAGCGCTTCAATACCGTCTTGGCAACTCGGGTGCAAAAATCATCGTCACCGATGCCGCTGGTGCGGAAAAGATCGAACGCATCCGGCATGAACTGCCCGATCTTGAAACCGTTCTGTGCACTGATGGTGCCTGTTTCGGCGCGCTTGACCTTGTCGCGGAAATGGAGGGCCAGTCAGCACGTTTCGAGCCACTTGCCACCAAGCCAGCCGACCCCGCGATCATTATCTATACATCGGGCACCACCGGCCAGCCCAAGGGCGCGCTGCATGGCCACCGGGTCCTGCTTGGACACCTGCCAGGCGTCGAGATGAGCCATGACTTTCTTGGCCAGCCCGGCGACCGCATATGGACGCCGGCCGACTGGGCCTGGATCGGGGGCCTGCTCGATGTCCTGATGCCGGCGCTGTATCTCGGCGTCCCGGTTGTTGCATGCCGCTTCAAGAAATTCACCGCGGAAGCCGCTTTCGAACTGATCGAACAGCAGAAAATCCGCAATGCGTTTCTGCCGCCAACCGCGCTGAAGATGATGCGCCAGGTCACTGATCCGGAGAAACGCTGGACCCTCAACATGCGCTCGATTGCGTCCGGTGGCGAGACCCTCGGCGCGGAACTCATCGCCTGGGGGCAAAAGACCTTCGGACTGACGATCAACGAATTCTACGGCCAGACCGAATGCAACATGATCGTCTCGAGCAGCGCATCGATCATGGAGGCCCGCCCAGGCATCATGGGACGCGCTGTGCCCGGCCACGACGTCAATGTGGTCGATCTCGACGGCAAGATCCTGCCAGAGGATACGCTGGGGAACATTGCGGTGAAGTCGCCAGATCCGGTCATGTTCCTCGGCTATTGGGAGAACGAACAGGCCACCAGGGACAAATTCGCCGGCGACTGGCTTTTGACAGGTGACAAGGGCACCCGGGATGCGGACGGCTGGATCACGTTCATCGGTCGCGATGACGATGTCATCACTTCTTCCGGCTACCGAATCGGCCCTGGCGAGATCGAGGATTGCCTGTTGAGACATCCTGCCGTGGCATTGACCGGCGTTGTCGGCAAGCCTGATCCGCAACGCACGGAAATCGTCAAGGCTTTCATCGTTCTCAAAGAGGGTATCGAGGGCACGGACGACCTGGCGGCAGAGATCGCGAAATTCGTGAAGACACAGCTCGCCGCCCATGAGTATCCGCGTGAGATCGCCTTCGTCGACACGCTTCCCATGACAACCACCGGCAAAGTCATCCGGCGCGAACTGCGATCGATGCCCGACGATGGCATCGCCGCTTCGAATTGAGAGACGCACAATGAGTGAATTCGTCACCGTCTTCGAAATGGGACCGCGCGACGGGCTCCAGAACGAAGCTGTTTTCGTTCCCACCGAAGACAAGATCAGGCTGGTCGACATGCTCTCGGACTGCGGCTTCCGCAAGATCGAGGTGACCAGCTTCGTCAGCCCGAAGTGGGTTCCGCAAATGGCAGACGCTAAGGAAGTGCTGGAAGGCATCTACCGGCACCCGAGCATTTTCTACACGGCGCTGACGCCCAATGTGAAAGGCTACAACGCCGCCAAAAAAGCCTCAGCGGATGAAATCGCCATCTTCGGCTCGGCGTCTGAAGGCTTTTCGAAAAAGAACATCAACTGTTCCGTCGCCGAAAGCATCGAACGCTTCAAGCCTCTGGTCGAAAAGGCCCATGAGGACAGCATGCCGGTGCGCGGGTACATTTCCTGCGTTACCGACTGCCCCTATGACGGCGCAACGCCTCCGGAAGAGGTCGCGCGTGTTGCCGGGTTGTTGATGGATCTTGGCTGCTACGAGATTTCCCTCGGAGACACCATCGGCAGCGGCACGCCGGAAACCATCTCCAGAATGCTGGAAGCCGTCCTGAGCGTTGTTCCCGCCGACAGGCTTGCCGGTCACTATCACGACACGAAGGGACGGGCCGTCGACAACATCGAGGCAAGCCTCGAAAAGGGAGTCCGCGTGTTCGACGCCGCAATTGGCGGCCTCGGCGGTTGCCCCTATGCGCCGGGCGCAAAGGGCAACGTCGCAACAGAGGCTGTCGTCGAATTCCTGCACCGCAAGGGCTTTGAAACCGGCCTCAAGATGGAGAAGCTCAAGCTTGCTTCCGACTTTGCACTGTCTTTGCGGAGTGACGACGCATGAGCTTTGAAACCATCTCCATTTCAACGGATGACCGCGGTGTCGCGACCCTGACGCTGGACCGGGAAGACAAGCACAACGCCCTTTCCGCCAGAATGATCGACGAGCTGACAGCTGCGGCCGCCCAGCTGGGCGCGGATGACGAGGTTCGGGTCGTGGTTCTGACGGGCGCCGGAGCCAGCTTCTGCGCGGGCGGAGATCTGGGCTGGATGCGAGAGCAGTTTTATGCCGACCGGGAAACCCGCATGGCCGAGGCCCGCAAGCTTGCCATGATGTTGAAGGCTCTGAATGAACTGCCAAGGCCGCTGATCGGCAAGGTGCAGGGCCAGGCGTTCGGCGGTGGCATCGGCATGATGAGCGTCTGCGATGTCGCCGTCGCCGTCAGCGGTGCGAAATTCGGTCTGACCGAGACTCGCCTCGGCCTGATTCCGGCGACCATCAGCCCCTATGTTCTTGCGCGCATGGGCGAAGGCAAGGCACGCCGTGTGTTCATGTCGGCGCGGCTCTTTGGAGCCGAAGAGGCCCGTGATCTGGGTCTGGTCGCAAAGGTGGTGGAGCCGGACGACCTCGATGCCGCCATCGAGGCAGAGATCAAGCCCTACCTCGGCGCTGCGCCTGCCGCCGTCGCGGCCTCCAAGGCGCTTGCCCGTTCACTTGGGCCGGTGATCTCGGATACAGAGATCGACGACACGATCCGCCGGCTTGCCGACACCTGGGAGACTCCGGAAGCGCAGGAAGGCATCAGCGCCTTCTTCGACAAGCGAAAACCGAACTGGGTGACGAAGAGCTAAAGCCTGTTCCGCTCAGGTCGGGTCAGGCGTTTCGCTGTTGGTATTTGCGGACCGTTGCAGCGATGCGGGCGACATCAAGCTGCTCCATTTTAGGCTCGTCTGGCTTGCGATACATCCGCTCGCGCACGCGCCGGATTTTCTTGCGTTCCCGCTCGCTGATGCCTTCGGGCAGCTCCACACCGGCGCGGTCCATACCGATCAGAACCCTCTGTAGATCGGGGATCATTTCCGACGAAACGGCAAACTCCGTTCCGCCCTTGGAAGCGAAAATCAGTGTCTTGCTGTCTTCCGCATCTCCTAGCAAGGCGACGCGTCGCCGTGTATTTGATCCGAGTGTCGCAAAGAACCAGCCAAGACCTCGCGACAGCCTGACCTGGCGCACTCGCATGAAGCTCAGGTCTGTGTAACGAACCCGGGCCTTCAACCCCAGCTGGGTCACCTCGAAGCCGTTGCCGAAGAAGCGGATCCATGAGGTTTCCTGACGGATCGCCGTCATGAAGATCAGAATTGAAAAGCTCGCAGGTATCAGAAGCGTGAGAAACAGCAGCGAGGTCACGCTGCCCGTGCCATAGGCGGCACCAAGCAGAGACAGGCAAAAAAGCGGAACACCGATCACGTAGCCAATGGCATCTGTCACCAGGACGCCGGGCTGCACAGCCGGCCGGACGGCGCCAGTCGGCACCTTCTGTTTCGGCATGGCGCAATAGATGCCGATCCCGGCAATGACGCAGAGCAGGCCGCTCAAGGGACTCAGAAATGTCAGCGCACCGACGATCCCCAGAACCGCGAGAAAAAGCGGCACGAGACGACGAAACAGTTCCAGTTTGGCAGAATGTCCCAAAACCATCTCCGTGATCTGTCGGGGCCGGCCACGCAATTGATGTGATTCGTCATCAGAATCCTTCCGCTCACGCGGGTCAAGAGTCAGCACCAAGATGTCCAGTTTTGCCGGACATCCACGCACGCCTGCGCTGGGGATTTTGCTTTCATGGCGTCCGTGCTCCGGCTACGGTCCCACCGACACGCAAAGACCGGTTCGCCTGATGCCTTTGACAAACTACACGCTTTTGAAGGGCCGCCCTTCAGACTACTGCCTCGACGAAGACGATGATCCCCACATCGAGATCCGAATTGAGGACGGCAGCAACAGCCATCGCATTGCTCTGAACGTGCGCTCGATCCAGCATCCGCACGATCTTCTGTACGCGCTCGTCTCGCCGTTGGAGCATCCCGGTCTTGCCCAGCTGAAAACCCTGCCCGCTGGAATGCATGACCTGAAGCGGGTTCGGCCACGATTTGAAATAGATTACATTCGCGGCGGGATGGTCATCCGCCACCAGATGCGCCAGGCATCTTTCCAGCTCAAAGGCCCCGAAAACGACCTGCGCGACTACATCGAGCCACTGCTCAAATCGGGCATCGAAGACCCTTCCGTTACCTTTTACGCCATTGGCGAACGTTGGGGACCTGAGCCGAAGCGCGCGGACAAGTATTTCGGATTCCGGCCAGGCAGCGGTATCCACGAAGTCCACATGAACCAGGGATCACGCGGCGGACATGCCGCGAACAACGGTGTCGGTCAGGACGGCGCCTTGCTGATCCATTTCGGATCAAACGACAGCTGGGCGGGAATATTCCTGGGCTTCCAAAGCCAGGCCTGGGTCACCCATGACCGGACCGGACACCCTCAGCATGTCAAGAACCCACCCAAAGTCATCGATCCGTTGGCCCCGCCCATCGCGATCGTCGCCGCTATGATCAATCCGACCGGACGGGAAATCGGCCGCGAAAGCGTGACGCTCCTCAACCGCACCGATGGAGACCTGATGTTGACCGGCTGGCAAATCATGGACGACGCGGATCGTTACCAGGATCTCTCCGGCCGCCTGCCCGCAGGTGAAGCCCATCGTTTCATCCTGGAGGAACGACCGGACCAACCACGCCTGCCCAACAAGGGCGGTACAATCCGTCTCATCGCGCCGGATGGTACGCTGGCCGATGAGGTTGTTTACGAAAAACACCAGGCCGCACCCGAAGGCTGGACGGCGATCTTTTGAGCGCTCAAGCGCGCTTTGACGCGCAAACTGGATTTTGGAAGGAAGTGGTGCCGCATAGGTGACTCGAACACCTGACCCCATCATTACGAATGATGTGCTCTACCAACTGAGCTAATGCGGCCAATCTCGCGGAGCTTGCAGCTCTGCAGACTGATAATCTTCATCATCAGGATGGAGGGCTAATTACCGGAGCCTGAAGGCAGATGCAAGAGGCATCTGCCTTCTTGTTGATGACGCGCTCGCCCTCTTGTCACAACCCGGTTCAGTTGAAGAAACGCGGGCGTTTCGGTTTGTCCTCGTCCTCATCGTCATCAAGTCCCGGATCATCCGGCATTCTGGCGAAAGGCAGTTCGATCGGGATCTTCAGATCCTCATCAGCCGCCGCCTGTTTGTTCGCAGAAGCCGGGGCCCTGATCTCGGTTTCATCGACCACAGCTGCAGCAGTGGCCGTCTCGGCGCTAGTCCCTGCCTTGGCAGGCGACTCCTCAGCCATATCGCTCTTGTCGGACGCAGGCTCTGCCTTGCTGACGTCAGACGTGGCAGTCGCCGCGACACCACCATCGGAGCTATCTGTGAGGTCCTGTGGGCGCTTTGCATGGCCGACATCATCCGTCGTGCCCTCATAGCCGGCCGTGGCATCCGGGGAGGGTGCTGACTTTGCAGGCTCCTCCTGCGCGGCTGCTGTGACACCGGCCTCCGCTTTGATCACCTCCGGCTCAGCCTCTTTCGCCGAAGCCGCAGCTTGTGGGGCTTCTTCAGCAACGATGATCGCCGGCTCGACAGTTGCCGTTGCTGTGGTCGCCGACACGACCGGCAAGGCGGGCGCATCAAACATTGCGTCTTCGATCACGTCGCCACGACCATCGTCGTCAAAGCCTGAGGGCGTCTTCCAATCAAAGGCATCGAGCTTGCCAGTGACAGGAGAGACCGCTTGCCACTCACGAGACACGACGCCGTCTGCGATCCACGCTTTGTCGAGCGGCGCGTGAACGGCGCGCGACAACCAGTCGCGCATGCGTCCCCGGTCGCCATGCTCGGCTTCTTCCAGCTCCGCCATCATCAGGAAGGCGCCACGCACCGGTTCGGAGCGCAGAACCTTTTTCAGTTGCTCCCGCGCGTCATCGAACTCGCGTGCGTCGAGAGCTGCACGGGCAACGGCCATGGCGCCCACATTGGTGTTGGCGCGCTGGCCTGCCAGAGACTTCACGCGTTTCAGGCGGTCCACAGCCGAATCGCCGCTGCGAACATGCGCATAGGCCTCCGCTAGATCCGGGTGCGGTGAAACCCGCCAGGTGGATTCGATCAGCTTGGAAGCCTTGCGAATTTCGCCCTTGCGGGTCGCAAGCCGTGCGGCCAGGGCAGCGGCCGGCACCAGATCCAGCGCAAGACCATGCGCTTCCTTCGCCAGAGAATACGCCCGATCCGGCTCGCCGCTTTCCAGGTTCTGAGCAAGCGCGGTCAGCACCACAGCCCTATGCCGACGATAGGTTTTCTTGTCGAGCATCTTGGCGGTGTAATTGCGCTCGAGCGTTTTCAGCGCCTCTTCCCAATGGCTCGCGACAGCCTGATAGCCGAGCACCGCCTTTCCGGCCCATTCCAGGCCAGGCATTTCACGGGCCGCTTCTTCAGCGTAGTGGCGCGCAGCAACTGGTTCCTGTTGCCGCTCGGCTTCAATAAAGAGACCATGCAGGCCGAGTGCCCGCGTCTTCTTTTCTTCCAGCATTGCCTCGAAACGCTCCCGCGCTTCTTCATCGCGCCCGGCCAACTGTGCTGTCTGTGCCAGAAGCAGCTTTGTTGCCGGTTCATCGTTCAAAAGCCGATCCGCATCCAGACCGTGACGGCGCGCCTGTTTGGCGTTGCCCGTGCCCAGCGCAATCAGCCCACTGGAGAGGGCTTCGTATCCCTTGTCCTTCCGCCTGCGCTTGAAAAAGCGTGTAGCAATCTTGGGCGAGCGGAGCACCGTAAGCACAATCCAGACCGCCAGGAGAAAGGCGATCAGGGCCAATCCCGCGACCAGCCCCACGATCACAGGTGGTTTTTCCCAGACATAGCCTTGCCAGCTGATCGACACGACGCCCGGCAGGTCGGACATCCATGCAAACCCCATGGTCACGGCGAAAAGAATGGCAAAAAAGATCAGGACCCGGATCATTCCGTTAGCTCCTTGGCTTTAACCGGGCACAGTCCGGTCATTCGCTGTCTGCCCAAATGCATGGGCGAAAAATTCGGCTCAACTGTCCTTGCGCGACAGGGCGTTCAGGACTTCGCTGGAGGCTGCATCAGTCAGGCGGTCAATTGCCACGCGCGCTTCGGCACGCTGAGCCCAATCCGCACCAACGGCCTTCGCCTCCTCCGGCAAGGCCGCATAGGCTTCAAGACCTGAGGCCAGATCCCCCTTGGCAACCGCCCGTTCCATCCGCCTCAGGACCGCATCCGGTCCGGTTCCGCTTTCATCGCCGGGGCCGCGAACCGCGATGATCGACTTGGCGCCCGCCAGGAGGCTGTCGAGCATGTCGCCCGAGCGCGCCGGCTCCGAGAACTTGGCGAACATCGCACGGGCAACCTTGGGAAATTCCGCGATCAGCACCGATACCGGAGCCACGCCGCTCTTCGCATGCGCCTCAAGTGCGGCAAGGTCCGTGTCCTTGGGCAGGCCGGCCTTGACTGCAGCCAGCTCTGTTTCATAAGGCCGTCCGGAATCCACGGCAGATTTCAACGCAGAGACAGACAGGGCGCGGGCCGCCACTTCGCGCGCTGTCGCATCGCCCATGGTCGCTTCAACGGCAGCCAGGCGCTTCGACAACGCATCAAGCTCTTCGCGTACCTTTGCCAGATCCGCAGCCTGCTTTTCACCAGCCGTCCTGATATCGGACGACAGGGTTGCGAGGGTTTCGCTCGCCCGAGCCTGACTGTCAGCGAGGGTCTTCAGGGACACGTCAGAGGTGGACACCGCCGTCTGGGCGGCTTTTGCCGTCGCCTCGACATTCTCCAGCCGGGTCGTCATGTCCGTCAGACTGGAGGAGACCGCTTGGATCTGCGTCTCAATCCCGCTGGTCTTGGCAGCCGCGCTTTCCGCAACCTCAACGCGCTTTTCAAGATCCGTCAGCGCTGCTGGCGCGACACCAGTCTCACTTGTACCGGCGCTCGCTACCTGAGCGGAGAGTGTGTCAAAGGCCGATTTCAGGTCGGAAACTTCCGTCTCCAGCGCAGTGGATGCAGCAGCCGGCGCTTCGGTGGCCAGCCCTTCGATCCGCTGTTCGAGACCATCAAGACGATCTGTAACTCCAGCACCTGCATCAGGCGCGCTTGCCAGGCTCTCGACTTTCTGCTCCAGCCCGGACAGCCGATTAAGCGCATCGCTCACGTCCGAATTCAGGGACTCGGATTGCTCGGGCTGCAACTTCAACAGGCCAGAGACATGAAGGCCGTAGGCGCCGCCGAGAACCACCGCACCGCCGATGAGCGCCGCGACCAGAACGCCGAATGCGCCAACACCGCCCTTTTCGCCAGAAGGCGCAGGCGGCGGCGAAAACGACTTCGAACCAGAGGAACTGCTCGCGGAAGACGGTTTGGATGTCGATGCCGAGGAAGCTTGTGACTTGGAAGGCTCGGTCGCGGGCTTTGCCGCCGTCGCGCCCGGCGCCGTCTTGGCACCTGCTCCCGTGGCCGAAGAAGCAGTGCTCGACGTACTTGTGCTGGAAGAACGCGCGCTGCTTGACGGCGGGACAGAAGAGGGCTTCGGAGGTGTCGCACTGCTGCTCGTAGAAGAGGTGGAGGCAGTCGACGTCGTCGGCTTGGTTGTGCTGGTAGCGGTAGAATCAGGCGTCTTTGATCCGACTTTCTCAGGCTTCAGATCGATCGTGACGGGACGTTTTCCCGCTCCGCTGCTTGTTGCAGAAGTCGCTGACGTCGGTTTTGCCGACGTCGAAGAACTGCCCGGACCGGTTCCAGAACTGGAAGACGTTCCGCTAGGCTTCTTGCCGGAAGTGTCGTTGTCCGATGCCATTTGCTAGTCTCCTCACCGTCCGACGGGCCACGTCGCAAAGCCCGTCAAGGCCACTATACACACCCGCTGCGGGAGCGGTAGAGAAACGGCGGGCGTTTTGCCGCGCTGCGGAAACAACGACTCCACCGCTTCGGTTAACAACCTGTTAAAGCCTGCGCGAACAGTGCCTCTTCAGTTGGGTGCGCCGCAACTTCAACACAAGCCGTATCCGGCAACGCTGCGGCAACCTGCTGCGATATAGCAATGACGCGCAAGCTGGACAAAAGCCCCATTAACTCATGATCAGCCAAGGCTGAAAGCAACGCTTCCGCCGTTCGGCGCGAGTAAAGCAGAAGCGCATCGAGTTCCCCAGATTTAAGCACCTCCAGAACCGCCGGTTCAAGATCTGTGACGCGATCCATCCGATAGACTTCGACCAGACCGCAGGCCACAGCGCCGCGGTGCAGATGGCCTTCGAGGTCCCCGGCCCGATCCGCTGCAGCAAGATACAACACACGGCCCCAAGGCGCCTCTGCCAGGATGAGGTTGACCAGATCGGCAAAGTCGCCATTTGCCGACAGCACACGGTCAAAGCCAGCAGCGCGCATCGCTTCGGCGCTTCGATTCCCCACCGTATAAACGGGCAATTCAAGGAGCGCGGAAAGATCGGCGCGGTCAGCAAGCAGTCCGCCAACCCGACCGCTTGTCACAGCCAAGGCTGACACACCGGCGAGATCCAATTCTCCCGGATCGGTCGCCACCATTTTCAGCATCGGCGCTTCCACCGCCTCATGCCCCAGCGCTCTGAGCCGTTCGGCACTTCGGGCGCAATCTGGTGCAGGGCGTGTGAGAAGGAAGCGCATTGGATCAGCTGGCCAGGAAATTCGGTCCGGCGATGGCTTTGAGCGCTTCGCCGGCGTCACGGCCAAGGGCAAGAGCGTCCGCTGCCGGTCCCTCGCGGGCGATGTCATGAACAACCGATCCGTCCGGCTTCAGGATTGTGCCCTTGAAAGTAATCCGGTCACCCTCGACAAGCGCAAGACCGCCGATCGGTGTGCGGCAGGAACCATCCAGCACGGCAAGAAACGCCCGTTCCGCATCGAGCCGAACCTGCGTTTCCTGATCATGAATTGCGGCAAGCAGTTCGAGGGTCCGCCCGTCCTTTTCACGGCTTTCAATGCAGATAGCCCCCTGCCCGACTGCAGGAAGAAAGTCGTCCGGCTCCAGAAGGCTGGTTACCACGTCGCCAAGACCGAGCCGCTTCAGTCCCGCATAGGCCAGGAGCGTCGCATCGACCTGTCCCTCGGCGAGCTTTCTCAGCCGCGTCTGCACATTGCCGCGATACATCACCACCTCGATGTCAGGGCGCAGGCGCTTGATCATCGCCTGCCGGCGCAGCGAACTGGACCCGACAACCGCGTTCTGAGGCAGATCCATCAAGGTCTCGGCCTTGTGCGAGATGAACGCATCACGCACATCCTCACGCGGCAGAAAAGCCGTCAGGGCCAGTCCTTCCGGCAACACGGTCGGCATGTCCTTGGAAGAATGGACCGCAAGATCAATTCGCCCGTCCAGCAGCGCTTCTTCGATTTCCTTCGTAAACAAGCCTTTGCCGCCAACTTCGGAAAGAGGCCGATCCTGGATCTGGTCGCCGGACGTCTTGATGACGACGATCTCGAAGGCGTCTTCGTCGATCCCATGTGCAGCCATCAGGCGGGCACGTGTTTCCTGGGCCTGGGCAAGAGCGAGAGCGCTTCCACGCGTTCCGATACGCAAAGGTTTTGATTGCAAGGATCAGCATCCCGATGTTAGGGCGCGCTTGGGGTCACAAACGCAAAGACAACTTGGTCGTCAGATGATAGGCCGTTGAGTACCATTGGCCAATGCAGCAGAAGCAATGAATTCAGACATTTCCGCTTGCGACATGCCGTCGCTGACCGTCCTGGGCATTGAAACCAGCTGCGATGAAACCGCAGCGGCCATCGTGCGTGGACCGGCAAATGCTGAAATTCTGTCCAATGTCGTCCGCTCGCAGATCGACGAGCACACCGAATTCGGCGGCGTCGTGCCCGAAATCGCCGCACGCGCGCACATCGAAGTGCTGGACCGCATCATCGATGAGGCCATGAAAAACGCCGACTGCGACTGGGACGACATCGATGCCGTGGCCGCGACCGCCGGCCCTGGCCTCATCGGCGGCGTCATCGTGGGTCTTATGACCGCGAAAGGCATCGCCATGGCCGCCGGCAAACCGCTGGTCGCGGTGAACCATCTGGAAGGCCACGCCCTGACGGCACGCCTGACCGATGACCTTGAGTTTCCGTTTTTGCTGCTTCTGGTCTCCGGCGGTCACAGTCAATTTCTTCTGGTCAAGGGCGTCGGCGACTACGAGCGGCTCGGCACCACAATCGACGATGCGATTGGCGAAGCCTTTGACAAGACCGCCAAGCTCCTCGACCTGCCCTACCCTGGCGGTCCTGCCGTCGAGCGCATGGCGGCACAGGGCGATGTTTCCCGCTTCAAGCTGCCACGGCCGCTTCTGGATCGGCCCGGCCTCGATATGTCCTTTGCGGGTCTGAAGACGGCACTTCGGACCCAGGCCAAAAAGCTGGAACCCATCGACGACCAGACGGTCGCCGATCTTTGCGCCGCCTTTCAACGCGCCGTGGCCGATGTTCTGGCCAGCCGGACCAAATCGGCACTCTCCCTGTTCGAAGACAGATTCCCGGGCCGTCCGCCCGTCGTGGTGGTCGCTGGAGGCGTTGCCGCGAACAAGGAAATTCGCTCGGCACTCACCAGCACTGCATCTGAGGCCAATGCACGTTTCATTGCGCCGCCCTTGCAGCTTTGCACCGACAATGCGGCGATGATCGCCTGGGCCGGCATCGAAAAAATGCGCCTCGGGCCCGTCGACGACATGGCAACCTCCCCGCGACCGCGGTGGCCACTGGACCAAACCGCGAGCGGCGTGCTCGGCTCCGGCAAGAAGGGCGCAAAGGTCTAACCGGCACAAATGTGTGTGGCTGCAAGCTTGCGGTTTCCCAGCCGCCGGGAAGTTGATAGGTAGTGTGATCTTTCCTGGCACCGGATTCGATTATGCGCATCTACCACAAGGCCTATGTCTATCTGACCTGTGGCGACAGACTGCTGGTCTTTGATGAGCCGGATACGCCTGAGCTCGGCCTGCAAGTGCCAGGCGGCACCATCGATCCCGGAGAAAGCTACCTGATCGGCGCGCGCCGCGAGTTCATCGAGGAAACCGGTCTTACGCTGGACACCGCGTTCGAACACTTCGCGGACCAGGACCTCCCGTTTGAAACCATGGCCGCCGATGGTAAAATCCAGGCACCGCTCAACAGGCCCCTCAAGGGCCGCCACTTGCGCAAACTTTACCACGCCACGATCGACACAGCGCCAAAGGAAGAGTGGGAGCATTTCGAAATGAGCCCCAGCAACGGCGGTCCGCCGATCCGCTTCCGATTGTTCTGGCTGGATCTGCATGATCCAAGAGCAATGGATCCCGGCAATTTCTTTGCAGAATTTGGCGCTCAACTGGATCCGCTGCGTCAGCGCATCCAAGGAGCCAGATCATGAGGCCGATCAACAAGATTGCCGTTCTTGGCGGCGGCGCATGGGGCACGGCTCTGGCGCTAACCGCGGCCCGTGCAGGCCGGCAGGTGACCCTTTGGGCCCGCGATCCGAATGTTGTCTCCGAGATCAGGTCTCGCCAGCACAACCCGCGTTATCTGCCGGGAATCACCTTCGATGAGAAGATCGAGGCAACCAGCGACTTGCGCGACGTCGGCTCCGCCGATGCCCTGCTTCTGGTGACGCCCGCACAAACCACCCGGGAAACGCTGCGCGCACTCACTGAAATCGGAATCTTCGCCGTTCCGATCGTTCTCTGCGCCAAGGGGATCGAGCAAAGCTCCGGAAAACTGCTCTCTCAGA
Organism: Labrenzia sp. CE80; assembly: GCF_009650605.1. NCBI lineage: Bacteria > Pseudomonadati > Pseudomonadota > Alphaproteobacteria > Hyphomicrobiales > Stappiaceae > Labrenzia > Labrenzia sp. CE80. Next base: position 61,887 of record NZ_WAJT01000003.1, read on the forward strand.
TCCTCGCCGAGGAACTGCCGGATGCAATTCCAGCCATCCTGTCCGGTCCCAGTTTCGCTGATGATGTTGCAAAGGGCCTGCCGACAGCGGTCACCGTTGCCTGTGAGAACAGCGACACTGCCGAAATGCTGGCGATTGCCATGGCCGCACCGTCCTTCCGCCCCTACGCATCGACCGACGTCACCGGCGCACAGGTCGGCGGCTCGCTCAAGAATGTGCTCGCGATCGCCTGTGGTGCCGTCGTGGGCCGGAAGCTCGGCGCCAGCGCCCAGGCAGCCCTCACGGCCAGAGGCTTTGCCGAACTGACACGACTTGGATCAGCGCTTGGCGCGCAAAATGAGACGCTCACCGGGCTGTCCGGCCTCGGCGACCTTGTTCTGACTTGTTCTTCGACGCAATCCCGCAATTTCCGTTTTGGCATCGAGTTGGGCGAAGGCCGCAAAGCCGCTGACCTGATCGCAGAGGGCGGCAAATTGGCGGAAGGTGCTCATACAGCCAGAGTTGCCGTCGAGCTCGGCCGCCGCCACGATGTGGAATTGCCGATTTGCGAAGTCGTCGCGGCAATCATCAGCGGCACTTTGTCCATCGACAAGGCGCTGACCACCCTCATGTCCCGGCCGTTGAAGCATGAAGCCGAAAGCGGCCGAAACTGACCAGGTGTTTTGGTGAAACCCCCATTGAGTTTCGCCATGGTCAGACCTAACCTCCGGCGAAAACAGGAGATCTCTTCAATGCTCTATGCTCTCATTTGCACAGACAAGCCGGGCGCACTTCAGGTCCGCCTCGACAACCGCGCCGCTCATCTCGAGTTTCTCAAGGGCCTCGGCGATGGTCTCAAGGCAGCCGGTCCCTTCCTGGACGACGACGGCAAAATGACCGGATCTCTGGTCGTGATCGAGGCCGCCAACCGCGACGAAGCCCTGGCCATTTCCCAGGAAGACCCCTATGCGCATGCGGATCTTTTCGAAAGCGTTGAGATCCGTCCGTGGAACTGGGCCGTCAAGAATCCGGAGACAAAGTAAGTGCAATACTGGCTAATCAAGTCCGAGCCGGACAAATGGTCCTGGGAACAGCAGAAGGCCAAGGGTGAAGAAGGCGAACCCTGGGACGGCATTCGCAACTACCAGGCGCGCAACAACATGCGGGCGATGGAAATCGGCGACAAGGCTTTTTTCTATCATTCCAACATCGGTAAGGAAGTTGTCGGCGTCGTCGAGGTCTGCAGTGAAATTCATCCGGACCCGAAGACCGACGACCCGCGTTGGGAATGCGTCGATTTCAAAGCCGTCTGCGACATTCCCAAGCCCGTCACCCTGGCAGATGTCAAGGCCGAGCCTCGGCTTGCCGACATGTCGCTCGTCACCTCGATGCGCCTGTCGGTCCAGCCGGTCAAGGAAGACGAGTGGAACCTCGTTTGCGAAATGGGCGGGCTGGACAAACCGGCCTGAGGCGATCGGAGCACGGATTTGAACCGCATCAAGGACCCTCGGTCATTCATTCGCGAACAAACGCGCGTCAAACCCGTACCCCACGCAGAAGAGATCCGGCTCCACGTTGCCGATGAGGCCATGGAGCTTTGGCAAAAGACCGAGGACGAGCTTGGCGCGCTCGGCCTGCCTCCGCCATTCTGGGCCTTTGCCTGGGCCGGTGGACAAGCGCTCGCCCGTTACATTCTCGATCATCCGGAAATCACGCGCGGCAAGACAGTGCTTGATTTCGCCAGCGGCTCCGGCCTGGTCGCCATCGCGGCGATGATGGTCGGCGCCAAGCATTGCAGAGCGGTCGATATTGACCCTTTCGCGCTGGAAGCTGGCCGCCTCAACGCCACGCTCAATGATGTCGTCGTAGACTTTGAAAATGACGACATCACAACCGGCCCGGCTCCCGAGGTCGATGTCTTCTTTTGTGGCGATGTCTTCTACGACAAGCACATGGCCGACGGCATCATCGCGTTCATCGACAGAATTCTGATCCGTGGAACGCCAGTTTTCATTGGCGATCCGGGCCGCTCCTACCTGCCAAAGGACCGCCTGGAGCATATCGCCACCTATTCAGTCCCAGTCGTTGGCGCGCTGGAAGACGCGGAGGTGAAGAAATCCAGCGTTTATCGCTTCCTGCCATTGCGCTGATTGATCGCAGCGAAAAAAGTTGGCATGCCTTCTTTTTCAGCGAGTTTGTGCTTTTCCTTTTGATCATTTGGAGTAGGCTGGGCGCAATGGGCTGCGCCCGACACCTTCCTCCAAGTTCCTGTTTCCAAGGAGTTTTAAATGCCAATCGTCAATCGTCTGGCCGATTTTCATGATGAGATCACCGCCTGGCGCCGTGATTTCCACGAGAACCCTGAAATCCTTTATGAGACTGTTCGCACCGCCGAGAAGGTTGCCGAGCTGCTGAAGGGGTTCGGCGTCGATGAAGTTGTGACCGGCATCGGGCAAACCGGCGTTGTGGGTGTGATCAAGGGCAAGAACGGCGGCGCCGGCAAGACCATCGGCATGCGCGCCGATATGGACGCCCTGCCGATCAACGAGATCACCGGCAAGGAATATGCATCCAAGACGCCAGGAAAAATGCACGCCTGCGGCCACGATGGGCACACCTCGATGCTGCTCGGCGCTGCGAAATATCTGGCAGAAACCCGCAACTTTGACGGAACCATTGTGGTGATCTTCCAGCCTGCCGAAGAAGGCGGTGCTGGCGCCAAGGCGATGATTGACGATGGTCTGATGACCCGCTGGAACATCGACGAAGTCTACGGCATGCACAACTACCCGGGCATGCCGGTCGGCGAATTCGCGATCCGCAAGGGCGCGTTGATGGCAGCAACCGACGAATTTCACGTCAAGATCACCGGCCGCGGCGGCCATGCCGCCAAGCCGCATGAAACCATTGACCCGATTGTCGCCGGTTCGCAGATCGTGACAGCTCTGCAGACCATCGCGAGCCGCAACGCCGATCCGCTGAAATCTGTCGTAGTTTCAGTCACCGTCTTCGAAGCCGGCAACGCCTTCAACGTCATTCCGCAGGAAGCCACCCTGCGCGGCACCGTCCGCACCCTTGATCCCGGCGTTCGCGAGCTTGCCGAAGAGCGCTTCAAGGCCATCGTGACCTCCATTGCCGAAGGCATGGGCGCGACCGCCGAAATCGAGTATATCCTCGGCTATCCGGTGGTTGTAAATCACGACGAGGAAACAGACTTCGCGGCCAAGATTGCCGAGGAAGTCGCCGGACAGGGCAAGGTCAACCGCGACCTGCCGCCGATGATGGGTGGTGAGGATTTCGCCTACATGCTGGAAGAACGGCCGGGCGCCTTCATCTTCGCCGGCAACGGCGACAGCGCCGGTCTGCATCATCCCATGTATGATTTCGACGACAATGCCATCCCCTACGGCTGCTCCTATTGGGTCCGTCTGGCCGAAACGGCATTGCCTGCCGCCGCCTGATCCGGCTATGCAGGAACAAGGCGCCGATCCACCGGCGCCTTGTTCCTGGAGGCCAAGCACATCGACATGGTTCGTTTCGCCGGCAACCGCCTGTCCCTGATGACAGCCTACCTGCTGCTCGGCGCCATTGTTGGCGTCTTTGTCATCCATCCGCTCAATCTCGTTGTCGTCTGGTGGGAGCTGTCCCGCTTTTCCGAAACGGCTCCAACCTTCTGGGAGTTCATGAGCGGTAGATTGTGGTTGATCCTTTTTCCACGTCATTTCGACATCGTCATCGCCTACGCCATCATGGGCGCAATTGTTGGCGTCGCCTTCGGACTTTTCACGCGCAACTACGTCAACACCGCGAAGGCCTATAAATCTTTGCGTGAGGAACAGATCGCGCTCATCCCTGACATCATTCGCCAGGGCGAAAGCGCACGCGTCGAGTTCAAGTCATCCGTGCGCTGGGATGTTAACGAGAACCGCATCAACCGCGGCCTGGAAAAGGTCATCGCAAAGACCATCGCCGGCTTTTTCAACGCGCAAGGCGGCTATCTCGTAATCGGCGTTGATGACAGCGGCACCCCCCTTGGGCTCGACAACGACCTATCGACCTTGAAACAGCCGGATCTCGATAGTTTCGAAAGAACGCTGAACGACATCGTGACCAAGAGCCTAGGCGGCGATCTTTGTCCTTTCATCCACACGGTCTTCGCCAAGGTCGAAGGAAAGGATGTCGCCATGGTGATCATCCGGCCCGCGCCCCGCGCGGCCCATCTGGCAGACGGCAGGTCCTCGCTGTTTTATGTCAGAAGCGGCAATTCCACCCGGCAGCTGGATGTGCGCGAGGCAATCAACTATGCGCGCAGCAGATGGTCCTGACCCTTGATCGAAAGCCTTTCCACTCTTTTTCCTTCTGAGCTCTCCCTGTTTGTGAGCCTTGGCCTGATCGCCGTAAGTTTCGTGACGTCGGCGCTGACGGCTGCGCTGGGTCTTGGCGGTGGCATTGCCTTGATCGCAGTCATGGCGAGCGTTATGCCCACCGCGGCTTTGGTGCCCATCCATGGCATTGTTCAGCTCGGCTCCAACGCCGGCCGCGCTCTGGTTCAGATCCGGCATGTCGACTGGTTGATCCTCGCCTGGTTTTCGGCAGGTGCCCTGCTTGGCGCAGCCATCGGCGGCTCAATCGCGATCAACCTACCCGCGCCCTATTTGCGTCTGGGAATAGCCTGTTTCGTTCTCTGGGCGGTTTGGGGGCGGCCACCGCGCTTCGGAAAAACAGGCCGGCCAGCCATGGCGGCCGCCGGTTTCGCAGCAACGCTTCTTTCAATGTTTTTCGGAGCAGCGGGCCCCATCGGCGCAAGCGTCCTCGGCACCCTCGGCCTGTCCCGGCACAGTTTTGTCGCCAATCAGGCCGTCACAGCACTCGTAATGCATATTTTCAAAGTGCTCGCTTTTGGCCTCCTTGGCTTTGCCTTCGCTCCATGGACGCCGCTCGTCGTCCTGATGATCGCGAGCGGCTTTCTTGGAACGCTTGCCGGCAGCAAGCTGCTCAACAGGATGCCCGAAGCCACCTTCAAGAAGGGTTTCAAGCTGATCATGACCCTGCTTGCACTCAATCTCGCCTGGCAGGCGTTTCGGCTTCTCATGGCTTGATTGACCTTTTGCATCACCATCGTTGAACTCTTTGCAAGCCTCGCTCCCTTGCCAGACACAGGGAGAGGCGCTAACCCAATCGCCATCTGGTTTCTCATCCATAAGAACACACGGGACGGACACCCATGGCGACACATAATCTGCTTCTCCTGCCGGGCGACGGCATCGGTCCGGAAATCATGACCGAAGTGAAGAAGGTCATTTCCTGGTTCAACACCCGCGGCGGTGACACGTTCGAAAGCGACGAAGGCCTCGTCGGCGGCGCGGCCTATGATGCGCACGGCCAGGCCATCTCCGAAGAAGACATGGCCAAGGCCATGGCGTCGGACGCGGTGATCTTCGGTGCTGTCGGTGGTCCCAAGTGGGACGATGTCGCTTATGAACACCGCCCTGAGGCCGGCCTCCTGCGTCTGCGCAAGGACATGGAGCTTTTCGCCAACCTGCGTCCGGCCATCTGCTATCCCGCTCTTGCCGGTGCCTCTTCCCTGAAGAAGGACATCATCGAGGGCCTCGACATCCTGATCGTGCGTGAGCTGACCGGCGGCGTCTATTTCGGCGAGCCGAAAGAAATCACCGATCTGGGCAATGGCCAGAAGCGCGGTGTAGACACACAGGTCTATGACACCTACGAGATCGAGCGCATCTCCAAGGTCGCTTTCGAGCTTGCCCGCACCCGCAACAACAAAGTCACCTCCATGGAAAAGCGGAACGTGATGAAGTCGGGCGTGCTCTGGAACGAGGTCGTCACCGACACCCACAAAAACGGCTACGAAGACGTCCAGCTCGACCATATGCTGGCCGACGCCGGCGGCATGCAGCTTGTGCGCTGGCCCAAGCAGTTCGACGTCATCGTCACTGACAACCTGTTCGGCGACATGCTGTCGGATGTTGCCGCCATGCTGACCGGATCGCTCGGCATGCTGCCGTCCGCATCGCTCGGCGCACCGGATGCCAAGACCGGCCGCCGCAAGGCCATGTACGAGCCGGTGCACGGCTCCGCTCCGGACATTTCCGGCACGGGCGCTGCAAACCCGATCGCCATGATCGCCTCCTTCGGCATGGCTCTGCGCTATTCCTTCGAACTGGTGGAGGCCGCCGACATGCTCGACAAGGCCATCGCAAACACCCTCGACAAGGGCCTGCGCACCAAGGACATCGCAGCAGCTGGCGAAGCCACCATCTCCACCGCCGAGATGGGCGATGCCATCGTCGCCGAGCTGGATGCCCTGAGCGCCTGATCGGCGTTTATTTCACAAACGGCCGCCGGGGTGGGTTTCCTCCTGGCGGCCGTTTTCTTTATAAGCGCCCAAAGCCCTTTATCCCTGATGATGACAGGACCCCGACCATGAGCGACAAGATCGGCCCCTTCCTCGGCACCTGGATCCTCGATGCAGATGAGAGCGAGTTCGAACAGGGCGATCCGCCCAAAAGCGCGACGCTGAAGATTGAGGACAACTTCGGCATGGCCGTCTTTTCGATGAACACGGTCAGCGCCGACGGCGAAGTCACCAATGACAACTTTGAAGCCTTGCCGGACGGTCCGGAAGTCAAACTGGGCAAGAGTGGTCTGGTCGACGCGATGCGTCTGGTCTTCGACGGAGACGACAAGCTGGTTTCCGAGGCCCGCCGTGGCGGCCTGACCATCATGAAGGCCACCCGCGAACTCTCCACAGACCGTCAGACGCTGACGGTGACCCAGGTCGTCCATCTCGTCGATGTCGACAGCTTCACCAATGTCTCGGTCTACAAACGCGCACAGTAGCCCGATCAACCACGCTGAGAATCGAAAACGCCCGGATGCAGGCATCAGCATCCGGGCGTTTTCTTTGGTCGGTCTTGGGAGGACCGGACTGTGTTAGTTCAGGCGGGTCGCCGGGCCCAGGTCGATCAGCAGGGTCTCTCCCGGAGCGTCGTCAACACCGTCGTTGTCGGTGACCAGGATCAGACGACCACCAGCGGTGACCGTAAGGCCTTCCGGCTTGTCGAGAACCCAGCCTTTGGACGCTGCGAGGGCCGGCAGAATATCCATGGCCATCCGCTTCTCGAGGACCGGCAGATCATCACCATATTTGGCAGGGCTGATACCCTCTAGCGAGACCACCGTGATCTGCTTGATCGCAGCGTCTTCACCACCTTTGTTGTCCCGCTCAAGGATCGCAAATTCTTCGCCGCCGAGAGAGACGATCTCGGACAAGCCGACCCAACCGCCAGCCTGGCTTGTCGGAGCATCAAGCGGGTAGTGGACAAAGCCCCAGGACTTGTCCGCAGGATTGTAGATCGCAAGCTTGACCATACCCTTCGGGTCGTCTTTCCATTCGCGCTGCAGAGCGACCGCAACAAGCGTCTCGCCGTCTTTCTCAAACTCGGCAACACCTTCGAAGGCGTGACGCTCAGCCTGAGCAATCAGCTCGGCCGGCAGTTCGATCTCTTCCTGAACCGCACCATCGGCAGACGCCTTGAGCAGCAGATGCTTCAGCTCTTTCTCCGGATGGCCTTCAGAAGCGAGCCAGAAACCGCCATCCTTGGAAACGGCAAGACCTTCAAGGTCGTATTTGGCCGTGTCAGATCCATGCAGCACGACTGCACCGGTGATCTTTGCCGGCTTGGACGAAATGTCCACGGTCAAGATCTTCGACTTGTCATAGAAGCTGTCCGTAACGGCGTAAATCTTGTTGGCATCGCTTGGGTCTGCCGCGAGAGCGGAAAGAGCGCCCCAACCGATCGGACCGCGCGTTTCAGGATCTGTTTCGGACACGATCGTCGGATAGGCCGGCGCCTCGGCGCCAAACTGATAGAGGCTGACATGGGCCCGCACGCCATCTTCATCGACTTCGTTGGCGACTGCGAAAAGGTCACGGGACGGGATGGCAAGAAGGCCCTCAGGACCCACGTGAGTTGGCAGGAACTGAATAAACTCGGGCGCAGCTCCCGTGTCCTTGTAGACAGCGACAAAGTTGCCTCGCTCGGAGTTCACGAAGATCAGCGTCTCTCCGCCAAATTCCCCAACAGCGACGCCTTCAGGCTCCGTGCCCTTCTTTGACGCACGCTTGGCCGGGTAGTGCCCGTGGGACATGCCCAGGTGCTCCATCGCGTTTCCGCTGTCAAACAGGACATCGCCCTTGGCGTTCCAGATGGTGAAGCCGCGTGAGCCGCCCTTATAATCGCCCTCGTTGGCGGTGACGAAGCGCTCGTCATCGATCCACGCGACGGCATCAGGCTCACGCGCAACATCTTTGATCGAGCCGGAGGCATCGCTCATGAGGCCCTTGGAAACCGGGATTGCGTCCGCGCTGGAACTTCCGGCGGAGAAATGCGCCGTGATTTCGCCGGAGGCCAGATCAACGATCGCCAGGTGGTTGTTTTCCTGCAGCGAGACGACAGCCTGGTTTTTGGAATTGATGGAGACAAATTCCGGCTCAGGGTCTGTGCCACCAACTTCCGCAAGACCGGTCATATCAACGATACGCACGTTGTCGCAGTTTGTTGGCTTGCCATCTGCATCAAGATCGAAAATCGCCAGGTGCCCAGCCGGCATCTGCGGCAGAACACCGTCATTCAGGTCTTCATCGCGCTCATTCTCGATAGCGATGGCAACAAATTTGCCATCGGCAGAGACGGCAACACTGTCTGGCTGGCCCTTCGCGTCACACTTGGCAACGATGCCCATGTTCTCGAGCTCAATCACCGCCAGATGCCCTGAAGCATTGATGTAATCTTCGCTGGTGTTGACACCGGCGTAGGCAGCCTTTGCTCCAAAAGCGACCGACGTCGGCTCGCCGCCGAGCGCAACCCGCGCCTTTGGCTGAATGTTGTTCGGGTTGGTCGCATTCACGAACACGATGGCTTCGCCGGGGCTGTCAGTGAACCCCAGCGTACGGCCATCCTTGGATGCGGAAATGATCTCGGCGACTGTTTCGGTCGCCGGATCAACCCCCTCCGCGAGGGTCTTGTAAACTGGATAGCTGTTGATCCGTTCGAAGAAGGAACCGGCCGATGCAGCACCAGCTGCACCGAAGCCAAATGCAACGGCAAAGCTTACGCTTGCCAGAGAGTGCTTGTGAGAAAATGCCATCTATTCCTCCTCGTAACGTTCTAAAAAATCATTTCAAAATGACCTGAAATTCAAGCGAGAAGCTAGGCGGGGCCCATGGCGGATTGGTGACAGTCGTTTGAAGTTTTCTTGACAGCCGGCGGTCATCCCGCCAGCGATCAAAGCCATTCCCTCTTTCCTTTCTCGCCTTGACCGGACTAACATCCGTTGAGATCGGGTCAGGCTGCGGGAAGAGACCTTTCATGACGACACCAGATTTCCCGGCCCGGGAATACGAGCGGCGCCTCGACCTGGCCCAACGCGCGATGCGTGAGCATCGTCTGGACGCGCTCCTGTTCACAACCGAAGCCGAGCTGCGCTACTTCACAGGATTCCGAACCCTGTTCTGGCAGAGCCCGACCCGTCCGTGGTTTCTCGTCGTCCCTGCTGAGGGCAAACCGATCGCCGTCATCCCGACCATCGGCGAAAATCTGATGACAACCACCTGGATTGATGACATCCGGACGTTTTCCTCGCCTCATGCCGATGATGACGGACTTTCACTCCTGACCTCTGCCCTGCACGGCAGGGCGCGTGTCGGCCTACCGATGGGCAGAGAGACCTCCCTACGCATGCCACTGCACGATTTCACACGTCTTCGGGACGCTCTGCCTGCAACCGAATTCTGTGACGCGACGAAGCTCGTTCAGGCTCTGCGCATGGTCAAGTCGGAGCTCGAGATAGAGGTCATATCGAAGATTTGCGTGGTCGCCTCCGAGGCTTTCGAAAACGCGCGCAATTTGTTCCGCGAAGGCCAGAGCCTGAAAGACGCCTTTCGAGCGTTCAGGATCGAGCTTCTGCAACGCGGCGCTGATGACGTACCCTATCTTGTTGGCGGTGCAGGCCCCGGCGGCTACGGCGACGTCATCTCACCGCCGAGCGACAAGCCACTTGAAGCCGGCGATGTCCTGATGCTCGACACGGGCGCGACCCTGAACGGCTATTTCTGCGATTTCGATCGAAACTTCGCCATTGGCCATGCAAGTTCTGAAGCCAGGACCGCCTATGCCCGCCTCCATGCCGCGACGGAGGCCGCCATCGAGGCTGCGCGACCCGGCATGACCTGCGCGAACCTGTTCAAACTCATGAACAACCGGATCGGCGACACCGGCAGCAACGTCGGCCGTCTCGGCCATGGGCTCGGAATGCAGCTTACCGAAGCGCCGTCCCTGATCGACTTCGACGAGACGATCCTGCAAGAGGGCATGGTGATCACCCTTGAACCAAGCATGGACCTGTCGGACGGAAAGATGATGGTCCATGAGGAAAATATCGTTATTCGAGATGGACCAGCTCAGCTCTTGTCACGGCGGGCAGCGCCCGAACTCCCCATTTTATAGAAAGCCCGCACAATGACCCTGAGGGAACTGCAATCCAGACACCTGCCGTTCGAGGCTGACGCAGGCAACGCATCGCGCGCGGCCATCGGCCTGATCGTCCTCCAGTCGGACGAAACGCTGGAGGTCGAGTTTCGATCCCTCTCCGGACTTGAGGGGGTTGCCTTTTATCACTCCCGGATTCCCAGCGCCCATGACGTCACGCCGCAAACCCTGCAGTCCATGTATGAAGAACTGCCACGCGCAGCCGGTCTGCTTCCCGACGCCCAGCCAATGGACGTCATCGCCTATTGTTGCACATCGGGCACAGCGGTGATCGGACCTGACAACGTCGCCGCGGCGGTTCAAAGCAAGCACCCTTCCGCCAAAGTCACCAATCCGATGAGCGCGGTGCTCGCAGCCTGCCACCATCTCGGTGTCAAACGCCCGGCACTCGTGTCTCCCTACACAAGATCTGTCTCCAGAACCCTGCAGGATAATCTTGAGGCGGCCGGTCTCGAGATTGCGGCGCTTGGCTCCTTCGAACAGGAAGAAGAAACCGTCGTTGCGCGTATTTCCCAGGCTTCACTTCAGGAAGCGATCTGCGAGATCGGCGCGAGCGATGACGTCGACGCGGTTTTTGCCTCCTGCACGAACCTGCGCAGTTTTGATGTCATCGAAGCCTGCGAGGCAGCGTTGAACAAGCCGGTCATCACCAGCAACCAGGCTCTGGCCTGGCACATTCTGGAATGCGCCGGATTGCATACGAAGCATGTCGGCCCAGGCCGCCTGTTCAATGGCTGACATCACCGGCTGAACCTATTACGGCCGCCGACCTTGCGCCCTGTCGCTCGGCCGGCGCAAAGCGGGCAGTTGACATCGGTTTCTTTCCGCGCCAAAAGTCACCGGTAATTTGCAACTGGAGCTTAGGCATGGTTCGGCACAGCGCCGATATCGCGAAGAAGCAGACGACGGTTTTCACCGGCGCTGCTTTTGCCTGCGCAACCCCTGCTCCGACAACCACCGTCAAACCGACTACGACCACCACCGCTTAACGGTGCCGCTCGTCCCGCTCCCCGGGGATGGGGGCGCTGAAAGGCCGGCTGGTCCTGGGACCGGGCACCGGCTGAAGCGGGGAGACGGATGAGGAATTTCAACATGGGTTACAAGATCGCAATCGTGGGCGCCACCGGCAACGTCGGGCGGGAAATGCTCGACATTCTCGCCGAGCGTGGCTTTCCCGCCGATGAAGTCGTTGCACTGGCCTCGCGCCGCTCGCAGGGCACGGAAGTCTCCTTCGGCGACAAGACCTTGAAGGTCCAGGCCACGGAGAATTACGACTTCTCCGACACTGACATCTGCCTGATGTCTGCTGGCGGTTCGGTCGCCAAGGAATGGGCGCCCAGGATCGGAGCCAAGGGCTGCGTCGTGATCGACAACTCGTCGGCCTGGCGCTATGACGCGGACGTGCCTCTGATCGTTCCCGAGGTCAATGCGGATGCGATTACCGGCTTCTCCAAGAAGAACATCATCGCCAATCCGAACTGCTCGACCGCCCAGCTGGTCGTCGCGCTGAAGCCCCTGCATGAGGCTGCGAAGATCAAGCGCGTTGTCGTCTCGACCTACCAGTCGGTCTCCGGTGGCGGTAAGGACGCGATGGAAGAGCTGTTCAACCAGACCCGCGCAGTCTTCGTGAATGACCCGATCGAACCGGAGAAATTCACCAAGCGCATCGCCTTCAACGTCATTCCGCATATCGATAGCTTCATGGAAGACGGCTACACGAAGGAAGAGTGGAAGGTTCTGGCGGAAACCAAGAAGATGCTCGACCCGAAGATCAAGGTTACCTGCACGGCGGTGCGTGTACCGGTCTTTATCGGTCACTCGGAGAGCGTCAACATCGAGTTCGAGAACGAGATCTCTGCGGACGAGGCACGCAACATTCTGCGCGAAGCACCAGGGTGTCTGGTGATCGACAAGCAGGAAGACGGCGGCTACATGACGCCATACGAAAGCGCCGGCGAAGATGCGACCTACATCTCTCGCATCCGCGAAGACGCAACCGTCGAAAACGGCCTGAATCTGTGGGTGGTCTCCGACAACCTGCGCAAGGGGGCGGCGCTCAACACGGTTCAAATCGCCGAGGTTTTGGTCAACCGTGGCCTGATCCAGCCGAAAAAGGCAGCGGCCTAAGAATTTCATGGATCAAGCGCATCGACGAAAGTGCGCTTGATCCAATTAGCTTCCAGGTCACGTGGCAAGTCACATGCCCAGTCACACGAAAGACGCCGCCGTGGCCGTCACGCAAGCAGCCTCCTTCCGGGACTATGAGGTCCAGACGCCATCAGCCCGTTTCAGCGACTGGCTGGTTCTTCAGGCCGGCTCGGATTGGGCTGCCGCCACGGAGCATGAGTTCACCAAGGCCATCGGCGACGGCACCATGCCTGCCCCGGCCTATGTCCGCTATCTGATCGAAGACTATACCTTCATCACCGACTTGGCATCGACCCTCGGCTATCTGGTCGCCAAAGCGCCGACCATGCGATCCAAGGCGCGGCTAAGCGCATTTCTTGCGCTGCTGACGTCCGAGGAGAACGACTATTTCGAGCGCTCTTTTGCAGCCTTGAATGTCTCTGAGGCAACCTATCGGACAGCCGCCCAAGGGTCTGTCACCCGCCAGTTTTCCCACCTGCTGCTGACCTCATCCGGCAAGGGCACCTATGCCGAAGGCCTTGCCTGCCTGCTTTGCGCCGAATGGGTGTATCTGACCTGGGGACTGCGCGAAGCCAGGAAACCACGCCCCAAGGCTTTCTACCTTGCCGAATGGATCGACCTTCATGCGGTGCCAGGCTTTGAGGGCTTCGTCGGTTGGCTGCGTGAAGAGATGGATGCTGTCGGCAGCCCGCTAAGCGATACCGAACAGAAGCAGGTCGCCCAATGTTTCAAGGACATGTGCGCGCTTGAAGTGGCATTTTTCGATGCTGTCTGGGAAGGCTCTTGAGCCACCCTGACCCTTTTGAGGTGTGAACCGATATTCACTCGGCTGGTGTGCCGGAAATCGCGGTTTCAAATTTTTCCGTATGAGGATCCATGACCCTCAACTCGCCCGAGCCGATGTCGAACCAGGCTCCGTGCAGGCTCAGTTCGCCTTTGCTGATGGCTTCTTCCACGAATGAGAATGTGTGCAGGTTCTTGAGCGACTGGCGCACACCGGCATATTCCATGGCCAGCTGCGGATCATCAATCTTGTCGACCGGCATACATGCCATGGCGATGGCGGCCGGTTCCAAGAGCTTGATCCAGCGGCCGATAAAATCCCCCTTGAAGGCAGGCGCATTGGCATTTTCCCGGAACGCCTGAACACCACCGCATTTGGCGTGTCCCATAACAACCACATGCTGGACCTTCAGCGCCGTCACCGCATATTCCAAGGCCGCACTTGTGCCGTGTTGTCCCTCGGTTTCCTCGTAAGGAGGCACCAGGTTGGCAACGTTGCGCAGCACGAAGAGCTCGCCCGGTCCCGCGTGGAAGATCCCTTCCGGCGTCACCCGGCTATCGCAGCACGAAATGACCATAACCTCAGGCTTCTGGCCATAAACCGCAAGGTGTTCGTGTGTTTCCTTGTAGCGGACAAAGCCTTTTTCAAAGTATCGACCGTAACCGGTCAACAGACTTTCAGGAAATGTCAAAACTTCGGCCTCCGTAAGCGACAATCGACAAGACTCGACCGCTTATATGAGAAACAGCACGGCGAAGCCAATACGCAGTCAACTCCGGCTGTTCACGCCTTCCAGAGGCTGGTCACGGCGGCGACAGACAGGCTTAAGGCTTCAAAGCAAGTTGTTTGCTAAAATCGTTCGGTTCTGAGAACCTGGCAATCGGTGACGCTGACCACTCCAATGTGCCGCTGCACAACCTTGAAGGCCGCATCCAGAAGACCATCCAGCAGATCTTCCCGGATGATGCAGATTACAGCGACCATGCCGCCTGCACGTGACACCTGGCCTTCGCGGCTCCAACGGCCCGACCGGCCACTGCCGCCCAGAACCGGTAACACCGTGTATCCGGTGACCCCGGCCTCGTTCAAGGCATCAGTCAGACGGGATTCCATCGGGCTCTCGATGATAATCTCGACCCGCTTTGCGATACTAGTTTCCATCAGCCTAGCCTCCCCACGCTGTCGCCATTGTAAGATACAGCGGAATGCCAAGCGTCAGATTGAACGGGAATGTGATCCCCAACGACAGCGTCAGATAAATCGATGGGTTTGCTTCCGGCAAAGCAACGCGCATGGCTGCGGGAACTGCAATATAGGAAGCAGACGCCGACAGGGTCATCAGCAACATCGTCCCACCGGGCGATAGTCCCAATAGAAGAGCCGTTGCAAGTCCGAACGCAGAACCGACGAGCGGCATGATCACACCAAACAGGACAAGACCTGGACGCAAAACACTCGCGCTCGTCCGCAGGCCCCGACCCGCAACCAGTCCCATGTCCAGCAGGAACAGGCACAAGACACCCTTGAACGGTGAAACGATGAAGCTCTCAATGTCGGCGAGTCCCTTCGGACCGGTTATGAACCCGATCAGGAAGGAGCCGATCAAGAGCACGATGGAGCCGTTCAGAAGGATTTCCCGCCAAAGCCCACTGTCGGTTCCCTGTTCTTGGGCCTGGCCACGGGTCGCCAGCCAAAGTGCGGACAAGATCGCGGGCGCTTCCATGCCTGCGGCAACCGCCACCATATAGCCTTCAGTTGCGATGCCCTGACTTTGCAGGACGGATGTCGCGGCTACGAAGGTGACAATCGAGATCGAGCCATAGTGCCCAGCCACAGCTGCAGCGTCTGTCCGGCCGAGACCGGTCATGGCGTTCAAAAGCCCAAAGGCAACAAGCGGCAGCACAAAAGAAAGCAAAAGCCCGGCAATCAGCGTCAACACCAAGCTGGCATCAATGCCGTGATCGCTGACGCTCACACCGCCCTTGTAGCCGATGGCAAACAGCAGATAGATCGAAAGAGCCTTCGCTGCGGCCTCTGGAACAGACAGGTCGGATCGCAAGAAAGAAGCGACCAGCCCCAGGACGAAAAACAGGATAATCGGCGACAACAGATTGGTCGCCGCAAGGCTAAGGATGGTATCCAGCACGCCATTCTTCCCAAAAGCCCGCTCACTTTCGGAAACAGCGAATACGGGAAACTACATAGCTCCCGCCCATATAAAGAACACCGGACCCCGTCACAAGCCCTGAAAGCCCCGGCGAGCTTCAAGCCGAAGCGTCACAGCGGCTTCCGAGCAGACCAGGCAAAGCCATAGCAGCTCAGGTCGAAACGTTGAGACTATGTCTCTCTTCCTGTCCGCCATGATCCTCATAGGCATGGCGGACGGTCTCTGGAGCCTGATGCTCCGGCACGCCGAGCGTACTCGGGCGCCGCACCGTCGTCTTTTTCGGGTCGAGAACATGCTGCGCCGTTGCCCGATAGGCCGCGACGCCGTCAAGACGGTGATCTTCGTGGTGTTCGGCATCAACAAGAACGGCCGGCGCCTCGTCGGAGGAACCGGTGTCTGGATCATGGCGCTGCGCGCGTGACTCTTTACTGTTGTGCTCATCCCGCGGGTCGTCCCGGCGTTCCCGGTCCGGCGGGTATTCTGTCGCATGCGCCACGACCGGGGCCGTAGGTGGCCTTTCAATCGTCGTTGGCATAATGGCCTCCTGGCCAGCTTTTACGATGCTCCCTTCTGGCAGCACCATGGAAAAGTCTGGCAAGAAAAGATTAACAAAGCTTTACGCTTCGTAAACACTGTGTGCCATCCTGACTCATGTGTTCAAACAAAAAAAGCGGGCCGAGGCCCGCTTTTCAATTTTCCCGGTGATGCCACAGGCTTAGCTTGCAACCGCACCCTTGTTGGCCGCACGGCTGACGCGCTTGCGATCGTTCGGATCAAGCAGGAACTTCCGCAGACGGATGGATTCCGGCGTCACTTCGACCAGTTCGTCATCAGCAATGTAGGACAGTGCAGCCTCGAGGCTGAGACGGATCGGGGTCGTCAGCTTGACCGCGTCATCCTTGCCGGATGAACGCATGTTGGTGAGCTGCTTGCCCTTCAGCACGTTGACTTCGAGGTCGTTGCCACGGGTGTGTTCGCCGACGATCATGCCCTGATACACCTTGGTGCCCGGATCGATCATCATCGGACCACGGTCTTCGAGGTTGTACAGTGCGAAGGCCACGGCCTCACCATTGCCGTTCGACAGGAGAACGCCGGTGTGGCGACCCTGGATCGGCCCCTTGTGAGGTGCATAGCCATGGAACAGGCGGTTGAAGATGGCGGACCCACGGGTATCGGACATCAACTCGGCCTGGTAACCGATCAGGCCACGTGTCGGAGCCAGGAAGACCAGGCGGCTGCGGTTTGCGCCGGAAGAGCGCATTTCCAGCAGGTCTGCCTTGCGTTCCTGAAGCTTCTGGACCACGGCACCGGAGAATTCCTCATCAACATCGATGATGACTTCTTCGATCGGCTCCAGCAGCTTTCCGTCTTCGTCTTTCTGGAAAACAACGCGTGGACGGCCGACGCCCAGCTCAAAGCCTTCACGGCGCATGTTTTCAATCAGGATCGCGAGAAGCAATTCGCCGCGGCCTGCAACGATGAATGCATCCGGCTCATCTGTTTCTTCGATCTTCAGAGCAACGTTGCCCTCGGCTTCCTTCATCAGGCGCTCGCGGATCACGCGCGACTGGACCTTGGAGCCTTCGTTGCCGGCCAGCGGGCTGTTGTTGACCCGGAAGGTCATCGACAGCGTGGGCGGATCAATCGGCTGGGCCTGGATCGGCTCGGTGACATCCGGCGAACAGATGGTATCGGCAACGGTCGCCTTGGTCAGGCCTGCGATGGAAACGATATCGCCGGCTTCACCCTGCTCAATCGACGTACGCTCAAGACCTCGGAAGGCCTGGATCTTGGAAATACGGCCGGTCTCGACCGTCTTGCCATCACGGGACAGCGCCTTGACCGCCATGTTCGGAAGCGCCGTTCCCGCTGCGATCCGGCCCGTCAGGATGCGGCCCAGGAACGGGTCAGACTGGATCGTTGTCGCCAGCATCTTGAAAGAGCCTTCCTCGGAAACAGGCTCGGCAACCTTCTCGACAACCATGTCAAGAAGAGCGTCCATGTTTTCCTGGGGTCCTTCCGGCTCGGTCGCCATCCATTCCTGCTTGGCAGATCCGTAGAGGACCGGGAAGTCGAGCTGATCTTCGTTGGCATCCAGAGATGCGAAGAGGTCGAAGACTTCGTCAAGTACCTCGTCGGCACGCTGCTCGGGCTTGTCGATCTTGTTGATCGCAACGATCGGCTTGAGGCCAAGCTTCAGGGCCTTGCCGAGCACGAACTTCGTTTGCGGCATCGGGCCTTCGGCAGCATCCACCAGCAGGATCACACCGTCGACCATGTGAAGGATACGCTCCACTTCACCGCCGAAATCGGCGTGGCCAGGGGTGTCCACGATGTTGATGCGTGTGTCTTTCCAGACCAGCGACGTCACCTTCGCAAGAATGGTGATACCACGCTCACGCTCGATGTCGTTGGAGTCCATCATGCGCTCTTCCGTGCGCTGATTTTCGCGGAATGCTCCGGACTGCTTCAACAGCACGTCGATGAGAGTTGTCTTGCCATGGTCGACGTGTGCGATGATGGCGATATTGCGCAAGTTCATTTCAGGGCTCCAAAAGACATTTGCGGGCCGGAGGGCCCGCAGCAGATGTCTTGGCTCACGTTTGTTCGGAAATCGGCCACGACGGCCGAAATTTGCGCTCTATATAGTCTGAAGCGGCCTTATGTGCAATGCGAAGAGATGGCCTGTGATTGACATGATTACTGCGGCCTCTATAAAGTAAGGTAACCTTACAAAAGAGACCCTCATGAAGCCACCGGTTCCGCAAAGCGTTGTCACGTTGATGATCGTGGACATCGCAAGATTGCTGCGCAAACGTTTTGAAATCGCCCTGACGCATGTCGACACCGGCCTGACGGTCGCCGAAGCACGCACACTGACCTTTATCTGGCGTCATCAGGGCCTACGGCAGGCGGCGCTGGCCGAGCGGATGAGCGTGGAACCCATGACCCTGGTTGGCTACCTGGATTCCCTAGAGACCGCCAGCCTGATCAAGCGCACCATTGATCCGGCAGATCGCCGCGCCAAGCTTATCACGCTGACCGATACAGCTGATCCAGTGATCCGCAAAATCGAGGACGCAATCATTGAGGTGCGCTCCGAAACATTGGCTGGCATGAGCGAACGTCAACGCGACGAGATGGAAGCCATCCTGGGCACCATGAAAGACAACCTGCTGAACGGGGAAGCCGGGAAGTGCGTGAAGTAAGAACCGTCGAACCGGTCATGTCGGAGCGCCGGACAGCGATTCTGGGCGCTGCTCTTGTCGCCATCGGCCCCATCACCATGGCACTCTACACACCAGCCATGCCGGCGCTCGCCATGGAATTCGACACAACCGAATCCATGATCAAGCTGACCTTGACTGCATATTTCGCCGGCTTCGCTTTCACGCAGTTGCTGTGCGGGCCACTGTCGGACGCCTTCGGCCGCAAACCGGTGACTCTCGCGTTTCTGACACTCTATCTCGTATCGACAATCGTCGCGACCTTCGCACCCGATGTAACCTGGATGATGGTCGCCCGCGCAATCCAAGGTGTTGGAGCGGCCGTAGGCATTTCGGCATCACGCGCCATTGTCCGCGACCAGTTCACCGGTCAGAAGTCAGCGCGCATCATGAACACCATCGGCAGCATGCTGGCGCTCGGCCCCGCAGTCTCCCCAACCCTTGGTGGCGCAATCCTGGAACTCTTCGGCTGGCGCGAGATCTTCATCTGCATGATTGTCTATGGCGTTGCATTGATGGTTAGCGCCGCACTGTTTCAGCGCGAAACCAATGCGCACAAGTCGATCAGCAACATCCACCCGCAGCGGCTGGCAAGCAACTACCTAACGCTGCTGCGCGACGTGAGGTTCATGCGACCGAGCCTGCTCCTCGCCTTCAGCCTCGGCAACCTCTATGCCATGGCGACGGTTCAGCCCTTCGTGCTGATTCACGAAGTTGGCCTCACGCCCGCGCAGTTCGGCCTGGGCATGATGCTTCAGTCGATCTGCTTCATCACCGGCACGCTCGTGGCCGGGCGGCTCTTGAAGAAAACAGAGGCGCACAAACTTCTGCCTTTCGGCATGGCAGGCATGTTGTTCGCGGCGGTCTTGATGTTCACCATCCTGAGGCTTCAGGAACCGACCTATCTGGGTGTCATGGGACCTGTTGGCGTCTTTACCTTTTTTCTGGCGTTCATTCTCCCCGAGACCCTGACTTCCGCAATGCAGGATTTCCCGCAAATCGCGGGTGCCGCATCCTCCATGACAGGCTTCATGCAATTCGGCGGCGGAATTCTCGGCAGTCTTGCCATCGCTGCGACCGGAGATCCGCTGTTCGGCATGGCAACCATCATTCCCGCCATGCCTGCAGTCGGAGTCTTTCTGTACCTGATCCTCGGACAGCGACATCGGATCGCAAAGGCTGCTGTCGACTAAGACAGTGTTTTGCCCTCAGCTATCGTCTTGACCCTGACTGTCTAAACCGGCACACAGCCGATTGAACAGAAGGATTGCAATCAAAGATGTCTCGAGCTGCCAGCTACCACCTGCCTGATCTTGTCGGCGCAGGCCGTCCGCATGTGATGGGCATTTTGAACGTGACGCCGGACAGCTTTTCCGATGGCGGCCGGCACAACGCGGTGGATCAGGCTGTGGCCCATGCCCGCCAGATGCTCGACGAGGGTGCGGACATTATCGACATTGGTGGCGAGAGCACCCGGCCCGGCTCCGCGCCTGTCTCCGTGGAGGACGAATGGGCACGCATCGCTCGGGTCCTTGCGCCCGTGGCCAATCTGGGCGTTCCCGTCTCGATCGACACGTACAAGGCGGAAATCGCACGTCGGGCCTGCGCGGAAGGCGCGGTGATCATCAACGACGTCTGGGGCTTGCAGAAAGACCCCGCCATGCCCGATGCAGCTGCTGCAACCGCGGCACATGTCGTGATGATGCACAACCGGGACGCCGCAGATCAGCAGATCGATATCCTGTCGGACATCGACCGCAGCTTTGAACGTTCTATGGAGCTCGCAGACAAGGCCGGTATTCCTCGCGCAAAGCTAATCCTTGATCCGGGCTTTGGCTTCGGCAAGACCATCGACCAGAACTTCCAGATTCTGAACCGCTTCGAAAGCCTCCTGAAACACGGTCTTCCCGTTCTGGCAGGCGCCTCCCGCAAGCGGATGATCGGCGCCGTCCTGAACGTGGAAACGGACGAGCGGCTTTTCGGATCAATGGCGGTCCATCTTCTGGCCATGCAAAAGGGCGCCGCGATCGTCCGGGTTCATGACGTCCGCCCTCATGCGGACGTAGCCCGGATCCTGGAAGCCACCTTGAAGGAACGCGCTGAATGACCTTGACGACCCGGGCAGCTCTTGGCCTTGGCTCCAACATGGGCGACACCAAAGCCAATCTCGATGCGGCCGTTGAATCGCTGAATGCCAGCCAGGGCATTGCAGTCACTGCGAGATCATCCGACTACCGCACCCCGCCATGGGGCCCGGTGCCGCAGGATGACTATCGCAACATCTGCATCACCGTCGAAACGACCCTGTCGCCGCGCGCGCTGCTTGATCGTTGTCTGGAGGTTGAGCGCGAGCTCGGCCGCATTCGGGATATTCGCTGGGGCCCGCGCATCATCGATATCGATGTCCTGATCTACGGAACAGAGACCGTGGATGAGGACAATCTCACCGTTCCGCATCCACGCATGGGCGAGCGCGCCTTTGTGCTCATCCCACTTGCCGAAATCTGGTCGGACGCACCGATCGGCGGCGGCCAGACAGCTGCAGAAGCGCTGGAAACCTGTTCGGATCAAGACGGGGTTGAGAAACTCGCCGATTGATCAACGGCATCAAGCCAACGAGCGCCAGGCCACCTAGTTGAGCAGAAAAAGCCCGGCGTTGAGATAACTCGCAAAGGCGACCCAGAGCGCATAGGGCACAAAAAACAGTGCTGCGAGCCTGTCCGCCCCCCAGCTCATGCGGATGAACGCCAGGATCGTCACCAGCATCACCAGGATGACGGCAAGGCCGGCACCAAGGCCATGCGCTGTGAAGACAATCGGGCTCCAGACGAAATTCAACCCCATCTGCAGGACCCAGAGGGAAAAGACTGCGCTGTGGCCGGTACGCGACCAGGTGCGCCATCCTGCAATCGCGATCAGGACATAAAGCGTCGTCCAGGCAGGCCCGAAGACCCAGCCGGGTGGCGTAAAGGTCGGCTTCTCCAGCGCGAGATACCACGCGCCAGGAAGATTGGTTGCCCCGATCAGGAGCCCGCCACCAACGACAGCGAAAAGAAAAACGGCAAGACCGAACCAACGTTCCATCTGGATCACTCTGTTGTTTGGCAAGTCCTGGCAAACACCTGGAAACCACCTTGGTTCCAGCTTCGCGTGGCACTCGCTCTTGAGGCATCAAAAGTCTACGCCCAAAAGTCGACGTTAGGCGCGTCAGACGCAAAAGGGCGCCTTTCGGCGCCCCTTCAAGTCAGCAACTTGACTGAACTCAGCCGAGGCGGTCGCGCTTGGCCAGGGTCCGCAGGCGCAGGGCGTTCAGTTTGATGAAGCCCGCAGCATCTTTCTGATCGTAAGCACCTTCATCATCTTCGAAGGTCACCAGCTCTTCAGAATAGAGCGAGAACGGCGAGGCACGGCCAACGACCATGACATTGCCCTTGTAGAGCTTCAGCTTGACCGTGCCGGTGACGTGCTCCTGGCTCTTGTCGATCAGGGCCTGCAGCATCTCGCGTTCCGGCGAGAACCAGAACCCGTTGTAGATCAGCTCCGCATAGCGCGGCATCAGCTCATCCTTGAGGTGGCCAGCACCACGATCAAGGGTGATGGACTCCATCGCGCGATGCGCGGTCAGAAGGATCGTGCCGCCTGGCGTTTCATAGATGCCGCGGCTCTTCATGCCAACGAAGCGGTTCTCGACCAGATCGAGACGGCCAATACCATTGTCGCGTCCAAGATCGTTCAGCGCGGCAAACAGTGTTGCCGGAGACAGCTTTTCGCCATTGAGCGAAACCATGTCGCCCTTTTCGAAGCCGATTTCGATCTCGGTGACGACGTCAGGCGCAGTGGTCGGATCAACTGTCCGCTGGAAGACATACTCGGGCGCTTCTTCGTTCGGGTCCTCCAAGACCTTCCCTTCAGACGACGAGTGCAACATGTTGGCATCGACCGAGAACGGCGATTCCCCGCGCTTGTCCTTGGCAACCGGGATCTGGTGCTGCTCGGCAAACTCGATCAGGTCGGTACGCGACTTGAACGTCCAGTCACGCCAAGGAGCAATGACCTTAATGTCCGGGTTCAGGGCATAGGCCGACAGCTCGAAGCGAACCTGATCGTTGCCCTTGCCGGTTGCGCCGTGTGCGATTGCATCAGCGCCGGTTTCCTCGGCGATTTCAATCAAACGCTTAGAGATCAGCGGCCGCGCAATGGATGTCCCGAGGAGATAGACGCCCTCATAGACCGCATTGGCACGGAACATCGGGAAAACGAAGTCCCGGATGAACTCTTCGCGCAGGTCATCGATGTAGATTTCCTTGATGCCAAGCATCTCGGCTTTCTTGCGCGCAGGCTCAAGCTCCTCGCCCTGACCCAGATCGGCGGTGAATGTCACCACCTCGCAGCCATATTCGGTCTGCAGCCATTTCAGGATGATGGAGGTGTCGAGGCCGCCTGAATAGGCGAGCACGACCTTCTTGATGTCACCATGCGCCATGGAAAGAAAATCCGTTCGAAGTCTTGTGTGAGGGCCGCTTGGCAGCCGTATCTAAGTCCGGCGCAATTTAGCCGGTAAATACCGCAGCGCAAGGGGTAGAAAGCTTCGATTTGTAAGCGCGAATACGCAGATTAGGCAGCGCCGGTTGCCGGAATTTTCTGATCCTCGACACCATAGCTCTTCAGCATCATATCAACGCTGTCGTCAATGATCGCGGCAACTTCCTGTTCTGTCGCAAGAGCTTCGCCGAAGAGCTTGGGGAAAAATCCTCGGCTCTTGATCAGGCCAAGGAACTGTTCTGCAGCAACCCATGTGTCGGGGACCGACAATTTTCCGGCGGCAACGGCGGCATCGAGAAAGCGTTTGACCTGGCGAACCATGTCCATGCGCTTGTTTATCATTTCCGCTTGTTTCGGATCCCTCAGGATCTCGCCCATGACCATGCGCGCCATATTCATGGCGCAAGGGTCGGTGAGGTGGCTGCCCTGCTGCCAACCGAGCCGTATCAGCTCGTCACGGATCGGGGCACTCGCGTCAAAGGGCACATCCGTCGTCAGCTGCAGCTGTTCCAGGACGCATTGATTGATTGCCTGAAACAGCACTTCCTTGCTTTCGAAGTGATTATAGACTGTCCGCTTGGAAACTTGAGCCCGCTCCGAGATGCGGTCCATACTGGCGCCGGCAAATCCGCGTTCTTGAAATTCGGCGATTGCAGCTTGTATTATTTGCTTGTTCTTTTGTTCCATCAGCGACATCGCAAATTTATTCCTCCAAGTCACTTGTGCTTGCAGGGCCCCCGCCCCAAGTAAACCGAGTAGTTTAAAAAACTGCCCGAAACGCTGCGTCGGGCAGGATGATTTTCTGTACTCAGGTGTTTACTCTCCAGCCACCCTACACCAGCCAAGGGATCCTCGCCAAGGATGTCTGTTACATTTACGATCGCTGGTATCCCCTGAACCACTGACGCTGCCCCGAAAACATCACTCTTGGAAATCCCGCGCAATGATTTGGGAATGAAATCCATCTTTGAAGAGGGGCACTTCTAACGACGGCACCCACATCGACGGGCTTTTCGCGCCCACACCACAAAGACTTCCCCAGAAACATTCAGCGCAGAAAATCGAGCTCAATCAAACGTTGACTGAATCGGAAGCGCCCCGTCTAAATAGGGCCTACAAAGTTGGCACTATGTCTGACAGAGAGAATTCCTGATGGGGATCATCGATTTCGAGCTAGACCACTATGACTATCTGACTTTTGCTATTCTGTTTCTCACAGTGGTCGCATTCTTTTATCTAATGATCACACTGGGTGGCTTGCCTGGGAAATTAGCAGAACGCCGGAAACATCCACACGCGGAATCGGTGAAAATGGGCGGCTGGATTGGCCTGTTCACATTCTTCCCCTGGATCCATGCACTTATGTGGGCGTATCACGACTCTCTGACGATTGATGTCCGAAAATGGCTGAACCGGCCGGACGATCCATTGGCAATGTCGTCAGCTATCGCGACAGACATGGAACCGGAGCTGACGAAAGCCACCGATAAAGAAATCTCGAAAGAGCCGTCAGCATGACGGTCGCTCTGCTGATCCTCGTCGCCTACTCCATTGCCATGTGGTTGGTGTTCTTCAAGTACAGGCTTTTGAAATTCAGCGTCGGCTGGGGTGTCGTAACCTTTTGGGTCGGATTCCACGTACTCTTCCTGCTGGTGGTTTTCCTAAGGTTCTTCGCCCCTTACAGCATAGACGGCCATCTGGTTCGTCAGACCGTTCAAATCACTCCCAGACTACCTCATCCAACACGGCTTGAGGCCATTTTCGTTGAACAGAACGAGCCGGTCAAAAAGGGTCAGAAATTATATCAATTCGAGAAAACGCTTTACGAAGCGCAGTTGCTAGGGGCTCAAGCCAACCTTGCCCAAGCCACGCAGAATGCCAAGATCCTGCTAGAGGACGTTTCGATTGCTCAGGACGCATTGGATATGGCCAATGCAAATCAGGTTTACGCAAAAGAGCAGGTTGATCGATACAAAGCCCTCGTACCCAAGGGCGGAGCCAAACAAGAAACACTCGACAAATGGACCGCAGAATTCGCAACCGCGACGGCACAGGTCGCACAGGCCAACGCCAATTTGGTAAAAGCCCAACTGGCGGCCTCAGCGACAATAGATGGCACAAATGCACAGGTAGCCGCGGCACAGTCTCAAGTGGACGAAGCACAGTACTATCTGGATCAGACAACCATTTACGCGGCTGAAGATGGCGTCATCGTAAGTCAGCAGGCCCGCCCGGGCCTTGTCGTCGGTGGCTTTCGCATCGGTTCCATTGCAGCCCTGGTTGCAGACAAGGATCCCTACTTCCTCGCGTCTTTCTATCAGGAGCATCTGAAATTCGTGGAACAGGGCCAACCCGTAGAAGTCGCATTCGACATCTACCCCGGACAGATTTTCACAGGAAAGGTCAAGTCAATTTGGGATGGGACAGGACAGGGTCAGATCAAGCCAAGTGGTGACGTACCGCAGTTCCTTATACCCAAGCCACAAGGGCGCTTCGCTGTTCAAATCACCATTGATCCAAACGCAGCCCCCCCGCGGATGCCAGCAGGTGCTCATGGCGCCGCCGCGATTTATACCGGTGAGAATGGCAAATGGGTCAGTGTCCTGCGTCGCGTCAACATGCGTCTCTACACCTGGGTAAACTTCATCGTCCCCTTCGATTTGTAGGCATGTAATGACGCACGAGTCTAAGATTTTTGCACTATTCGTGTTGCTGCTACTTGGCGGATGCATGGTTGGGCCCGACTTCGAGCGCCCGGACGCTCCGCGACTGGATAGCTGGAGTTCCGGCGCAAATCTGCCAATCGATCACAAGACCGGTTTTACGACCCGCAGCGCGGAATCGGCTCCCTGGTGGCATGTTTTCAACGATGAGACGTTAAATGCGCTGATCGCAGACGCCTACCGGCAAAACATGAGCCTGCAGGCGGCCGGGGTACGAGTCTATCAGGCGCGCGCCGCCCTTGGCATCGCCAAAGGCGAGTTGTTCCCGCAGGATCAAAGCCTTTCGGCAGGGCAAGAAAGCATCCGCTTCAGCACGAGGGACCCGTTCATTCGCGACCTCGAACGCGCTGGCCTTGTGAATGACCAATTTACCCGGGCGAGCGTCGGGTTTGATGCCGGTTGGGAAATCGACATATGGGGCAAGATTCGCCGCAACGTCCAATCTTCGAACGCTGAGCTCAACGCCGAGATTGCCTCCTATGACGACGCCTTGGTGACTCTGACCGGAGACGTTGCAGCGACTTACACAGAGGTCAGAGAGCTACAGCTACTCATAACAATCGCCAGGCGGAATGCCGCCCTGCAACGCAAATCCTTGAACCTGACTCGTTTGCGGCTTGAGAACGGTGCTGCAACACGGCTCGACTTCGACGAAGCAACGGTCCTGCTCAACAACACGCTGGCCCTTATTCCCTCCTATGAGGCGGATTTGACACAGGCGCTCAATGCCTTGAGCCTCCTGCTGGGCGAGCCCCCGGGAGATATGAAAGAGCGCCTCGGAAAGCTATCCAGACTAACTCGAATCCCGGCGGAAGTCGCTATCGGCGTACCTGCAGACCTCTTGCGCAGACGTCCGGACATCCGCTATGCCGAATATGTTGCCGCAGCTCAATCGGCACAAATCGGTGTCGCTACGGCGGACCTTTATCCTGCTTTCACGATCACAGGCGCCATCGGTGTTAGCGCAGACAACTTCGCGAATCTATTCGACAACGGGGCCGTCCGCGGTTTCATCAATCCTGGCTTCTCCTGGAACTTCCTCAACTATGGACGCATCCGTAACAATGTACGCGTTCAAGATGCCAAATACGAAGAGGCCCTGCTGAACTATAAAGAGACCGTGCTGAGCGCCTATTCAGAAGTCGAAAACGCATTGGTCGGATTTCTAAGGTCCAAACAGGAAGCAGCTCTTCTTGCAAGAAGCGTTCGAGCCGGGCGCAGCGCTGTTGCCGAAGTTCTAGATCAGTACCAGGAAGGAACAGCGGAATACGATAGGGTCATCAATGCCCAAAGAAGTCTATTGCGCGCAGAGCAAAGATTGATCGCCGCGCAAGCAAACACGTTAACCAGTCTTGTCGCTGTCTACAAAGCCATCGGAGGTGGTTGGGCACCCGAGAATGTCAAAGGGTTGATCTCTGAGGATGTACGAAGACGTATGTCCGAACGCACAAATTGGGGCACGTTGCTAGAGCCGCCCGGCGTCAAATGAGACTTGGACAGCGCCCGAGGCCAGACGACAGATCAGTATAAGTCAAAAAAGCCGGGCGATATGCCCGGCCTTTTGTATGCAAAAACGAATTGCGCTCAGTCCTTATGCCCCGCGCCAGCGAACAATCCCGGCAGCGACGATGCCAAAAAGAACGTGGCCGACCAGAGACGCCCAAGCCAGCTGACCAAAGCCGAGGAAAGGCGGCAGGCCTGCAAAAATGTGAGCCATCACATAGAGCGCGAAGACCCAGAGGCCGATGCCGAAACCGATGCCAACAACCCACCATGGCAGAAACGGGGTCAATGTGCGGGCAATCGGGCGAGCTACAAACAGATACCCAAGCGGATAGGCGACGATGCCCACGAAGGCATGAATGGCCTCGGCGAGAAACCAGTTCTGAAAACCAAAGACCGATTGAACAAGGGCTGCTGGCTGAAGCGGTCCGCCAACCCAAAAAGGCGTCAGGATGCGCGCCCAGAATTCCCAGGTCACGTCGGCAGCAAACCCCGCCAACACGGCCGTCAAAAGCGTCGCAAGGGTCAGTGGCGGAAAGAGGGAACTGGACGGGCTTGTGGTCGATATGTTCATGAAACGGGTTCCTTTGGTTCTGTTCGGCAGAACAACAGGGAGAAAATCCTCCGGCACAAACCGATATGGGTTTGAAACCTGCTCCGCGCATATCACATGAGCGTAACCCGCAAATGCTTCTGGATCACGCAAATGCGATCAGTCGGTGTTCTCAAGTCGTCAGTGAGAAAGGAAAACTCCTAACTTTCTCGCAAACAGTCCGTATGCAAGGCCACCAGCCGCGCCTCCGGCATAGACAAAAAAGTTCTCAAACAACAAATTGGTCATGAACTCACGTCCCGCCCCAAACATGCCGCATAGAACAACCGCGAAGAAGGCGGTGGCAACTCCCGCCAGGAGGAAATAGGCCAGTCGGTCAAATCCAGTGCACGCGCCAATCAAGAGCGTCAAAGTAAATCCAGGCCAAGCGGTTGCCCCGGTAAGGGGTAAGCCCACAGCCAAAATGGTGGGATAGTCAAAGAAATCTGGAGGAGCTGAGCCGGTCGACGATACCAATGCTTCCTGGACTATCATAGTCACAGCACAGACGTTCGTAGACACGAACACGGCAACGACATAGCCGATGGCAGCCAACGTAATATTCGAAGTCAAACCCCTTCGCATATCGGTTCGCAAGCTATCCGGCTGCAAGTGCTTCGCGATCTTTCTTGCGCATGCGCTCGGAAGCGGATTTCAGCTGGCCGCAGGCGGCGAAGATATCGCGACCGCGTGGTGTCCTGATCGGCGAGGCATAGCCTGCCCGATTGACGATGTCAGCAAACTCCTCGATCCGCTCCCAATCGGAACAACCATATTGCGAACCCGGCCAGGGGTTGAACGGGATCAAATTGATCTTGGCCGGAATGCCCTTCAGCAGACGCACCAGTTCCAGCGCGTCCTGATTGCTGTCGTTGATGTCCTTGAGCATCACATATTCAAAGGTGATGCGCTTGGCGTTCGACAGCCCCGGGTAGTTCCGGCAGGCATCCAGAAGCGCCTCGATGTTCCACTTCTTGTTGATCGGCACCAGAATGTCGCGATCTTCATCGCGCACGGCATGCAGTGAAATCGCCAGCATGCAGCCGATCTCGTCGCCAGTGCGGAAGATTTCTGGCACCACGCCTGAGGTCGACAGGGTAATGCGGCGCTTGGACAGCGACAGACCGTCACCATCGGAGGCGATCAGAAGCGCCTTCTTGACGTTCTCGAAGTTATAGAGCGGCTCGCCCATGCCCATCATGACGATGTTGGACACCAGCCGGCCCTCGGAGGGAACAGCTGCGCCCTGAGGCGTGGTCGCATCTGGGAAATCGCCCAGACGATCGCGTGCCATCAGAATCTGGGACAGGATCTCTTCCGATGTCAGGTTACGAACCAGCTTTTGCGTGCCCGTATGGCAGAAGGTGCAGGTCAGCGTGCAACCAACCTGCGAGGAAATGCAGAGCGTGCCGCGGCCTTCTTCGGGAATATAGACGGTTTCGACCTCAACCGGACGACCGGCGCCGCGCGGCGGAAACCGGAACAGCCACTTGCGCGTGCCGTCGACCGAGATCTGCTCATCGACCATTTCGGGCCGCGCAATGGAGAAGGTCTCCGCCAGCTTCGCCCGCAGGTCCTTGGCGATGTTGGTCATCAGGGAGAAGTCCGACACGCCGCGCACATAGAGCCAGTGCCACAGCTGGGACGCGCGCATCCGGCGCTGCTTTTCCGCAATGCCGATGCTTGCCATGGCCTCGGCGAGCTCTTCACGATTCAAGCCGACAAGCGTCGGCTTGTCCTCGCCCATGACCTCCACAGGCCTCAAAGGCGTAATCGTCTGCGCATTCGGATTGTCCCGCGCAATGTCGAGCGTCGTTGCCATGGTCTGGTCCGTTGTATTTCCATCCGTGGGCTCGGTGCCGCTGCGGACTGTCGCGTCTCTTGGCCAGAAATGGCCGCGCGCACGATCCGTATCGGATCAACCTCTCGGCAATTGGCCTTGTCTGGAAAGTCCGGCTCGGGCCGGCGCTTTGATCAAGTGGTGTCAAAACCATACAAACGGCGAAAAATCAAGTTTCACGCGCGTATGTGCGCCTTGCACAAATGCAAAAAGACCGGCGAAACGCCGGCCCTTTCAAACGCAATACCCTCAGTGTCTCTCAAGAGACACGGGTCTGGGCTTAGCGACAGGCGCTGCCCGCCGTGTCGATCGCAGCAGTTACACCCGACAGAGAGAACTTGTAGGACGTCTTGGTCCCGCGGCTGGATTCGCCGCTGATCGACATCTGCCGACCTGCCTTCATCGCTGCAATCAGCTGCGCCTCCGTCGCCGCGTTCTCGACCCATGCACCATCGTTCTTGGTGAACAGGTTAAAAATCTTGCCGTCGACATCGACCGTGACCGTGGAGCCATCCTTCAGCGGATAGCCGACCAACAGGCTCGGCTCAGCGCTGACGCCTTCGCTCGGCCGCGAGGACACGAAGAAGAAAACATCTCCGTGGTTCCGGTCGCCAGGCAACATCTGCGTTGGCTTGGTCAACGCATAACAGACCTTTCCGCTGCCGCTCGCATGGGAATAGGCTGCCCAGTCCTTGTGCTGCTTCAGCAACGTTGGAGTCTGTGCGAAAGCCGCTGCACTCGAAAGAACAAGGCCGAGAAAGGCCATAACCAGCGTTTTTGCTTGCATCATCTTCACACCGTCTATGCTTGTGAATGTCCGTCGCATTCTAATCAAATGCCAAGTGACATATAAACCTTGCTTTAATGATAACTTAAAGCTGGTTACGAAAGGGTTTAGGCTCAAGAAATGAGCTTTTTTGCTCCATATTTTTAAGGCCCCTTTCCTCGGCCGCACGCTGGCGGGATAAATCAGGCAAGAGTGTGGCGCAGGCACTTCCGAAATCCGCCGAACCTGATAAGAAGGTTGGAAACAAGGAGTTCCTGTTCGGTGGAGCAGCTCAAGTACTATTCGGACCTGATCGTCAAGGTAGCGAATGAAAAGGACAAGACTGCATTTGCAGAATTGTTCGATCATTTCGCACCGAGGCTGAAAGGGTATCTGATGCAGCAGGGCGCCGACGGCGGGGCAGCTGAGGAAATTGCCCAGGAAGTGATGGTCACCCTGTGGCGAAAGGCCGATCTCTTCGATCCGGCCAAATCCTCTGCCAGCACTTGGCTCTATCGCATTGCCCGCAACCGGCGCATTGACCGGCTGCGCCGTAAAAAAACTGCCGAACTCAACCCGGAAGAACCTTCGCTCCAGCCGGCAAGCGTACCGGATGTCGCTGTCGAAATGGACGCACGCCTGCGAGATCAAAGGGTACGGATCGCCCTCGCCGCCCTGCCCGATGAACAAGCCGAGGTGATCAAGCTGGCATTTTTCACCGGCCTCTCCCACAGTGAGATATCAGACGAGACCGGCTTGCCGCTCGGGACTGTCAAATCCCGCATCCGCCTGGCCTTCGCGCGCCTTCGCCAAGCCATCGAGGCAGATGACGCAGTCGACGTGGACTAGCGTTCGCGAGTTCTATTTGCCTTGACCAGGCACCAAACGCCCAGTCCGGCTGATTGGTCCACCCGAGACATGTTTGGGGACCTCAACGCTCGGGCCGCCGGCCGTCAGCGAGCGATCCGCATAACGGCCAAGCGCACGATGGCGGTCATAAAGAACGATGGCGCCGGCCATGGCAACGTTGATGCAGAACTTGGTCGGAATCTTCACTACATGATCGCTGCGCTCAAGCATTGCAGGCGACAGAGATCCGCGCTCCGGACCGAGCACATAGGCTGCCTGCAGGGGGTGTCCGAAACTCGGCAGGTCCACCGCATCATCAGTCAACTCGACCCCGACGACCTGACACCCACGCGGCAGATCCATCGTCTCGACACTGTCCCAGGAAAACAGCGGCAGATGTCCCGGGCTCTTTGAGGTGTCTGAAGGCGGTGCCTTTCGCAGATTCTTCTCCGCATCAACGGTGAAGAAGAAGTTGGCGCCAAAGGCATGGGCAGAGCGCATCAGGTTTCCAAGGTTCATCCGCTTGGACAGTCCCTCGGCGCCGACAGCAAAATAACCGCGCATTTTTCTTGTCCTTTTTCAACTGACCAGTCCAGGCCAAACGTTTGGCGTTTCTAACCGCCATGGACGCACAACTTCAAGCTCAGGACCGGTTGCAATTTCGCCTCATAACCCATTTCCCCTTTCGTAAACCCGTGTTACCAAAGCCTCCCAATTAAAGCATACATTATTCGGGAGACCCTCTTTGAAAGCCTGCCTCTGCAAAGTTCCCGGAAAACCATCCGACCTCGTGATCGAAGTTCTGCCAGACCCCAAGCCCGCGGAAGGCGAAGTGCTTGTCCGAGTCAAGGCATGTGCCCTGAACTTCTTCGACATGTTGATCATTCAGGGAAAATATCAGTACAAGCCGGAGATGCCGTTCTCTCCAGGCGCCGAGTTTGCGGGTGTCGTCGAGGCGATTGGCGAAGGGGTGAGCGAATTTGCGCCTGGCGACCGCGTCATGGGCTACATTCGTTGGGGCGCAGCCCGCGAGCTGGTAATCGCGACCGAAGACGATCTGGTCAGACTGCCGGACGGCATTTCCTTTGAGGACGCAGCCGGGCTAACCGTCACCTATGGCACCACCCTTCATGCGTTCCGGGACCGGGCAAAACTGACCAGCGGCGAGACAGTCGCCGTTCTGGGAGCGTCGGGAGGTGTCGGCCAGGCGGCCGTCGAAATCGCTCTTCTGATGGGCGCTCGGGTCATCGCCTGCGCCTCGTCGGAAGAAAAACTCGAGTTTGCCAGACGCCTTGGCGCGCAAGAGACCCTCGACTACTCAGAGCTCCCCTTGAAAGAAACCCTCAAGGCCATGACCAATGGCGAGGGGGTCAATGTTGTCTATGATCCGGTCGGCGGAGACCTCTCCGAGCAAGCGCTTCGCGCCACGGCTTGGGAAGGCCGTTATCTCGTGGTTGGTTTTGCTGCCGGTGACATTCCGAAGATCCCGCTCAACATTGTCATGCTCAAGGGCTGCGACGTTCAGGGCGTCTTCTGGGGCGAAGCTGTTATCCGCGATCCGGAAGGCCACCGCGAAAACATGATGCAGCTTCTCGATTGGGTCGCGGACGGCACCTTGAAGCCGCATGTTCACGCGGTCTATCCGCTTGAGGAGATCGCCACTGCCCTCACCGAAATCGCTGAACGCAAGGTTCAGGGCAAGGTCATCCTGACGCCTTAGCACGCGCGTTTCAGCCCGATGATCAAATGGCAAACTCTGCGATCACCGGTGCATGATCGGAGGGTTTTTCCCAGCCGCGTGCATCCCGTAGGACGCGCGTGCTCTTGATGTTGTCATCCAAGCTTCTCGACACCCAGACATGGTCTAGTCGACGGCCCTTGTCAGCGGCAGACCAGTCCTTGGCGCGATAGCTCCACCAAGTGTAAATCTTCTCTTCCATCGGTGTGAAACGGCGCATCGCATCGATCCAGCCGCCGCTTTCGCGCACATCTTCAAAGAGATCGACTTCGACCGGCGTGTGGCTCACCACCTTAAGCAACTTCTTGTGCGACCAGACATCGTGCTCATAGGGAGCGACATTCAGATCACCAACGAGAACCGCAGGCTTTGCCGTCTCGGCACCCTGCAGCCAGCCCTTCATCTCAGCAAAGAAGTCCAGCTTGTGCCCGAACTTCGGATTGATCTCACGGTTGGGCTCATCACCGCCCGCAGGCACATAAAAATTATGCACCCGCATCGCGCCGCCGTTGAAGGGCACGTCGACCGCCACGTGGCGGCTGTCGCCCATCTGGCAGAATTCCCGCTTCTCGACATTGGCAAGAGGCAGGCGGGAGATAGTGGCGACCCCGTGGTAGCCCTTCTGGCCGTTGATCTCGATGTGCTCGTAGCCAGCCTTGCGCAGCGGCGCGAAGGGAAAATTGGCATCTGGACATTTGGTTTCCTGAAGGCACAGCACGTCCGGCTGCACTTCTTCGAGGAATTTCTCGACGATCGGCATGCGCAGCCGCACGGAGTTTATGTTCCAGGTGGCAATTGTCAGACGATCGGTCATCGGAACCCTTGAAGAATCGGCACGGGAAGATGACCTGTCTTAAGGTCTTTGCGGGCCGGCCGCCAGACCAAATTTCATGCGCCAGACTCCCCTTGGAGACCCTTGACCTGCCATCGCCTCTTTGTGCCGGTAAAGATTGCATACGTGAAAAGGCGGGAAATTTACGCCAGTTATCCCTACGTCATGCACATGAGCTCACAATTTTGTTTTCTCCATGTTTCGTTAGGAATAATGCACCATTTTGAGCCCAATTGTTCTCACACCATTAACCAGGCGAGACCTCTCGTGTTTCATATGATCCGTTCATTCTGCGCAGTCCTCGGCACCCTCGTCCTGACCTCTTGTTCTGGTTACGATTTTCCCGATCCAACGCCGGAAGATTATGCGGTCCATGGCATCGATATCTCCAAGTATCAGGGCGACATCGACTGGGTGGCAGCCCGGCGGGGCGGTGTTGCCTTTGCCTGGATCAAGGCGACCGAAGGAGGAGATCACGCTGACCACCGGTTTCTCGACAACTGGTATGGAGCCAAGGCCGCAGGCGTTCCGCGCGGCGCCTATCACTTCTACTATTTTTGCCGTCCGGTTCACGAGCAGGTGGACTGGGTATTTAAGAACGTGCCGAAAGACCCGACGGCCCTGCCGCTCGTGCTCGACATGGAGTGGAACGCCCATTCCAAGACCTGCCGCATCCGCCCGCCACGGTCTGAAATCGTACGCGACATGAAGTACTTCCTCGACGAGGTCGAGAAGCACTACGGCAAGCGGCCCGTCATCTATTCTTCCGTCGACTTCCACCGCGACCGTATGGTTGGAGCCTTCAAGGACGAGCAATTCTGGCTTCGCTCGGTGGCGAGCTACCCGAATCACATCTACACGGACCGCGACGACTGGTATTTCTGGCAGTACACTGCCGAAGGCGACGTTCCGGGCATCGATGGCAACGTCGACCGGAATGTCTTTTACGGCAGCAAGTCCCAATTCCGGAAATGGCTGAAGGGCGAGCTGGAGCGCTAGAGAGCCGATACCCGGCACCAAAACCGGACCCGGGTCCGAACGCCAGCCGGCCCCAATACCAGCAGGGAATGACATCGATCATTGCGATGTCATCAACCTGTGCCATACTCCACATCAGTTATCGCGTGGAGGT
This sequence comes from Labrenzia sp. CE80, assembly GCF_009650605.1. NCBI lineage: Bacteria > Pseudomonadati > Pseudomonadota > Alphaproteobacteria > Hyphomicrobiales > Stappiaceae > Labrenzia > Labrenzia sp. CE80. Next base: position 97,283 of record NZ_WAJT01000003.1, read on the forward strand.
TTTGATGCTTGGATTTGGCAAAGGGTTTCGTCTTGCCGCCCCCTTGGCTCTGTTTTTCCTAACGATCTGCTCTGCCGCGTCGGCTCAGACCGCCTATCAGGCGAGTGCCACGACCAATCTGAATTTCCGCGCCGGACCGGGCACCAACTATGAGATCATCGGATCCATTCCCAACGGCCGCATTGTCACCGTGTTCAATTGCACGGAAGGTTACGGCTGGTGTGATATCGATTATGCCGGTCAGCGCGGTTGGGCCTCCGGCAAGTATCTCGCCTACGCAGGAAGCGGCACATACTACGGCCAGCCGATCTACCGGTCGGGGGTTTATATCGGCCTGCCGCTGATCTGGCACAGCTACCCGATCTACCGACCGCGCCCGCCCTATAATCCGGGCTATCGTCCGCCACCGGGCAACCGCCCGCCCGGAAACCGTCCACCGGGATACAGGCCGCCCAAGCCGACACCCCCGATCGCGCGGCCACCTGTAAACCGTCCGCCGCCGGGTGTTCGCCCGCCGCGTCCATCCAACCCGATCGCCAGACCTCCCGGGGCACGACCGCCGGGGGCAAGGCCGCCCAGCGCGCGGCCGCCAAGCTATCGTCCCCGGCCCGGAGCGCGCCCGTCACGGCCAAGTGGCGGACGCCCGTCGCGGCCCAGCGGTGGCCGCCGCCGCTGACCAGCCGCCCGACTTAAAGTTTCCCGGCCAGACCCGGAAGGATTTGTGACATGAAATTCCCTGTATCACTTGCCGTCGCAGCACTGATCAGCGTTGCTGTTTCGAATGCACCAGTCAGCGCTGGCACCATGCAGGACGCCCTTTCCCGCGGCACGTTGCGTGTCGGCATTGCCGAGGAAAACTTCGTTCCCTGGCTGGCTAATGACAAGAGCGGCGGCCGCATGGGCTTCGAGATCGACGTTGCGACTTCCGTGGCAGACGCGCTTCAACTCACGCCGGAATTTGTCGAGATGCCCTTCGACCAGCTGCTGCGTGGCCTCACCATCGGCCAGCTGGATGTGGTGATTTCAGGCATGTCGGTGTCGGCAGACCGCGCGCGTGAAGTGCTCTTCACCGCCCCCTATTCCAGTACGGACTTCAGCGTCGTCGTGGACAAGACCGCATTGCCCGAGGGCGCAGAAGACAACGGCTTCGATGTTGAGGGCATGAAGCTCGGCGTTGCCGGAGACACCCTCGCCGACTTTGCCGCATCGAGTGAATTTCAGCTGGCCGAAGTCACGCGCTACGACAACAACGGCGATCTGCGCGACGCCTTTCTCGAGGGCGACGTTCAAGGCGTGATTGTTCCCACGCCCTATCCCGAATTCATCGTGTCGCGCGATCCCGAGCGTTTTGCCGCGGAAGCCGAACCCCTGGTGTCAACCCTGCAGGCCATGGCCGTGCGGCCGGGCAGCGAGCGTTTCGTCAACTTCCTGAACGCCTGGCTAATGGAAAACACGGCCAACGGCACCCTTGGCGACATGCGCAGCCATTGGTTCCAGAGCCTAGATTGGCTTGACCAGCTTGAAGGCTATGACGCGCCGCCTGCGTCCGAGGATGAAGACGCTCCCGCGGCGGCTGAATAAAGCGTCAAGCAATTTCCGCGACGCGTAGGCTCAGCGTATTTTTATCTGGTGCGCAATCGCCTGCCCGTCGCTGACGGTCACCTGGGTGAAGCCGAGCAGCTTGCAGAAATCCAGGAAATTGAGCTCATAAGGCTCCGCCGACTGGGTGAACAGCGGCGTCGCCCTGGCCATGGACGTCAGGGATGCCAGCAGTGCACGCATGCGATAGAGCGTGTCGTAACGCCCATCCCCCGTCGCGACGATGATCATCTTCTCGAGCCTCTCGCCCTTGGCAAAGAGGTGATAGCCCGGCGCATGATTTTGCTGGAGCTGTTGGGCGGCAAGCCCGATCACAAAAGCGGCCCGTGAGGTTTCTTCGGCGTCATCGGCAACCGGCACGCTGGCAACATAGACCTCATGTGTCTGCGGCGCGGGATAATAATAGCCTGCATGCAGATCTGCGGCTTCTGCTTCCTTTGCCGGAACCACGGCTGCAGAGGACGCAAGCATCAAAACGCCCAAAACCGGCAGAAGACTATTCAATCGCACTACAAAATTCCCCCTGTATCAACTCTGCGGCGAGAATGGTTGGGAATCCGGGGCATTGCAAGGTTGGTCTGCAATGCCGGCGGAGAGCTTCTGTAAGGATGACACATCCTCCAATATCCTTATATCTTTGAACAACGCGCAACCCAATTGCCTCTTTCGCAAAGACCCGAGATCAATGACCATCACGAATGAAGACGAACTCACCGCATTAAAAGAAATCGGGCAAATCGTTGCCAATGCGCTTGAAACCATGCGCCATGCGCTGGAGCCGGGCATCACAACAGAAGAACTCGACCGCATAGGCGCGCGGGTACTGGCAGAGGCAGGTGCGGTGTCAGCGCCGGAGAAATGTTACGATTTTCCAGGCGCTACATGTATCAGCGTGAATGAGGAAATCGCCCATGGAATTCCCGGGCGCCGGAGAATTGAAAGAGGCGATCTCGTCAATATTGATGTCTCCGCGGAAAAAGATAGCTTCTTCGCCGATACAGGTGCCTCTTTCACCGTTCCTCCAGTGGCACCCCACATCGAACGTCTGTGCAGAGATGGCCGGCGTGCAATGTGGGCCGGCATCCGTCAGGTAAAAGCAGGTGCGCCGCTCGCTTCGATTGGCGCGGCAGTCGGGAAATTCGCAAAGAAAAACAAGTACACGCTGGTCAAGAACCTCGCCAGCCACGGTGTCGGCCGATCCTTGCATGAATTTCCGACCGAAATTGCCACATGGCCGAACAAATCGGAACGGCGGGTGATGAATGAAGGGCTGGTCTTCACAATCGAACCCTTCCTGTCTCGTGGCGCCGAATGGGCAGACGAAGGCGAAGACGGCTGGACCTTGTACAGCTTGCCGAAGGCTCCAACCGTCCAGTTCGAACATACGGTCATTGCCACACGCAACGGCCCTCAGGTCATCACCCTTCCGGGTTGACCGTTCCAGGAGAAAGTCACCTCAGGGTTTCGGTCCAGCCATGACGAGCGACCAGAACACCTTGTGCTTGGCCCGCGCGGAATAGGCCGTGGCAAGGCCAAGACGTGTGGCCGCCGGATCGAGCATTACCTTGTTGTGCTTGGGCGATTCCCGCCATCCGGAGAAAGCCTCCGCCAGCGTCCGGTAACCGCCGCTGACATTTTCAACCGCATGGGTCTCCGGTTCGCCGATCGATGCCATGCGCGCCGACAGTTTCTGCTCCTTGCCCAGGGACGTCCTGACCGATCCGGCCGCTGCCATCGCCCGCGCCTGGCTCAAGGCAATAGCGCCAAGAGCCGGATCGACCGTCAGCGGCTGCAGACCGTTGTTCACCCTGTACTGGGAGATCATCTGCGCCGCAGTAGCCTGGTCGACCGAAGCGTCCAGCCGCGCCATGCTCTTGTAGAAGGCCGGCACCTCACCGTTGTTCGGCGCGCAGGCCGATACCAGCAGCGCAGCCAAAAGGCCGGCAAGCGGCGTGAAGCGGATCTTGTTCATGAAGTCCCCATTATGCGTCACCAACCGTGTCGCCTGGTGTCTGTGGAGGAAGGGCGTTGTTCGAGCCCCGGTCAAAATCGCCGGCGGGCAGCCCCGACCGGATGTGCAGATCGCGCTGCGGGAACGGGATTTCAATCCCGGCTTCGCGCAGCTTCCGAAAGACGGCAAAGCGAAGCTCCGAACCAACCTGTAGCGAACGCTCGATATTCGGCAGATAGCATCGAATTTCAAAATTCAGCGAACTGTCGCCGAAGGCCATGAAATAGATCTGGGGCTCTGGGAACGACATCACGCCCGGGTGGCTTGCAGCGCAATCGGCGAGGATTTCGCGCACCTGTTCCGGGTCGCTGTCGTAGGACACGCCAACTGCCACCGTGATCCGGCCGGTCGAATTGTTGTGCATCCAGTTCTTGACCACACCCGAGATCAGATTGGAGTTCGGAATGATCACCGTGGACCGGTCGAAGGTCTCGATTTCGGTCGCCCGAACGTTGATCCGCCGCACATAGCCCTGGTCAGCGCCGATGATCACCCAATCGCCAACCTTGACCGGCCGTTCCGCCAGCACGACGAGGCCGGACACGAAGTTGTTCACGATCCCCTGCAGGCCAAGGCCGACGCCGACGGACAGCGCGCCGGCGACAATCGCGATGTTCTGCAGGTTCAGGCCGGCAAATGCGAGGGCGACCAGACCGGCAATGATATAGCCCACATAGCCAAAGCCCGTGGTCACCGACGTCTGCAGGCCGATATCCATCTGCGTTTTCGGTAGGTACTTGCGCTCGAGCCAGCGCTGGGAGGCCTTTGTCGAAAAGGCAATGCCGATGAAAAGCAAAATGGCGCCGACGACGGACGTGAGCGATATCGCGGCGGATCCGATCTGGAGACCTGACAAGATCTGGTCCGCAAACCCGAGAAGATCACCGGTGGTGTAGCCCCAGGGCAGCAAAAGCCCGATCGCCACCAGCAGCAAAAGACCTAGCTTGGCGATCCCGCTTAAAATGACCCCAATTTGCTCCAGCGTACTAGCGCGAAGGCCAAGGGCATCATGCAGGACTCTGCCGATCGACTTGTCGATGGCGAAATTGGGCGCAAACCAGTCTTCCACGAAACGAAGCAGAAGCGACAAGGTGAAAAGCGAGAGCATCGTCCAGATGATCTGGGTCGACACGAACCCGCCAAGGCTGAAAAAACCGGCAAAGGGTGCGAGGAAGGCCACCAGCGTTCCGATCCACACCACCGGCTTCACCCAGGACCATAGTCCCTCGACGCTGATGACATCCTCGTTCTCCACCTCTCGCTCAACCTCGCTGATACTGCGCAGGATCTGAAAGGTGCAAACGGCCACGCCGATGGAAAGAACACCGGCAACGACAGCGCTCAGACTGCGGAACTCAGGGACAGCCTTTACGACAATGATGAACGCCACGAAGACGGCATAGATCACTGCCGCCAGAAGAGAAAAACGGTAGGCGCTGCTGGCGTCTTCATCGCTCATGTCCGCAATACGCCATTGTGGCCGGAACGGCGCGAGCAACGCACTCGACACGCCGAACGTGAAGGTTGCAAACAGGATGCCGCCGAAGATCGCGATCATTGCAACATTGAGCTGATCTGAGGAAACCTCCAGCAGCTGAACAACCCAGAAGAAGGTCGCTCCGATCGCCAACGGTGCCAGCACCGAGGAGACGACGATAAGAACGGCAGCACGCGACTTGAGACCCCAGTCAGGGTTCTCAATGTCCGGATCTCGCGACGCTTTCCCGAGAAGCCAGCGGCGTAACCACCAGATCAGCGGAATGCTTGAAAAGAAGTAGACAAGAAGTGTCGCCACGCCGAAAACACCAAGCTTCCCCTCAACAGTCGCTACCCAGTTTTGAAACTGAGCCTTGAGGGTCGTGGTCGCGGTCGACAAGTCAGTCATCGCGCGCGCCCAGAGATCCGGTGACAAGATGCCGTCATTCCGCTGCAACAGCGAGGCTCTCAGGACTTCACGGCGTTGAAAGGCAATGCGGCTCGAAAGGTCTTGCGCCTGCGCGCTGACGATCCGCGCCTGCCGCGACAGTCCGGAAAGAACTAGCTGCGCCGCTTGATATTTCTCCCGCTGGGCACTCAGGCCCGCCGGCTCAACGGCACCTTGCTCGGCAGTCCCAAGGTCTAGAAGGCTGCGTTCCACCGAACTCAAGGGGGTGTTGATGCTCGCCCTGAGCTGATCTGCGGCATCTCGAAGGGCGTTCACCCGGTTTTCCAACCCCTGCAGCGTTGGCGCGTTCAGGCCGCCGCGATCAACAGCGGCCTCGATCGTGCTGAGCCGGGACCAGAGGCCGTCGATTCGAGCCTGAACGCGATCGCGCTCTTCCAGATCCAAAAGCGCATTGGGCGTGATTCTGATGGTCGCAGGGTTTGTCTGAAGCGGACTTACTCGGCGCGCATCAGCTTCGGCCGGCATCTGTTCAGATGACTTCGAATTATCTCCACCTGGAAGAATTTCGCCGCTTTCGCCCAGAACACCGTAGTTTTCCTGCCCAGGAGCCGCGGCAACGCCCAGGCTCGTGAAAGCGACAAGGCAAACAATTCTGAAAAAGGGCAGCAGTGCCATTGATGCAGCTCGGTCCCTGTTGTGCGTCCCCGACACAATCGCCCTGCAAAAGAAGCGATTTATGAGCCCGGTTCTGTCACACTCCGACGAAGGATACACGCGCTAGTCAGCTTCCGTGTCAAAAAAAAAGACCAACCCGCCGAGGCGGGTTGGTCATCGGTAGGCCACTCAAGAAACTTGAGCTCCTGGGAGCCTTGAATGAGGATCAGCGCTTGGCTGCCTCGAGCACATCTTCGTAGGATCGAAGGCCGGTCGTCGGAGCACAGACGAGCACTGCCATGTTGCCCGGCGCATGCTGATTCTTCCACATCTTGGTGTGTGCCTTGGGGATCTGGTCCCACGGAAACACCTCGGACATATAGGGGTCGATGCGGCGCTCGATCATCAGCTTGTTGGCCGAAGACGCTTGCTTCAGATGGGCAAAATGCGAGCCCTGCAGCCGCTTCTGGTGCATCCACATGTAGCGGACGTCGAAGGTGCAGTTGAACCCTGTGGTGCCCGCACAAATCACGACCATGCCGCCCTTCTTGCAGACGAAGGTCGAAACCGGGAAGGTCGCTTCGCCCGGATGCTCAAAGACGATGTCGACGTTGTTGCCCTTACCCGTGATGTTCCAGATCGCCTTGCCGAACTTTCGAACTTCCTTGAACCAATCATTGTATTCCGGCGAGTTCACCGTCGGCAGCTGACCCCAGCAGTTGAAGTCCCTACGGTTGAGCACACCCTTTGCGCCGAGGCCCATGACGAAGTCGCGTTTGTCTTCGTCGGAGATTACCCCGATGGCATTGGCCCCCGCCGTGTTGATCAGCTGGATCGCATAGGAACCGAGACCACCCGATGCGCCCCAGACGAGAACATTCTGGCCCGGCTTCAACTCATGCGGATGGTGACCGAACAACATGCGGTAGGCCGTTGCCAGAGTCAGCGTGTAACAGGCGCTTTCCTCCCACGTCAGGTGCTGTGGCCGCGGCATCAACTGCTGCGCCTGCACCCGGGTGAACTGGCCGAAGGAGCCGTCATGGGTCTCGTAGCCCCAGATGCGCTGGGTGGGGGAAAACATCGGGTCGCCGCCGTTGCACTCCTCATCGTCACCGTCGTCCTGGTTACAGTGAATGACAACCTCATGGCCGACTTTCCAGCGCTTCACCTTGTCGCCAACGGCCCAGATGATGCCCGACGCGTCGGAACCGGCGACATGATAATCCGCCTTGTGAACGTCGAACGGGCTGATCGGCTCGCCTAGACCGGCCCAGATGCCGTTGTAGTTGACGCCAGCGGCCATCACGAGAACCAGAACTTCGTGGCTGTCCAGCTCCCATGTCGGCACCACTTCCAGCTTCATGGCCTCTTCCGGCGGGCCGTGACGGTCCCGTCGGATCGCCCAGGCGTACATGTTCTTGGGAACATGGCCCAGCGGCGGGATCTCGCCCGGCTCGTAAAGATCTTTCATCGGTGCCGCCTCCGGCGTTCGATTGTCGTTGGCCTCAGCTGTCGCGCTTGTCATGTTTTCCTCCCTTGCAGCAGCCCCGCGCTTGATCTTCGCCAAGTTTCGCCAACCCACTGCCGCTGCAGCGCAAAAGGCAAAATCGGGCTCGAGACCGCATTTGCGCAACTATCATGCGAAAAGAGCAGCATATCTATACGACTATTGCTTAACTTGCGTTTTGGGCCAAGGAGCTTTTTGCATTGCATATAAATGGGCTTTCCACGCCCGCGAGAAAAAGGCATGATTTCCGTTAACGGAAGCACCAGACGGCGAAGGCGTGATTTTTCATGCCTGTAGACATCACATCGAAGCTGCCTGGAGGAGGGAAACGACAATGAGCACGCCGGACAAATCCGCACCCACGGCAGCGGCAGAGCGCGATCGCCCGTGGATCTTCCGCACCTATGCCGGTCATTCCACGGCAACCGAATCCAACAAGCTTTACCGGACCAATCTGGCGAAGGGACAAACCGGCCTCTCGGTCGCCTTCGACCTGCCGACCCAGACCGGCTATGACCCGGACGACATTCTGGCCCGTGGTGAGGTCGGCAAGGTCGGCGTGCCCGTATCGAACCTTGGCGACATGCGAGCGCTCTTTCAGGATATTCCTCTGGAGCGCATGAACACCTCCATGACCATCAACGCCACCGCGCCCTGGCTGCTGTCACTGTATGTCGCGGCCGCCGATGAACAGGGGGCGGATCGCAAGCTGCTGTCCGGCACGACCCAAAATGACATCATCAAGGAATATCTGTCCCGAGGCACCTACGTGTTCCCGCCGGCGCCCTCCCTGGCGCTGACCACAGACGTAATCGCATGGACCTATTCCAACATGCCCAAGTGGAACCCAATGAACGTCTGCTCCTATCATTTGCAGGAAGCAGGTGCGACTCCGGTCCAGGAACTGTCTTTTGCGCTTGCCACAGCGGTTGCCATTCTCGACAGCATGAAGGCCTCCGGCGCCATTCCGGAAGACGACTTTTCACGCGCCGTCGGCCGCATCTCCTTCTTCGTCAACGCGGGCATGCGCTTTGTCACAGAGATGTGCAAGATGCGCGCCTTCACCGAGCTTTGGGACGAGATCTGCCGGGAACGCTATGGCGTCGAAGAGGAAAAATACCGGCGCTTCCGCTATGGCGTTCAGGTGAATTCGCTGGGCCTCACCGAGCCACAGCCAGAAAACAACGTCTACCGCATCCTGATCGAGATGCTGGCGGTGGTTCTGTCAAAGAACGCCCGGGCTCGCGCCGTTCAGCTTCCGGCCTGGAACGAGGCCCTCGGCCTGCCGCGTCCCTTCGACCAGCAATGGTCCCTCAGGATGCAGCAGATCGTCGCCTATGAGACCGACCTTCTGGAATATGCCGACATCTTCGACGGGTCGTCCGAGATCACCCGCAAGGTCGAGGCCCTGAAGGAAGAAGCTCGCGAGGAACTTGCCCGGATCGACGACATGGGCGGGGCCGTCGCCGCGGTTGAATCAAGCTACATGAAGCGCAAACTGGTGGAATCCAATTCCGCCCGCCTTGCCAACATTGAGGCTGGCGAACAGATCGTCGTCGGCGTCAACAAATGGACCGAGAGCGAGCTCTCTCCCCTGGCTTCAGGTGAGGACGGCGGCATTCTGACCGTGCCCGAGCACGTCGAGGAAGAGGCCATCGAAAAGATCAAGGCCTGGCGCAACAACCGCGATCAGGCGGATGTCGACGCCGCGATCGCAGAATTGAAACAGGCCGCCAGTGAAGGCCGCAACATCATGGAGCCCTCCATTGCCGCCGCCAAGGCAGGCGTGACAACCGGCGAATGGGGCCGCACGCTTCGCGAGGTCTTTGGCGAATACCGGGCGCCGACCGGCGTCGGACAGGCCGCCCGCGACGATGCCGGAGATCTGGCCTCTGTCCGCGCCGATGTCGAAGCCGTCTCGTCCAGGCTTGGCCGCCGTCTAAAGTTCCTTGTCGGCAAGCCGGGTCTTGATGGACATTCCAACGGCGCGGAACAGATTGCCGTGCGCGCCCGCGATTGCGGCATGGAGGTGGTTTACGAAGGCATCCGCCTGACACCAGCCCAGATCGCCAATGCGGCGATCGAGGAAGATGTCCACGTCATCGGCCTGTCGATCCTGTCCGGCTCGCATCTGGCCCTGGTCCGGGATGTCCTGGACCGCCTGCGGGCCTCCGGTGCCGACGACATTCCGGTCGTGGTCGGCGGGATCATCCCGGATGAAGACGCCACCAGCCTGAAGGCCATGGGCGTCGCCGCCGTCTACACGCCGAAGGACTTCCAGCTCACCGACATCATGGCCGACATGGTCAAGATCGTCGCCGCAGGATCTGAAAAGGCGGCATAACTGCAGGTGGGCACTGCCTCACGAAGACGCGAAGGAAACCTTCACGCCGCGCTGGCGAAAATAGGCCTGCAGCAGCTTCCGGCCGGACCGGTTGTTCTGGACAAGCCGGGACGGATCCAGAACGACTTCCTTCAAGCCTTCGCGCTTCAACGCTGGCTTGAGAGCCGCAATATGAAGATCGATATCCTCGTTGTCCGCCTGGAGGGATTCATAGATGCGGTTCGTCGCATCCGCCACGGTCAGTTCGCTCACTGGTGCATTCCTGATGTTGTTTGGCTGGCGCTTACCACACTTTCGGGCCTGACACCAAAGAGAGTTGATCGGCACTCAAACGCGAAGGGGCCACCAATGGCGGCCCCTTGCAGATTGCTTTGGCTGGCAGACGTATGTCCGCCGCGATGTCTGGATCAGCTGGCCTCAGCCGGCGCAGCACCCTTCCAGGCATCAAGATCGATATCCAGATCCTTGTAGTCATCCGGATTGAGCACAGGACGCGCCACCCCGGCCTTAAGCTGACGACGGAAGTCCTTCAGCAACCGCATAGCGACCGGGAACAGCATCATGATCGCTAGCAGGTTTACCAGTGCCAGAATGCCCATCATCGGGTCCGAGAAGAAAAACACCGCCGTTGCGCCCGGGGCGACTGCGCCCAGGAAAACGATGCCCATGATCGCAACACGGAAAACGTTCAGCGCAATCGGGCTCTCGGTCATCACCGTTAGGGCATTCTCGCCGAGATAGTAGTTGTAGATGATCGAGGAGAAGGCAAACAGCAGGATTGCCGCCGTTAGGAAGTACTGCGCCCAGCTGCCCAAATGCGAGACGATGGACTGCTGCGTCAATGCCACGCCATCAACACCTTCCGCTCCCGGCACGTAAACATCACCCAGAAGGATGACGAACGCCGTACAGGAGCAGATCAGGATTGTATCGATGAAGACTGAGAATGCCTGGGTAATGCCCTGGCTGATCGGGTGACGGACTTCAGCGGTTGCCGCAATATTCGGTGCGGAGCCCAGACCTGCCTCATTGGAGAAGAGACCACGGCGCAGACCCTGTGCGATTGCAGCACCCATCCCGCCGGTCACGACTTCCTCAAAACCGAAGGCGTTTCTGACGATTGACATGAAGACAGCAGGAACATCTGCGATATTGATCAGGATCACGACCGCGGCCATCAGGAGGTATCCGATTGCCATAATCGGGACGACCACATCAGCCGCCTTGGCGATCCGGTGAATACCGCCGAAAATGATGAAACCGGCAACGATGGCAAGACCGATACCCGTCCACAAACGATTGATCCCGAGGCTGTCTTCAACGGCCCCAGCAACCGTGTTGCCCTGAAACGCATTGAAGCCAAGGCCGAAGGCTGCAATCAGGCAGATGGCATAGATCACCGCCAGCCATTTGTAGTCTGCTCCAAGGCCATGGATGATTGAGCGCGCAGGTCCACCGCGGCATTCATTCTCACCCGTGCGTCTCTTGAACAACTGCGCCAGCGAGCACTCAACAAGACTGGTTGCCATGCCGACAAGGGCAATCGCCCACATCCAGAACACGGCACCTGGACCGCCAAGCGTGATAGCAACCGCAACGCCAGCGATATTGCCGCCGCCGACACGCCCACCCACCGAAACGAGAAGCGCTTCTCGTGCCGAGATAGCATTCGGATCCGCAGCGTTGTTGTTGCTAGACAAAACGCGCCACATACGCCCGAAGAATTGGAATTGGACAAAACCGGTCGCAATCGTAATAAATAGGCCGAACACGACGAGAATGGGGATTAGGGACCACCCCCAGGTCAGGTCGCCTATGGCGCTAAAGAACGCTTCAATAAATTCCATTGTATTTCATTCCCCTCAGCTCGAATTTCCAGTCTATTTCGAAGTAAATCGTGCAACGGATACACCAAATTCCCGACTTGAGAACATTAGATGTCGAAATGCCTGAAATCGCTTTGCGGGGTCGCATCCCGATGGCACCACATGATACATATGTAGCGTCAACTAGCGAAGGTCAGCCGCATGTCTAGCGACTTTGCCGTCAATCTGCGTGTCTTGTGCAGCTACCATAGATCGATTGCAGAGGTTTGCGAGGCGCTGGGAATCAATCGTTCCCAGTTCAACCGCTATCTGAGCGGGGAAACCTTTCCCTCACTCAGAACGATGCGGCGCATTTGCGATTTTTTCGGCGTCGAGGAATCGGAAATCCTGTTGCCCAAAGGCCAGTTTTCCAATCTCGTGACGCTGAAGCCTCAAAGATCGGGCGCAAGAGCAGAAAGAAACGTGATTGCAGCGGTTGGCGAGGAGATACGCCTCAGCTCCGTGCAACAGCTCGACCCCTATCTCGGCTATTACTTCAGCTACTATAATTCCCTCTCCCACCCTGGGTTGTTCCTGCGCTCATTGACGCGCATCTATCGCACTCCGTTTGGCGTCAACGTGAAGACCGTCGAGTCGATAGGCCTGAAGGGGAAACGGGAATTCACCTGCAAGTATGAAGGCGCGTGTTTCATCCTCGGAGACCGGATTTTTCTAACGGTGATGGAGATGCTCACGCGCAATGAAGCCATGCAGATCATTCTCTACCCAAGCTACAACAATCGCATACGGTACCTGAGCGGAGTCCTGTCGGGCGTTGCTGCCAGAGCCCCTCACCCGCCAGCCGCGACCCAAATTGTTTTCGAATACCTCGGCCAGACCCCCAACGTGCGCGCCTGCATGAAGCAATGCGCCCTGTATCCCCCGGACGATCCGGAGGTTCCCGATATCATCCAGGACATGTTGACCATTGGCGTGCGCGCCGGAACTGCCGTTCTGGAAGCCCCCTTGTCGTAAACCGTTCAACTGGCAACATCTCCCGCTTGCCACAACCACTGGCGTCATCGCACCACAAGGCGGGGCGTCATCTCTCGCTCCCTGTCTTCCCCGGACGCAGCAGCGCGGAGATCCGGGCCCCGATCCGCCGGATTCCCATGGCTCGCGCCGAGCCCCATTTCCCGACGCAGCAGGTTGAATAAAGCAAGCCGAAATCGGACCTCATTGCGGTGCATGGTTCATCAGTGCATGCCCTAACAGATGCAATCAGAAAACCCGCCCTTACCGGGTGGTAACAGCGTGACCGCCAGCATCGAAATTGGTCAAGCATGCGAAGTCGTCAAAGACTGATGGCGTCTGACGCCATGATGCTCTCGCATCCCGCTCTTGATCGAAGAGCCCCAAACGACGCATATTGCTCAAATAGATTCGAATTAAACAGCAGAAATAAATCGCTTCCAGGCAAGATCGAGAACGGCTGGCCAACTAGATTGAGCGAGTTCACAAAATCTTTTTCCGATAACAACAAAGCAAAAACAACGACTAAACCATAGACGCATAGGGAGACGCGCAAATGCATGAAAATGCACCTCACATTCCCACTGAAGTGTATTTGGGATTTCTAGGGCGTACTATCGATATTCACTGGAACTACCATGCGATGTTGATGTTCTTCGTTTGGATCGTTTTGGTGCCCATTTGCGTCACGGTAATGCGCTTTCACAAACCCCCACCGTCTGAAAAAGGCCTTCAGCGCGATGTCAGCCTTTGGCACCGGGAATGGTGGTTTTTTAGCGTTCACAAGTATGGTTTGCTATTTGCCATGTTCCTGGCGGTAAGCGGGACCTGTGTCGCGCTGGTCGTCAGCGGCGGCTTCAGTCAATCCACGCATTCCTATTTGGGAATGATGACGGTTCTGATGGGTGTTGGCCAAGTCATCTCTTCGCAAATGCGAGGCACGCGCGGCGGCAAGTACCGAGAAGGGTCCGACATCAACGACCCAAAGACATGGCAAGGCGATCAGTACAGCCGCACACCAAAGCGCCGTCTGTTTGAGGCTTACCACAAGACTTCCGGCTATTTCACCATACTCGTCGCTTTCGGCGCGGTCGGATCAGGGCTTATGCAATACAATATGCCCATTCTCACCTTAGTGTTTTTCTTGTTTGTCTTCATCGGTCTCGCGGCCTGGGTCATCTATGAATTCAAGGGACGCAGCTATGACGGTTACCGCGTGGCCCATGGCTATGGCCTCGAACATCCCTACAACAAGGAACGTGAGTTCTTGTAGGAACGCCTCACCTGAAGAGCCGCAGCTGGTCATTTCGGGCACGGAACCTGGGCAGGCGCAACGGCCTTGCACATCCCACATTCCCAACCATCGCCCGGCAAGTCCGGAGCGCCTGCCATCCCGGTTGATCGGGAAACTGAGGACCATACAAACGCCGCGGAGAAATTCTGCGACGGGATTGGCGTTGGCGTGCCACCCGATCAAAGAACAACGCCCATCACTATCCCCCGAACGTCGGCCTTGCTCTGGTGCGCTGCAGAAGTGTTTAATCCCGAAAACCAACCAAAATGTCGGGGAGCAGGCACGTGGCGAAGACCAATGCGGGCAATTTTTTCGAGGACTTCTATGTCGATCAGGTAATCCGCCACGCGACGCCGCGCACGGTCACCACCGGCGACGCCTCGCTTTACACCGCACTCTACGGCTCCCGTTTCGCGGTCCACTCCTCCGACGATTTCGCCCATGCACTCGGCTACGACCGCGCGCCGATCGACGACCTTCTGACCTTCCACATTGTCTTCGGCAAGACGGTCCCTGACATTTCGCTCAATGCAGTCGCCAATCTCGGCTATGCGGGCGGACGGTTTCTCGCGCCGGTCTATCCGGGCGACACGCTGTCGGCGGTTTCCGAGATCATCGGCAAGAAGGAAAACTCCAACGGCCGGACAGGCGTCGTCTATGTCCGCTCCACCGGCTACACCGCCGATGGCACTGAAGTTCTGGACTATGTGCGCTGGGTCATGGTCAACAAGCGCGACGCGAACAACCCGCCGCCGGAACCGGTTGTTCCCGAACTGCCAAGCGCGCTCGATCCTCAGGCCCTCGGCAACGCAGTGCCCCTGCTCGACGTCGCTCATTGGGACACGGATCTGGCCGGCTCCACCTTCCGCTTCGGCGATTATGCCAAGGGCGAGAAGATCGACCATTTGGACGGCATGACCGTGGAAGAGGCAGAGCACCAGATCGCCACGCGGCTTTACCAGAACACGGCAAAGGTTCATTTCAACCAGCACACGGAAGGCCAGGGCCGCTTCGGCAGGCGCTTGATCTATGGCGGTCATGTCATCTCGCTGGCCAGGGCCCTGTCGTTCAACGGTCTTGGAAATGCCTTCCATATCGCGGCAATCAATGGCGGGCATCACGTGGCACCACTGTTTGCCGGCGACACGGTCTTTGCCTGGTCGGAGGTCTTGGATACGGCGGAGCTGGAAGGGCGCACGGATGTTGGCGCATTGCGCCTGCGGCTCGTGGCCACGAAGAACCGCCCCTGCACCGATCATCCCTTGAAGGATACCGACGGCAAGTACCTGGAAGATGTGATCCTCGACTTTGACTATTGGGCCTTGATGCCGAAGTAACCGGTGCTGGACAGTCCCATCTGAAGCCGTCACTCTGGGCAGGGAAACGACACTCCGGAGTGCTGACATGAAGACCGTATCCTTCACCCAGATGAAAGACGGCACCAAGGCGGACTATGACCTGCTGGCGGAGCAGGAAAAGCCCTATCACGTGCTGACGGCAGACCGCATTCTAGCGGAACTGCGCAGACAGGGTGAGGACACCATGTCCGGCTACAAGATCACCCGGATGGAGCACGGTCTTCAGTCTGCGACCCGGGCATATCGTGAAAAGGCGGATATCGACTGGATCGTCGGCGCCCTGCTGCATGACATTGGCGACGGCCTGGCGCCCCAAAACCACGACCGGTTTTCAGCCGAGGTCATTCGCCCCTTTGTCCGCGAGGAAGTGGCCTGGACGGTGGAACATCACGGCATTTTCCAGATGGTCTACTATGCCAATCATTATGGCTGGGATGAGAACGCCCGCGATCGCTTCAAGGACAACATCTATTTCCGGTCCTGTGCGGATTTCTGCGAGCGGTGGGATCAATCGTCCTTTGACCCGGAATATCCGACGGAAGCGATCGAATTCTTCGAACCGATGGTGCGAGAGGTCTTTGCCCGCAAGGCCTATGACCCGCTCCACGTCCGTGAAGGCGAGGTCGCCGGACTGCCTGCGTTGTCCTAAGACTTCGCCAGCGGATGAGCACTCTCGACCAGCTGCTGCAGCCGTTCGTCCAGAACATGCGTGTAGATCTGGGTGGTGGAAATATCCGCATGGCCCAGAAGCTGCTGGACAACACGAAGATCTGCGCCGTTCTGCAGGAGATGCGAGGCGAAGGCATGGCGCAGCACATGGGGAGAGATCACGGAGCGGTTGATGCCAGCGCCTCCCGCCAGATCCTTCAGATCCCGCGCGAAGGCCTGCCGCGTGAAGTGCCCACTGGAACCGTGAGAGGGAAACAGCCACGGGCTCTTCTCATAGGCACCTTCCGCCGCACGAAGGCCGACATAGTCACGCATGGCACCTTGAGCGGCCTTAGACAGGGGCACCAACCGTTCCTTGCCGCCCTTGCCCCTGATCTCGATCAGCCGCGCATCGCGCATGGCAGCCGTCACTGGAAGGGCAACGAGCTCCGACACACGAAGGCCCGTGGCATAGAGCACTTCCAGCAAGGTGTAGAGCCGGTGCGCTCTAAGCCGTGTGGCGGCCGATTTCTGGGACTTCAGTGTGTCCGACCGGGCCGCCTCGATGAGCCTGTCCACATCGTCGACCGTCAGAACTTTGGGCAAGCTCTGGCGCTTTTTCGGCGCCGACATCAGCCGGGTCGGGTCGTCTTGCCGAAAACCTTCCGCATAGAGAAACTTGAAATACTGCTTCAGCGCCGAGAGACGGCGGGCCTGGGACGTGGCCGCAAAGCCCCGGCCGGCCAAATCGCTCATATAGGCGGAAACGTCGTCTGCACCGGCCTTGGCAGTCTTGGTGGAGCCAAGAAAGTCGGAAAAATCCTCCAGGTCCCTGCGATAACTGGACAGGGTGTTTTCCGCCGCGCCGCGCTCGGCGGCCAGCATTTCCAGGAAGCTCTCCAGGGAATAATCAGATGCCACGGACCCTAGCGGCCGAAGCCGTCCTTCTTGATGCGCACGGTAATCTCCCGTTCGCGGGGTTCAACCAGATTGGCCAGGGAATAGACCGCACCATAGCCAAGACCACCAAGAATGATCAGCACCAGGATCAGACGGGTCAGGGTTGGCACGGCAGGTGGCTCCTAAAACGAATCGGATTTCGCCAGTTTTCCCTGCCCGTCACATCGGCGCAAGCCGTCTCGATCGGCAGCGGCAAACTTCGCTCTTGTGCCGCCGCCTGTTTCTTTGCACGGGGAAGCTTTCTTTTTGATCGAATGTGCTAAAAAGCCGCCATGAAACACAACAGCGACCCAAAATCAGCAATCGCGACCGGCGCCGGCGGGGTCCCTTCGGCCAGCCGCATGGCACGGGTTGTCGAGGCACTTGGCGACCGCTCCATCGTTCTCGTCGGCATCATGGGGTCCGGCAAGTCCACCGTGGGCCGCCGGCTCGCCCAGAAGCTCGGGCTCCGCTTCATCGATGCGGACACGGCAATCGAGCAAGCGGCCAACATGACGATAGCGGAAATTTTCGCCACCCATGGCGAGCCTTACTTTCGAAGCGGCGAAGAGCGTGTCATCGCGCGGCTGCTGAAAGAAGGCCCCCAGGTTCTGGCCACCGGCGGTGGCGCCTTCATGAGTGACGCGACCCGCAAGGCCATTTCGGAACACGGCATTTCCGTCTGGCTCAAGGCGGATCTCGACACGGTGATGACCCGCGTGCGCAAGAAAGCGACCCGTCCGCTGCTGCAAAACCCGGATCCGGACGGCACCATGAGAGAGCTTCTGACAACACGCGATCCGGTCTATGCGACCGCGGACCTGTCGGTCCATTCACGCGAAGTGCCCCATGAAGTGGTTATGGACGAGATCATCGAGGCACTTGCAACACGGCTTCTGGACGGCGATATCAACACCGGTCCGACACAAGACATCTGAAGGCAATACATGACTGACACGCCCGCCTCTGCCGATCTCGACGCTGAACGTTTTCAAACCGTTCGCGTAGATCTGGGCAGCCGCAGTTATGACATCGTCATTGGCCGCGGCCTGCTACAGGAAGCCGGTGCGCGTATCGCAGCCGCCAAACCGGGCGCGCGCCTTGCCGTCATTACGGATGAAACCGTTGCGAAGCTTCACCTGGAGGCCTTCAGCAAGGGCCTGTCAGAGGCCGGGCTTGACCACGTGGTTTTGAAGGTTCCTGCCGGCGAGGCCTCCAAGCGGTTCGAACTCTTCGAACGTCTTTGCGATGATGTCCTGGCGGCCCGTCTCGAACGTGGCGACGCTATCGTCGCGCTGGGCGGCGGTGTTGTCGGAGATCTCGCCGGTTTCGTTGCCGCTTCCGTGCGCCGGGGAATGAGCTTCATCCAGGTTCCAACAACGCTTCTGGCGCAGGTCGACAGCTCCGTTGGCGGCAAGACCGGCATCAACTCGCGCCATGGCAAGAACCTGATCGGCGCGTTCCATCAGCCGGATCTCGTTTTGGCAGACACGGCCATTCTGGACACGCTGCCCCTGCGCGATTTCCGAGCCGGATATGCCGAAGTCGCAAAATACGGACTGCTCGGCGACGAGCCCTTCTTCATCTGGCTGGAAGACAACTGGCAAGCCGTCTTTGCCGGGGGCCCGGAGCGGGATGAAGCTGTCGCGCGGTCGTGCCAGGCCAAGGCCGATGTGGTCGCCGAAGACGAACATGAAGCAGGCCGCCGAGCGCTTCTCAATCTGGGCCACACCTTCGGTCATTCCCTGGAGTCTGCGGTTTCCTACGAAACCGAAAGACTGGTTCACGGCGAAGGTGTCTCGATCGGCATGATGCTGGCGCATGAGTTCTCGCAGCGCCTCGACCTGATCGGACAGGACACCGTCGACAGGATCGAAGCGCACCTGAGTGCTGTCGGTCTGCCCATCAGGATTTCAGACATCCCGGGCCAAATGCCGCCAGCCGATACCTTGATGGACATCATTGCCCAGGACAAGAAGGTCAGCCGCGGCAGCCTGACGTTCATCCTCACGCGCGGGATCGGACAGTCCTTTGTCGAAAAGGGCGTCGACCCCGCCACCGTATGCGACTTCCTGACGGAGAAGCTGACCCGATGACCGATCTGACCCTCTGGCTGGCAATCGCGGCTATTATTGTGCTGTTGTTTCTCTCGGGCTTCTTTTCAGGCTCAGAAACGGCCTTAACCGCCGCCTCCCGTGCCCGCATGCACCAGATGGAAAAGAGCGGCGACAAGCGCGCCGGTCTGGTCGCTAGGCTCATTGCCGCCCGCGAACGCCTCATCGGGGCGCTTCTGCTTGGCAACAATCTGGTCAACATTCTGGCGTCCGCGCTGGCAACCACGGTCTTCCTCAACCTGTTTGGAGAGGCTGGCGTTGCCCTGGCAACGCTCGTCATGACCGCTTTGGTGCTGGTCTTCTCCGAGGTCATGCCAAAGACTTGGGCCATCTCCAACCCGGAACGCTTCGCCTTGGCCGTCGCGCCGATCGTGCGTGTCGTCGTGGCGATCTTCGGACCAATCGTAGCAGGCGTCGAAGTGATCGTCCGGCTCATGCTTCGCCTCGTCGGTGTTGATGTTCACGACGAGACCTGGGTGTTGTCCGCCCATGAAGAGCTGCGCGGCGCGGTCGACCTTCAGCACAAGGAAGGCGGCCTGGTGAAGGCCGAACGGGACCGTATCGGTGGTCTGCTTGATCTGGCGGAGCTGGAAGTCTCCGACGTCATGGTCCACCGGACCAACATGCTGGCCCTCAACGCTGACGACGACTTGCCGAAGCTTGTCGATGCCGCCCTTGCCTCGCCCTATACCCGCTTGCCTCTCTGGCGGGGCGAAACCGACAATTTTGTAGGTGTTCTTCACGCGAAGGACCTGCTGCGCGCGCTTCATGCCGCCGGCGGCGACAGTGAAAAGCTGGACATAGAGCAGATCATCACGCCAACCTGGTTCGTGCCGGACACAACTTCGCTTCAGGACCAGCTCAACGCCTTCCTGCGCCACAAGTCGCATTTCGCCCTCGTTGTCGACGAGTATGGCGAGGTAATGGGCCTGGTCACGCTAGAAGACATTCTGGAAGAGATTGTCGGCGAGATCGCTGATGAGCACGACGTGGAGCTGGAAGGCGTGCGGCCTCAGGCCGACGGGTCCGTCGTCGTGGATGGCTCCGTACCGATCCGGGACCTCAACCGGGCAACGGACTGGTCATTGCCTGACGAAGAGGCGACGACGATTGCGGGCCTCGTAATCCATGAAGCCCGGATGATCCCGGACGAACGCCAGATTTTCACTTTCCACGGCTTCAGGTTTACAGTGCTGCGACGTGAGCGCAACCGCGTCACGCGCCTGCGCATTATGCCGCTCGGTCAACAGGTAAGACAAGTTCCACCCGCAATCGCTGCAAGTCCGCAAACACCGACAATCGCTGGATCGTAGGCAGCCTAAAGCGGCGGCTTATTGCGCCCTCAGGACGTGCCGGAAATGCGCGCGGCGCGCGGATCTGGGTCTTCAGGTGCGCGGACCTCGATTGCCAGAGCATGGACGCTAGCCGCCAGTTCATCGGCGAGCTGCTCATTGATGGCGCGATGCCGGTTCACCCGGCTCATGCCGGAAAAGGCTTCTGAAACGATACGGACGCGAAAGTGCGTTTCGCCACCTTCTCGCCAGCCACCATGGCCTTTGTGCTTGTCGGATTCGTCAATGACATCCAGAGAGACTGGCGCAAATGCCTGACTCAGTTTATCGATGATAGTCTCTTTCATGCTCATGGCAGCTTTTTCGCCCCGCCTCATGTTTTCGTCAAGACGGATCCTGTAGAATGCATCCCGCTTCGCCGCTCACAGCCGCACGAAAATGTCGCATTCGAAAATTTGCTTGCCGCAGCCCACAATTTGCATCATCGCAAAGCTTGTTCCCGCCCTCAGCTCTGACCATAATCTAGCTTATGAAACTGGACTCAAAAATCTTCGACAGCATCCGCGTGAAGCCCGACAAGGAGAAGGCGCAGGAGGAGACACATCCTTCCTGCGATCATCCCGGGTGCAAACGTCCCGGCACCCATCGCGCACCCAAGGGTCGCGACCGGGAAGGCCAATATTTCAATTTCTGCGTCGACCACGTGCGGGAATACAACAAGTCGTACAACTATTTTTCCGGCATGCAGGACGACGACGTCCGCAGCTATCAAAAGGACTCGATGACCGGCCACCGCCCCACCTGGAAGATGGGCGTCAACCGTCAGGCAGCCGATGGTCCCGATGGACTTGATCCGCGGGCAGCAGCGCGCGCAAATGCGCAGCGCCGAGCGTCCGAAACCCGACAACCGCGACAGCGCAAGCTGCTGGCTCTTGAAAAGCGCTCGCTGGAGGTGCTCAATCTGGGACCAAATGCCCGTGGCGCTGAAATCAAGACTCGCTATAAAGAACTTGTGAAATTAAACCACCCGGATGCCAACGGCGGTGATCGATCATCAGAAGATCGTCTTCGAGAGATCATCCAAGCCTACAATGTCCTGAAAAAGGCTGGCTTCCTTTAGGTCGCGACCTAGTCTGCATTTCCTGCAGATTTTCCCAAAACACCCCACCCGGCACGGCCGAGGCAGCGGAGGACCGATGACTGAGATGACGAACGCGGCTGCGAGCACGCCGGATACAGAAGTTTCCGTGGAAGAGGTCTTTGGCTTCAAGACCGACCTCAGGGTTCCGGCTTTCTCAACCCCGTCCGAACATGTGCCGGAGGCCGATCCAGACTATCTCTTCGACCGTGCGACGACCCTCGCCATCCTGGCCGGGTTTGCGCACAATCGCCGCGTCATGGTCTCGGGCTATCACGGCACGGGTAAGTCGACCCACATCGAGCAGGTCGCATCCCGCCTGAACTGGCCATGTATCCGCGTCAATCTGGACAGCCACATTTCCCGTATCGATCTGGTCGGCAAGGACGCCATCGTCATCAAGGACGGCCAGCAGGTGACCGAATTCAAGGACGGCATCCTGCCCTGGGCCTATCAGCGCAACATCGCGCTTGTGTTCGATGAATATGATGCCGGCCGCCCGGACGTGATGTTCGTGATCCAGCGTATCTTGGAATCCTCCGGCCGCCTGACCTTGCTCGACCAGTCGCGTGTAATCCACCCGCACCCGGCATTCCGCCTGTTCGCCACGGCTAACACCATCGGCCTGGGCGACACCTCGGGCCTCTACCACGGCACCCAGCAGATCAACCAGGCGCAGATGGACCGCTGGTCCATCGTCACCACGCTCAACTATCTGCCGCACGACAATGAAGTCGACATTATCCTGTCCAAGGCCAAGCACTACCAGGGCGCTGAAGGCCGGGCGACCGTTTCCAAGATGGTCCGCCTCGCGGACATGACGCGAAACGCCTTTATCAATGGCGACCTGTCGACCGTCATGAGCCCGCGTACGGTCATCACCTGGGCCGAGAATGCTGAAATTTTCGGCGACATCGGCTTCGCCTTCCGGCTGACCTTCCTCAACAAGTGCGATGACATGGAACAGGCGCTGGTCGCCGAATTCTACCAGCGCTGCTTCGGTGAAGAGCTGCCGGAATCCTCCGCCAACATCGTAATGAGCTGAGGATCGCATGGCAGGGCCGGGCAGCAACTCAAATCCAAGCGGCAAGTCGACGCCGTCGACGGAACCGTTCAAGCAATCGGTTACCGGAACAATCCGGGCGATTGCCGGTGAGCCGGAGCTGGAGATCATCTTCTCCGGCGACCGTCCCGGACTGTCCGGAGCAACCGCGCGTCTGCCTGAGCCATCTCGCAAACCAACGGCCGGTGAAGTTGCGGTGACCCGCGGCCTTGGCGATTCAATGGCCCTGAAGATTGCTTGCCACGATGCCAAACTGCACGCCCGCAGGGCACCTTCCGGTCCCGAAGCCCGCGCCATCTTCGAGGCCGTCGAACAGGCCCGTTGCGATGCCGTTGGGTCAATCCGCATGGAAGGTGTGGCAGACAACATCTCCGCCATGCTCGACGACCGCTACAAGAAGGCCAATGCACCCGAAGTGGTGAGCCGGGAGGAAGCGCCGCTTCAGGACGCCATCGCCTTGATGGTCCGCGAGCGCCTGACCGGCGCACCGCCGCCGCCGAGCGCTACCAAACTGGTCGATATGTGGCGTGGCTGGATCGAGGAAAAGGCCGGCAAGGACCTCGATCTTCTGACCACACGCGTTGAAGATCAGGAAAGCTTTGCCAAACAGGTCCATCAACTGCTGACTTCCCTCGAAATGGCCGATGAAATCGGCGATCAGGATCAAGATGACGATCCGAACCAGAGCGAGGATGAAGGCAACAACGACGAGGCTGAAGCCGGCGGTGACAGCGAAGAGGACACCGGCGAACAGGAAGCGGCTCCCCAGGAAATGGAGATGTCGGGAGAAGAACAGGACGCGGGCGAGCAAGATGCTGCCGACAGCGAAATGGAAGACTTCTCAGAAGACGATATGGCCGACGCCTCGGAAGACGCTGGCGAAAGCGATCGGCAGGACATGCCGTTCTCCAACCGCGCGCCCACGTCCGACTACAAGGTCTTCACCACCCAGTTCGACGAGACGGTCACTGCAGAAGACCTCTGCGACATCGCGGAACTGGACCGGTTGCGCGGCTTCCTCGACAAGCAGCTGACCAACCTTCAAGGCGCAGTTGCACGACTTGCAAACCGCTTGCAGCGCAAGTTGATGGCACAGCAGAACCGTTCCTGGGATTTCGACCTGGAAGAGGGTATCCTCGACACCGCGCGTCTGACTCGCGCGGTCACCGACCCGACGGCCCCACTCGCCTTCAAGCAGGAGCGAGACACGAACTTCCGCGACACAGTCGTCACGCTACTGATCGACAACTCCGGCTCCATGCGCGGTCGGCCAATCACCGTGGCCGCCACCTGCGCCGACATCCTCGCCCGCACCCTTGAGCGCTGCGGCGTCAAGGTGGAGATCCTCGGCTTCACCACAAAAGCGTGGAAGGGCGGACAATCCCGGGAAGCCTGGCTTGGCGCCGGCAAACCCGCAACGCCCGGACGTTTGAATGATCTGCGCCACATCATCTACAAATCCGCCGACGCCCCCTGGCGCCGATCGCGCCGCAACCTTGGCCTGATGATGCGAGAAGGGTTGCTTAAGGAAAACATCGACGGCGAAGCCCTGACTTGGGCTCACGAGCGTCTTCTGGGTCGCCCGGAACAACGCCGCATCCTCATGATGATTTCCGACGGCGCACCGGTCGATGATTGCACCTTGTCGGTCAATCCGGGCAACTATCTCGAGCGCCACCTGCGTCATGTCATCGAGGAAATTGAAGGCCGTTCTCCAGTCGAGCTGATTGCAATCGGCATCGGCCACGATGTGACCCGCTATTACAAGCGCGCCGTGACAATTGTCGATGCCGAGGAACTGGCCGGTGCGATGACGGATCAGTTGGCTGATCTCTTTGACGACGAGGTTCCCGAGGCGCCAGTGCGCGGCCGAAGAAAAAAACGCGCCGGAGGACGGCGCTGATGGCAGAAGGCGGCCGGCGCTTGCGTGCGCTCGCCGCCGCTGCGCTCGGCTGTTGTCTCCTGCTGCCATTCCCGGCTGCCGATGCCGAGAACTTGTCCCTTCTTGAGGCTGCCAAGCCTGTTCAAGTCAAGACCAAACCCTTTAACCGTTTTCAGATCGGCCGGGACCTCCACACCTTCGGCCCGCTCACATTTCTGGGTGGACTGGAGTTGATTTCCGCCGATCGCAACGTCGGTGGCTTGTCAGGGCTTTTGAGCCTGGACAGCGGCAATCAGATCCTCGCCATCACGGACAACGGCCTCTGGTTCGCAGCCGACATCAAGCAGAGCCAGGACGGAACCCCGCTCGACGTCACAAATGCCCGTTACACGCCGATGCTCAACCGCAGCGGCAAGACCCTGCGTGCTGCCTGGCAGCACGACACGGAAGCCATCGCTATCGATGGAGACAGCCTTCTGGTCACGGCGGAACGGGCCAACGACATCTTCCGCTTCCCCTGGCCGCTGACCACCGGCAAGGAACGGATGATCGAAGAGCTGGCAGTCTCGGCCCAGATAAAGGCATTGCGCGGCAGCAAGGGGCTTGAGGCCCTGGCCATGGCGCCTGATGGATCGCGCCTTCAGGGAACCGCTCTGGCCATTGCCGAGCGCGGCCCGAGCGGCAGCGACAGCATCCCCGCGTTTCTGCTCAAGGACGGTCATCAGGAGATGCTCTCGGTGGCACGGTCGGACCGCTATGACGTGACCGACGCAACCTTCCTCCCCTCTGGCGATCTGCTGCTGCTGGAACGGCGCTTTAATCTGCGCGATCTGGTCGGCATGCGCATACGTCTCATTCAGGACGCAAATATTCTGCCCGGTGCACGGCTTGAGGGGCAGGTCCTGCTGGAGGCCGACTACGGCTACCAGATCGACAATATGGAGGGCCTGGCCGTCCATCAGAGCGGAAGTGGTGACACGATCCTGACGCTATTGTCAGACAACAACCGGTCGCTCTTGCAAAGAACGCTACTGTTGCGCTTCAAAATGGATCGTCTCTGAAAGACCCCCTTTTCAAGATAGCTCCGCTGTTGAAAAATGGACGGACAACCTTGTTGGGCGCAAAGCTGGAGAAACCCGCATGGAAACGATCAATTATCCTTTGATTTTCAGCGTTGCCCTCCTCGCACTCGCCACGCCCGGACCGGCAACCTTGGCGATCGCGGGAACATCCATGGCGTCAGGGCGCAAATACGGGTTGGCTCTTGCGTGCGGCATTTTATGCGGCTCGCTCACCTGGTCGATTGCGGCAGCTCTTGGACTGGCAACTTTGATGTTGACCCATGCATGGGTGCTGGAAATCGTTCGCTACATCGGCGCGGCATACCTGATGTTTCTAGCTCTCAAGTCGGCAAGGGCCGCTTTTTCCGCCGCTGAAAAGCAAGTCAATCCTATTCAAGTACGTTCTTGTAGCTCTGCATTTCGCAGAGGATATGCCCTGAATCTTACCAACCCAAAGACCATCCTCTTCTTTGGATCGCTCTATTCCGTTGGCGTGCCATCCAACTCGAGTTTTGCCGAGCTTCTTCCCGTCATCGTGATGCTCGGCCTGATGAATGCAGCTGCGTTTTTGGCATATGGCTGGCTTTTCGCTGTTCCCACACTTCGGAGCGGCTATGCTCGTCTGCACCGCTGGTTCAATGGGTTGTTTGCGATTGTCTTCGGCGGTATTGGATTGCGCCTGCTGACCGCCCGCCTGATCTAAGAGCCCCGCAAACAAAAAAAGCCTCTCGAATCGAGAGGCTTTTCCGAAGTTCAAAAATTTGTGACGTCCGGCGTGGCGTTTATGCCGCAGATCCGTTCGGTTCTGGCTGCAGAAAGCTCAGAACAATCCGGTACGGCGCGAGAAGCGCAACGGCGACGAGGATCTTCACTGCGAAGTCACCCAGCGCCCAGGACACCCAACGCGGCGCCTCCAGCGCAAACACGCCAAACAGCGGCGCCACTTCTGCGGCGAAATCGTCGTGATATCCGAACGTGGCCGAGAAGATCGCGGCAAAAGCCAGAGAGAAGAACAGCACAGTGTCCACGATCGATCCCAGCAGGGAGGAAACAATCGGTGCTTTCCACCAGGTCGCACGGCGCAACCGGTCGAAGACGGTCACATCAAGTAGCTGAGCCACCAGAAACGCCGAACCCGAAGCAATTGCGATCCGCGGCGTGGCCAGCCAGATCGACAGCAGAACGGCGACCAGGAAACCAACAACCACAACGAACCGCGCGGCATTGGGCCCGAACCGGCGATTGGTCAGATCGGTCACCAGGAAAGCCGCGGGATAGGTAAAGGCACCCCAGGTCAGAATGTCGGCGAGATTGACCGCGCCAAACATTCCCTGAACCGGGAACTGAACCAGAAAATTGGAGGCGACAACGACAGACGCCATCGCGAGGGTCGCGATGGCGAGTCGGGCCACGGAGAAACTCCGGGAATCTGTCATTTCTTTTAACCCATCAAAGGGAAGAGCGCTAGGCCGCGACTGCAGCAGCCTGCTGACGCTTGATGCTTGTCTTGATCCGACGCGCCTTCAAGGAGAGCTGATCGGATGACGCCTTTGCAAGGTACGCATCAAGACCACCGCGGTGCTCAACAGAGCGCAGGGCATGCGCACTGATGCGCAGCTGAAATGACTCGCCCAGTGTCTCGCTCATCAGAGAAACGACGCACAGGTTCGGCAGGAAGCGGCGGCGGGAACGGTTGTTGGCGTGCGAGACGTTGTTACCCGTCATCACGTCTTTGCCGGAAAGTTCGCAACGGCGTGCCATGATATCACCTTTTATCTTTTGGCCGGCCCACGAAACGGACCCGGCAGTTGCAACCGGAAGGGAGCGGACCTGAGGCCCGGCTACGCATCTCCGGCTTTGTACGGAAAAAGTTGGCCTGCTATACTGACCAAGCACGCTATCGTCAAGGCTTCAAAACGCGCGGAATGCGATTCCGTGGTTTTCCGACACGTTCACGTGCTACGTTAACGACTGAGTTACCATACGCACGAACAATTGGCACGTCCGCTTCAGGTGATTTGCGCAAGCAATTTTCCGCAGGGGCAACAGCGCGGGGGCGCAAGATCGTCGTCAACTCCGACGGCGTGGAGGTTTGAAGTGTCTGGTTTTAGATCATTTGGGCTATTTGTTGCTCTGCCATTTCTGGCAAGCGCTCTTGTTGCAGCTCCGGCCGCCGCCAAGAAAAACAGCGTTGGCGGTCTCTATAATATTTCGATCGCCGGTTTCACGGTCGGGCGGGGCAGCCTGTCACTCATGCTGCAAGGCAACGCCTATTCCGCCAAGGTCGGGCTGGAGCCCGCCGGCATCGGCACGCTTTTCTCCACAGGCAAGGGCGGCGCGGAAGCCTCCGGCTGGCTGGTCGGATCGAGAGTCGTTCCATCGCGCTACCAGATGGCCTCCCACGCTGCGAACCGCGATTTCTATGTCGCGTTAAAGCAAGGGTCCGGACACATCCGGAACATGGAAGTCACACCGCAGTTCAAGCCGAACAAGGAGCGCATCAAGGTCACGGGCCGTCATCGTAAGAATGCAATGGACCCCTTGAGCGCAGCCTTGATGCCGGTGCGCGACGGCAAGGACGCCCTTGGGCCCGAGGCCTGCAAGCGCAAGTTGCCGGTTTTTGACGGCTGGACACGTTTCGACATCAAGCTGAGCTACAAGGGCACGAAGGAAGTTTCCGGCAAAGGCTATGATGGCAAGGTCGTGATCTGCAAGGCGCAGTGGGTTCCCGTTGCCGGCCACCGCCCGTCGAAAAAGTCAGTCAAACACATGGCCAAGGCCGGAATGGAAGCCTGGCTCGCCCCCATGGGCCGTGATAATGTGCTGATCCCTTACCGGATTTCCATCGACACCGCCTCCGGGCGGCTGGTGGTTCAAGCGTCCAAACTCAACATTGGCGGCGACGGCGGCGATAGCGCGGCACGCTGACAAAGCAACGCCAAGAGTGATCAAGCCAGAGGCACGCTCTTGCGCGTGCCTCTTTCTCTTGCTAGAGCCGACTACTAAAGACAGACAGGGCACTGCAACATCCCTGTTGGATCACGTCACAAAACAGGCCCTTGCACCTTGCTCTCAAGGCGCCCGGCGGCTGCTTGTTCCAGGTAAACGAGTACATGCACAGCTATTTGGAATTTGAAAAACCCGTCGCGGACATCGAAGGCAAGATCCAAGAGCTTCGCGCTCTGGCGGCCGATGGCGAGGCCGTGAACATCGAGGATGAAATCAAGCGGCTGGACACCAAGTCGTCGCAGACGCTCAAAGACCTCTATTCCAAGCTGACCCCCTGGCAGAAAACCATGGTCGCCCGGCATCCTGACCGTCCGCATGCGGCCGACTATATCTCCGGGTTGATCGAGGACTTCACACCGCTGGCCGGTGACCGGAATTTTGCCGAAGATCACGCCTTGATCGCCGGCCTCGGCCGTTTCCGCGGCCAGTCGGTTGCGATTCTCGCCCAGGAAAAGGGTTCAGACACCCAGTCCCGCCTGAAGCACAATTTCGGCATGGCCCGTCCAGAAGGCTACCGCAAGGCAGTGCGCATCATGGATATGGCTGAGCGTTTCAACATTCCCGTTCTGTCGCTGGTGGACACCGCCGGCGCCTATCCAGGCGTCGGCGCTGAAGAGCGTGGGCAGGCTGAAGCGATCGCCCGTTCGACAGACAAGGGTCTCGGACTAGGCACGCCGTCCATCTCACTCATCATCGGCGAAGGTGGATCGGGCGGCGCAATTGCAATTGCCACCGCCAACAAGGTGCTGATGCTCGAGCATGCAATCTACTCGGTCATTTCTCCCGAGGGAGCAGCGTCCATCCTGTGGCGTGACAGCGCGAGGGCGCAGGACGCGGCGACCAACATGAAAGTGACTGCGCAGGATCTTCTGCAGCTGAAGGTCATCGACGGCATTGTCGAAGAACCAGTCGGCGGCGCCCATCGTGCCCGCGAGACGGTGATTGATCGTGCGGGCTCCGCCATCGAGACCGTCCTTGCAGAGCTCTCCAAGCTCACCCCGGAAGAGATCCGCAAGCAGCGCCGCGAGAAATTCCTCGACATCGGACGCACCCTGTCCTGAGCTAGATTGATTTCACGAAACCGTGTGCGGGGGTGACCATCGGCGCCCCCGTTTGCCGTTGTTTGGCCCGATTTTGGCGGCAGATCAAAGGTCGGACTTGATTGTCTGCAGGATATGCCCTGAGATAATCGGAAACATATTTTGGCGGTCAGGTAACCCGCCATAAACCATGACTGCCTAGATTTGATGATTGGCTTCGGGCGAGATTTCACCGCCCGACGCCCGATTGGTGTTCCGTACGATCGGAACGAATTGGAGTTTTCGGGACGTTCTCATGGCCCAATGGCAAAATCCCAAGGCAATGTTTTCAAGACTGGCGCAGCCGTCTTTCCTGCGCGTCCGCAATCTGGGCGGCGCACTTCTTGTCGCCGGTGTTCTCGCAGGATGTCAGGCTGACGAGCTTGGCTATGGACCTAAGGCCCAACGGCCGGTTTCCAGCGACATCAAGCGCAAGATCACCGATCTGAACATGAGCAAGACGTCGCCGATCCTCATCCGGATCTTCAAGGAAGAGAACACGCTCGAGGTCTGGAAGGAAAAGCGCAACGGCAGGTTCGCGCTCCTGGAAGAATTCGAGATCTGCAAATGGTCGGGCAAGCTTGGGCCGAAGTTCAAGGAAGGCGACCGGCAGGCGCCAGAAGGCTTCTACGAGATCACCCCCGGCTTGATGAACCCGAACTCGAGCTATCATCTGGCTTTCAACCTGGGCTTTCCCAACAGCTACGACCGGTCTCATGGCCGTACCGGTTCACACCTGATGGTGCATGGCGCCTGTTCGTCACGTGGCTGCTACGCAATGACCGACGCCCAGGTGCAGGACATCTACGCCTTGGCCCGCGACAGCTTCAAGGGTGGCCAGCGTTCTTTCCAGGTCCAAGCCTATCCGTTCGAAATGACACCGGAAAACATGGCCAAGCATCGCAACAGCGAGCACATGGAATTCTGGCGCATGCTCAAGACTGGCTATGACCACTTTGAATTGACCCAGGTGCCGCCGAAAGTATCCGTGTGCGAGAAGAAATATGTCTTCGACGCCACCCCGCTTGTTGAAGGCATCCCGTTCCGCGCATCTGCGAAATGCCCTGACTACCAGGTGTCACCACGCTTGCAGCAGCTGGTCAGCAAGAAGCAAAGCAAGGACGATCAGAAATACGAACAGATCGTTGCCCGCCTGGATGCCCGTGAAGAGCGTCAGAAGCGCTGGGAAGAACGGCAGACGAAAATTGCCAATGTGATCGGTGGTGGAACTCAGGCAGCTGAGGATATCCCGACCTCAGCCACCGAGACGCAGACGGCCTCTACGCCCGCCGCCCTCGGTGCAATCACTCCAAAGCCGGCAACCGGCGAAACATCGGTCGAGACCGCTTTCGCGCCGAGCGTTGCCAAGCCGAGCACGACCAGCTCTTTCTTCAAGCGTTGGGTGCCATTTGGAAACAAGGCTGAAGACGACACCCCGTCGCCGGAAGTCGGCGAGATTTCAACCGAGCTCGTCCCAGCCTCCAAGCCCTGAACGCCTGAGACAGCCAGTTAAAAGCTCGGCTCAGGCCCAGATCGCCATTCTGAGGCCTTTGCCATCGCGCCGATAGTCGCTCGGGAACGGCTCCGCCCTTCCCGCGGCAATTCGTGAGGCGATCAGGCAATTGGCGGCAGCATCAAGAAGATCATCCCTGCCGATGCCCCTCGGCGGCACCTGATCCAGAAATGCCTTGTCAAAACCGTGAGACACAAGAAGATCCCGGCGTTGATCCAGACCAGGTCCATTGGGACGGCTCTTGATTTTCTTCGGCAAGCTCATGGGCGCTTCGTCATTCAAGCGCCAAAAGGCGAGTTCCGGGTGAACTTCAAAGATCCGTTCTTCCAGATCCGCCGTCATCACTGCGTCGATCTCACGAATTTTCGGAAAGAGATAAAAACACTGTTTGGAGACCTTCTTCGGCGGGTCTGACGTTTCCTGAGCGACAACGCAGGCCTCGAAGTAGTCAGCCGTATAGACGGCCGCCCGAGATGGCACCGCGAAGACCGAAGACTGGCGTTGGCCGAGGTGTTTGCGCGCCGCCTGTTCCGATCCACGTCCTCGTGGCCCGATGTGGTCAGGCAGACCAATCGGCATATCGACCGCGACAATCGCAAATTCAGGCTGGTGCGCGAGCAACGCCGAGAACGTTTCAAAAACCTCCAACTGGTGGGGTCCTTGATCTTCCGGACCAGACGAAACAACAACCCAACCGGCCTTGCAGCCGTCGGCTCCAGCAACTCGAATTTCTCCAGGGTCAGGCACGGCCCGTTGCTTCAAGAACCCGCCGACTGGAGACAAGGGCCATGGGCCGGCCCAGCGTCATCTGCTCTTCGGCGATGAGCAGCTCATCAGCACCCTTCTTCACGCTGCGCGCAACCATCTCAAAGGTCGACCCGGCCGCACGCACAAGCGCCTGTTCATCCTGCATGCCTTCCAGCAGGCGAACCAGAAAGAGCCCTGCCATCAGGTCACCGGTACCATTTGGCGGATTTGGCACGGTCGCATGCTCAGCCGCCAGCGCGCCACGGCGCATGACCAGCAGGTTCGCAATGGAGTTTCGGCGCATGGCCGGAGAAGATGTCACCAGAACCCGGTCGTTGCCCAGATCCCGCGCCGCTGACAGGGCCTGAAGCTCGGTCGCAACATCGCGGCCCGTCAGCCACCCCAGCTCGAAGCAGTTCGGCGTGACGATATCGGCCATCGGCACCAGGTCATCGCGGATCGCCTCCGCAGTGGATTTGGGCACGTAAAGGCCGCTGCGCTCGCCGTCAAAATGATCGCCCATCACCGGATCGCAGACATAAAGCGCGTCCGGTGAGGCCTCTTTGACCGCTTTGATCAGCTTCGCAATCGGAGCGGACTGCTCGGCATTACCTAGATAGCCCGTGACGATCCCGCCAATCTCATTAAGCTTTGGCGAATTCACAAGATCCGCCACGATCGCGGAAAAGTCGGCCGCAGGCGCAGTAACCCTTGTACCCGCGCCTTGTCCTGGGTGCCAGGGCAGAAGGATCGTCGGCAGAAACCAGACCGGATGGCCTAGCCTCTCAAGCGCAAAAACCAGCCCGCGCCCACTGATCCCGCCGCGCACGACCTGGGATGTGATCACGAGAATGGCAGGTTTGGAACTCTCCTGCGAGCCAGGCATCGATGTCATGAAGGAAAGCTTTCGTCAGGCAATGTCGGCGGAAGAAGGACTCATCGCCCCCTTTCCATAGCGGTTCTCGATGTAATCAAGCACCATTTTCTTGAAATCGTCCGCGATATCGTCGCCCCGCAGTGTGGTGACCTTCTCACCATCGACAAAAACCGGAGCAGATGGCGTCTCACCGGTGCCGGGCAGAGAAATCCCGATATCCGCGTGCTTGGATTCTCCAGGACCATTCACGATGCAGCCCATGACAGCAACATTGAGATTCTCGACCCCGGGATATTGCTCACGCCACCCCGGCATCGACACCCGGATGTGATCCTGAATGTCGCTGGCCAGTTCCTGGAAGACCGTCGACGTCGTCCGCCCGCACCCCGGGCAAGCGGCAACCACCGGCACAAATGCCCGGAACCCCATGACCTGCAGAAGCTCCTGGGCAACCTGCACCTCACGGGTGCGATCGCCGCCGGGCTCTGGCGTCAGTGAAACACGGATCGTGTCTCCAATGCCCTGCTGAAGCAAAATTCCCATGGAAGCGGCGGATGAGACGATACCCTTGGTGCCCATGCCCGCTTCCGTCAGGCCCAAGTGCAGCGCATAGTCGCACCGTCGCGCCAAGTCTGCGTAGACCGCAATCAGATCCTGCACCTGACTCACCTTGGCCGACAGAATGACCTTGTCGCGCGCCATGCCCAGGGCCTCGGCCCGTTCACCCGACAGAAGTCCGGACTGGATGATCGCTTCGCGCATGACCGCAGCTGCGGAAACCGGTTTGTCGCTGGTGGAATTCTCATCCATCAGGCGCGTCAGAAGCTCCTGATCCAGTGACCCCCAGTTGACGCCAATCCGAACGGCCTTGTCGTGCTTCTGGGCGATATCGATGATCTGCGAAAACTGCGTGTCGCGCTTCGCCTTGAAGCCGACATTGCCTGGATTGATCCGGTATTTGTCGAGAGCGGCCGCGCAATCGGGATAGTCGGTCAGCAGCTTGTGGCCAATGTAGTGGAAATCGCCAACCAACGGTACATCAATGCCGATCCGATCCAGCCGGTCCTTGATGCGCGCGACCTGGGCCGCAGCTTCCGGTCGGTCGACCGTAATGCGGACGATCTCCGACCCGGCGCGCGCCAGCGCTGCAACCTGGGCAACAGTCGCATCCGCGTCCGCCGTATCCGTGTTGGTCATCGACTGCACGACGATTGGCGCGTCGCCGCCAACCGTGACGTTGCCGACCTTCACCGGTACGGACCGCCGACGCGGCAACTGCTTTGCGAAATTGTCGATCATGGACCTATGCCGTTTCGCTGCGTTTGAGCTGCATATGTGGCGCAGGTGCGCGCACCACAAGCTTTCCCCGCCTGATTAGTGTGACTTGACCAAAAGGGCAATGCCGGAGCGGTCTTCCAAAGACTTCTCGGCTGGCCGATGACAAAGGAAATGTCTCCCGCTAAAGTCGCACTCGATTCTCGCCAATCGCCCGTCCAGCCGTCGTCTGACGGACATTGCCAGCTGCTCTTGCCAAACAACTTTTCTAAGGGTTGACCGTGTTCAAACGCATTCTCAGCGACTCTTTTTATCTCGTCTTTGGAAACCTCGAGACGGTCTTCCGGGCCTGCGGTGCATGGTTCGTTCTTCAGTTTGTGCTGATCATTGCAACCCAGCTCCTGGTTGGCGAGACGCAGGATGCGACCGAAACCACACCTGCGGCAGCACTGATAGCCATCATCTCTTTTGTCTTTGCCCTCGCCTCTTCCGCTTCAATCTCAGTCGCCTGGCACAGGTTCGGTCTTCTTGGCGAACAGCCTGATCTCATCCATTTGAAATTGGGTGCAATCGAAGGCCAGTTCATTCTCAAGATGATCCTACTCGCCTTGATCCTCATCGCCTGCATGGTGCCTGTGGTTCTTGTCTTTGCCCTTCTCAGCTCGATGCTGCAGGCGCCGGCGGTGATGATCATCCTCTGGCTCGTGGCAGCAGTGTTTCTGGTGCCGCACTTCATGCGACTGTATCTCACGCTGCCGGCTGTCGCTGTTGAACGGCCGCTCGGCTTCAAGGAGGCGTATGAGCTCGGCAAGGGGCTTGGCTGGTCCATGTTCGGTGCAGCTTTCGTGCTCTCGCTGCCTTTCATCGTCACCAGTGTCGGCCTGCAGATGTTGCTGGGTTTCGTTGGCGGCGGGCTGCCATTGATCCTGATCCAGTTCAAGGTGCTGATTCTGAACCTACTGTTGCAAATCATCGTCACGGTCCTTGGGATCTCAGTGATTACCGCCGGCTACCGAATTGCGATGGAAAGAGCTCACGCAGCAGAAACAGGCCTCTCCAGCTCGCACTGACCACACACGCACTTCAAAGCGCCGCTGAAATCACTATGTTTGGCAAGAGAGGTCAAGGATCGCACTGCGGAGGACTGGAAAAGTGTTTGTCACGCTGTTGGAGCGATCGTTGTCACTGGCCATGGCCCATCAGGGAACCCTGTTTCGAACCGGCTGGGCCTATATCCTCCTCCTGGCAGCGCTCAACTTTGCCATAGGCTCAATGCTGTCGCCCGGCGCCGGTTTTTCGACCGTATCCTACATGACCGAACCGGTCGGCGAGCCAAATGAGGGCGGCCTGCGCCTTCTCGCAATCCTTGCCAATGTTCTCGTCGGGTTTTCGATCGCAATTGCCTACGTGCGGCGAATTCTGATCGATGCGCACGACTTTCCGCTGACAGTCTCGAAGCGCACATTGTCCGTCATCATCAACCAGATTGTCCTGTCGCTGATCGGCATTGTCGCCCTGATCCCGCTTGGCATTGTCGCGTCCATCATCGCCGCGTTCACCGGTGGCCTCGGCTTTCTTCTGTTCCTGGCAGCGCCTTTCATCTCGCTCATGGTTGTCCAGAAGCTGTCGGTTGTGCTGCCGGCGGCAGCCGTGGATGATCCCTTGTCTTTGAAGGAGAGCTGGAGCGCCACACGCGGACTTGGGTGGTCCATGGCATTCTCGGCCCTGATCATGAGCCTCCTGGCGGGCTGCCTGATCGGCCTCTGGTACCTGACCTTGACGGCCGTGGGCGCATTGACCGCCGGAGAACCCATAATCGAACAGATACGCTCTGCCGTCTTCCCCATGGGCTCCATACTGCTGACGGTCTGGGTCTTCGCCAGTCTCCACGCCACATTCTACGGTCTGATCCGTGAACGGTTCGCTGCACGCCTCGGCTTGACACGCCAGGTCTATGAACAGGCCAACACAAGCCGTCAGTCCGCCAAGGAGAAGGCAGAAAAGGCGCTTGCATCAGTCAACCGGATCAGTCGGCGTTGAGGTCACGCCTCACAAAGACATCAATTTTCCATCGCCGGGCGAAAGCCCTGTTGCAGTGCGGTGAAACATCGTAAAAAGTTTGCCAAAGTTTATTTCTGGGAGCCAATTGAATGCTTGCGAACAAAACAGCTGTTGTCACCGGATCCACATCCGGAATTGGACTGGCCTGCGCCCGCGCCTTCGCCGAAGAGGGCGCCAATGTCGTGATCAACGGCCTTGGCGATGCAGATGAGATTGAAGCGACCCGCGCCGCCATCGAAAACGACTTCGGCGTTCGCTGCATCTATTCAGCAGCCAACATGCTCAAGCCCGACGAAATTGCGACCATGATCCAGAACGCCGAGAACGAACTCGGCTCGGTCGACATCCTGGTCAACAACGCCGGCATCCAGCATGTTTCGCCGGTCGATGAGTTTCCCATCGACAGATGGGACGCAATCATCGCAATCAACCTGACCTCTGCATTCCACTCCACACGCGCCGCCCTCCCCGGCATGAAAAAGCGTGGCTGGGGCCGGATCATCAACACCGCCTCCGCTCACGCTCTTGTCGCCTCGCCCTACAAGGCCGCCTATGTTGCCGCCAAGCACGGTATTGCGGGTCTCACCAAGACCGTCGCGCTCGAAGTCGCGGAACAGGGCATCACGGTCAATGCGATCTGTCCGGCATACGTCTGGACTCCCCTCGTGGAAAAACAGATCCCCGACACGGCCAAGGCACGCGGCATCACCGAAGAAGAGGTCAAGCGGGACGTTCTCCTGAAAGCCCAGCCGACCAAGCAATTCGTGACAGTTGAGCAGGTCGCCGGCTTTGCGGTCTTCCTGTGCACCGACACGGCGTCTTCCATCACAGGATCTATCCTGCCGATCGACGCGGGCTGGACTGCGCAGTAGCGCGATCCACAAAGCCTGACAGCACAAGGAAACACCATGGCATCGCCAGCTCCCAAGCGGATCAATCTCGCCCTGCAGGGCGGCGGTGCTCACGGTGCCTTCACGTGGGGCGTTCTCGACTGGCTGCTGGAGGATAACCGCTTCCACATTGACGGGCTGACCGGAACGTCGGCGGGCGCAATGAATGCGGTGGTTCTGGCCAGTGGTTTTCAGGAAAACGGCGCAGAGGGCGCCCGCGAGAAACTGGATCAATTCTGGTGGGAAGTCAGCCAGCAAGCCTTCCTGAGCCCGATCAAACGTTCGCCCATCGATGTTGCGATGGGCCAATGGAGCCTCGACTTTTCGCCGAGCTACCTCGCCTTTGATCTCATGTCGCGCTTTTCCTCGCCCTATGAGTTCAACCCGCTCAACATCAATCCGCTGCGTGATGTGGTCGACCGGGTCGTCGACTTTGACAGGGTCCATCAATGCCAAGGGCTCAGGCTCTTCGTGGCGGCGACCAATGTCTATTCCGGCAAGATCCGCGTCTTCAGCGAGCGCGATGTCAACTTGGACGCGGTGATGGCTTCCGCCTGTCTCCCCCATCTCTTCCAAGCGGTGGAGATCGACGGAGAGCCTTACTGGGACGGAGGCTACATGGGAAATCCGCCGCTCTATCCACTGTTCTACAACACAGGCACCCCCGACATCGTCCTCATTCAGATCAATCCGGTCGAGCGGCGAGAGACGCCGAAAACCGCCCGCGAAATTCTCAATCGCGTCAATGAGATCACCTTCAACTCGACCCTGCTGCGCGAGCTTCGCGCGGTCGATTTCGTCAGCCGCCTGATCGAGGATGAAAAGCTCTCGGCCGAGCAATACATGAAGGTTCATGTCCACCGGATCACGGCGGACGAGCTCAAGCCCTTGCAGGCCTCCTCCAAGGTCAACGCCGAATGGGCGTTTCTGACTGAGCTGAAGACCATTGGCCGCAACGCAGCCGAGAGCTGGGTTGTCCAGAATTTCGACGCGGTCGGAAGCCACTCGACGGTCAATCTCCGTCAGGAGTTCATTTAACGTCTCTCAACTGATGTTAACCGCCATTAATCCGCCCCTCGCAAGCCGCCTCGCATTCTGCGAAGCAGGAGTGGTTATCAAAACCTGAATTAAATCAACATCCTGCCATTCCAGTGCAGAATAGCACAACATCATGATGAAATGGGCCGTTGATCAACTTGGCAAGCCTCTTGCGATAGCAGTGGCATGCTGATTGTCAGGTTGTGCGTCGTCAGCAAAGTGGATGGAAGGAACGGGCACCTGCGACCCCGCCCGTTTCTTCCCTCCAACCTTTCCCCCAGCATTCGAAGCCCTATCGGGCAATCACGATTTTCGCATTCTTCTTGCCGTTTTTGGCAATGAGCGAGAAAAGCCGCCTCGCGTTGTCCGGATGCAACCGCACACACCCGTGCGATGCCGGGCTACCCAGCTTCTTGATCGCCGTCGTGCCGTGAATGGCGTAGCCATGATAGAAAAAGACCGAATGGGGCATCGGCGAATTGTGATATTTTTTTTGAGAAGTACCGCTCGTGCATCCGCCCCGGCTTGAAGGTTCCGATCGGCGTGCGATAGCCGCTGCGGGCCGTCGACACTGGCCACGAATGGCGCGGAAAGCCGTTGATGTAGACTCTCATTCGCTGGTCAGAAAGATCAATCCTGGCAACCACAGAGCCCGCATGAGCGGATGAAAACGACGATACAGGCAAGATGGAAAGACTGCTCAAAAGCAAAATAAAGATAAAACGCATACTAGAACCTTCACGTATGCGAAGAGCCTAGCATGACACCTGACGCAGGACTATCTGACAGACATCTATCGCAAGGTTAGGGTAAATTTGGATTTTTGACATAAAAGCTCTTTATGCCATGCGAGGCAGCACCCAGATAAAGACTACGGAAACCCGCGAGGAGCGAACCATGATGCAGTCAAACGCCAGCATACGAGCCTTGGCATCGGCTTTGAGCCTTTGGCTTCCGCTTGCGACTCTCCTGGCTGTGACGCCCGCCGCCGCACAAAGTCTTGACGACATCATCGCGCAAAATGGATGTCCGGACTGTGATCTGCGCCTGCGCGAGTTGCGGGGCCTGGAGATCACGGGCGGCAATTTCGACGAGGCCATTCTGCGGGAAGCCGACATGAAGGAAGTCTTCATCGTCGAAAGCAGCTTCCGCGAGGCCGATTTCCGGCGCGCTGAAGTGGAACGGGCCAAGCTCCATTATGGCGATTTCACCGACGCCTCCATGCGCTCCGTCGATCTCGAAAAGGCAACGCTCATCGGCGCCAAGTTTTTCAAGGCCGACCTGCGCGACGCCGACCTCAATGAAGCCTCGCTATCAGGCGCTGATTTCACCCAGGTCGACATGCGCAATGCCAGCATGATCCGCTGTGACGCCTCGAACGCGATATTTCACGGCGCCAAGATGGATCAGGTCGACCTGGAGCGGACCAATCTAACCGGCGCGGATTTTTCTGAAGCCCGTCTCAAGTATTCGGATCTGGATAGGGTCTTTGCGCGGGGAGCAAACTTCAAGGATGCGGATCTGACCGGCGTCCGGCTCTCAAGTGCCGACCTCACCGACGCAGACCTGACGGGCGCCAACTTGAGCCGTGCACTTCTGCGTCACACCCGTTTGGCCGGGGCAAATCTGTCGGGCGTGTCCGGACTAACCCAAGAGCGTATCATTGGCGCTTGCGGCGACGACAAGACGATCCTTCCCTACGGCATCACCCTCGAGCCTTGCACCTGACACTGACACTGGCACTGGCACCTGGCACAAAAAAGGCGCGTCCGATGGACGCGCCTTTGATCTTTCAAATCAGCAATAAAGCTACCGGACGATCCTACTTGAAGAGATCGAAAGAGAACTTGTAGCTGACGCCCATACCAATCCGGAACTGGTCTTTGGAGCCCTGCTCCGTGATCGGGCTATCGGCAGCGTCGCCGATCAGACGGTCATAGCCAGCCTGTAAGTGCAAACGGGTGGTGTCGTTCCAATCGTAACTGCCGCGAGCGGAGATGCCGACTGACTTGAAGCCTGCGTTGGCGTTATAGGCCGAAAGCTTGCCGCCGCTCGCCGATGCTTCTGAAGACGTCACGCCGAAGTAAGTGTCCATATATTCGCCGGATGCGAAGGAAGCGCGTGGTCCGATGCTGAACTCCAAGCGGTCGGTCGGATAGAGGATGCCATCCAGACCGAGCTGTCCAACCTGGCCGGTGTGCCCGTTGATGCCCTGGCGCAACTCACCGAAGACACGGAAATGCTCTGTGCGATAGCCACCGCCGAGGCCAAGCTCCAGCGCCCAGTCAACATCCTTGGTGCCAGCAAGATCCTTGGCATCATCTGAACTACGCTCGCCGACGAAGCCGAAGGACGGGAAGAAGAATATACCGGACTTGCGCCGACCGTCGACCACCTGCCCAAGGCCCGGTACATAGAACCGGCCAACCGAAATAATTGGGAAGGGCGCGACCAGATAGGATTCAGAGGAAGAAAACCGCGGCTTGACCATCGCACCAATGCCGAGATCGATCTCGAACTGCCGCTGACGCTCTGGTGCACCTGTCGAAAGGTCCTGAGCCGAAACACTGCCTGCAGCGACGCTCGCGCAAAGCAGCAGTCCGAAGCGTTTAAGTACTGATGTCATCAAGGAACTCACATTCAGATGGTTCGAATTTGAAGTCACCATATCACGCTAACTGTAAAAAAAGCCTCGCCTCACGATCTTTCTATCGCTCTGTGTCATTTCCGCACCGCACAGCCAAACCCATATAAAAACTGGCAAATTCACCAAGTTCGGGGCTTGAGACAAGCTTCGCCTTGCAGTTGGCGGGCGGGAAAGCTACATGAATTGCCTAACATGACCTCTGACAGGCTACGGGCGGTTCCTGA
The DNA here is from genome assembly GCF_009650605.1 of Labrenzia sp. CE80. Taxonomy (NCBI): domain Bacteria; kingdom Pseudomonadati; phylum Pseudomonadota; class Alphaproteobacteria; order Hyphomicrobiales; family Stappiaceae; genus Labrenzia; species Labrenzia sp. CE80. Next base: position 138,269 of record NZ_WAJT01000003.1, read on the forward strand.
TGCAAGCTATTCTCGACGTTGTTCTCCTGGTGTTGAACCTCTACACCTACGTGATCATCGCCAGCGCGATCTTCTCTTGGCTTTACGCCTTCAACATCGTGAACTCGAGCAATCAGGTCATCGCGACCATTGGGCAGACCCTCTATAATCTGACCGAGCCGGCCTTGCGTCCAATCCGACGCGTGATGCCGAACCTTGGTGGCGTCGATCTTTCGCCGATCGCCCTGCTCCTTGGCATCTTCCTGATCCAGAACATCATCGTCCGCTACATCTATCCCAACGTCTTTTAAGCTTGTCCGACGGCGGAGATAGCCCGTTGCCCTGGAAACAGACCGGCAACGGACTGATGCTGACTGTTCGGCTGACGCCTAAGGCTGCGCGATGCGCTAGATAGAATGGAAGTGTTTGCGGATGGGCGAGCCGCGCTCAAAGCCTATGTGTACGCCGTTCCCGAAAAGGGCAGCGCCAACACTGCCCTCGTAAAACTGATTTCCAAGACCCTCAAGCTGCCCAAGTCCGCGATCTCACTGGAGACCGAAGCCACCGCACGCGGAAGACTCTTCGCCTAGACGGAAACGCCACCAAGCTTTCTGGCAGGCTTACCGAACTGCTGTCCGGCAAGAGCTGACACCCAGCCACGCGTAGGTCAGACCTCCAGAGGCCGGGCCTCTTCCGCAAGCATGATTGGAATGCCATTGCGGATTGGGTAGGCGAGCTTCGCCGCACGCGAAATCAGTTCCTGATGCTCTTCATCATACTCCAGCGTCGTCTTAGTTACCGGACAGACGAGAAGTTCCAACAACTTGCGATCGACCTTGCGATCAACGGGCTGGGCAGATTCAGCGTCGGCCATGCCGAAAACTCCATTAAGGAAAAGGTTATTGCAAAGTAGTGCTGCCGTCATTTTGCGTTCGGGCCAGATCCATCTCGGTGATCGCAATCAGGGTTTCAGCACGCATCTTCAGATCACGCGCTTCCAGAAGCGCTTGTTTTTCCTGCGGGCCATAGGGGCACATCATGCAAAGCGCATTGACCAGGACTTCGGTCTCGGCCTCTGAAACGCTCTCCCAGTCTGCCTCCATGTTGTTGGCATCGAGATAGTCCCTCAACGCTTTGAGAAGACTGTTCCGATCGACCTCTTCTTCGCCCACTCCGGACTGAAGGTCCTGCGCGAAGGGCGCAAAATCTGCTTCCACCTGGCGAAACGCAGTAATCGCATCAAGCTCGCGTCCGACCGCAAAGCGCATCACACCCTGGAGAGTGACCAGATAGCGGCCATCGCCCGACTCCTGAAAGCTGGTCAACCGTCCGACGCATCCGATCCGGGCAAGCACGGGCACATCATCTTCTTGTTGTCGAAGCGCAGGTTCCGGTTGCACCATACCGATCAACCGGTTGCCCCCAAGAGCCGCGTCGATCATATCAATGTAACGCGGCTCAAAGATGTTCAAAGGCAGCTGGGTGCGCGGCAAGAGCAACGCACCCGAAAGGGGGAAAACGGGCAAGACCGGCGGCAAATCCGCAATCATTTCATAAATGGCATTTCCCGCCTGCATTCACTTGTCCTTTGTCGGCTTGATGACCCGAAGCCCGTTGACACGCGCCTATAACCTTATGTGTGGCGCAGCATTGGCCGGGTCAAGAAAACAGAACGGCCGACAGCTTGCGCCGCCCATAGGCGGAAGCTGGTTCCTTGAAACCCCAGGCTTCAAAGAACTGCAGAAGCTGCTTGCGCGCACCGTCTTCATTCCATTCGCGGTCACGGCGGACAATTTCGATCAGCTGATCCACCGCAGCGTTCTTGTCGCCCTTGCCATTGAGGCCAAGTGCCAGGTCGAAACGGGCCTGAAGATCCAGAGGATCCTTGTCGATGCGGGCCTGCAGCTCCGCCAGATCGCCAAGGGCTTTGGCCTGTTCTGCCAGTTCAAGAGCGGCTTTCGCCGCGACATAGGCAGGGTCGTCCTGCTTGTCTTCCGGCACCATCTCCAGAGCCTGCGTCGCCCGTTCGGTCTCGTCTGCGCCAAGGTAACACTGGGCCAGCCCGCAGATTGCCTGCACGTTGTCCGGCTCCATCTGCATGACTGCGCCGAACAGCTGCGCCGCTTGGCCGAAATCCTTCGCCTCGAGAAGACCAGCCGCCTGCTCGAGAAACGCCTCGGTCTGACTGACCGGAGCCTGGCCACCCAGCTTTTCAATAAAAGCCTTCACTTCGCTGTCGGACTTGGCGCCCATGAAGCCGTCAACCGGCTGACCGTCCTTGAACGCGATCACGGCCGGGATGGACTGGATGCCCAGCTGACCAGCGATCTCCGGGTGGTCATCGATGTTCATCTTGGCCAGACGGACTGCTCCGCCTGCAGCCTTCACAGCGCCCTCAATAACAGGCGTCAACTGCTTGCATGGACCGCACCAGGGCGCCCAGAAATCAACGAGGATCGGCTGGCTGCGCGAGGCTTCCATGACGTCCTGCATGAAGTTCTGCGTGGTCACATCGAAGACCAGATCGCCCCCAGCGGCCGGACCATTACCACCGCCGCCGCCGTAACCGCTTCCGCCCATGCTGCCGCCAAAACCGGCGCCAATTTGGCCGCCCATTGAGTAATTGCCAGTGCTCATTCGAATCTGCCCCTGATTTCAGGCGTGTCTCGCTCAACCGAAGACCGCATTTTCCCGCGCGATCCGCGCGGGCCGTCATTTGCGCCTAACATGGCGTCGCCGGAGATGAATTACAAACCCAGTTCCTGCGCCTCGGCGCTCACCGCAAGCACCTGGGGCAAATGTCCACATGCTTCGGCAAATTTCAAAAGATCTTCGCGCGCGATCGAGGTCGTCGCATCATTTAGCAGCGGGTGATAGTTGAGCACCTTGTGCTGCATCATGGCGGCGTCAAAAATCGGCGTCACGTTTTGACCCTCCCGATCGTTGATCAGCGAAAAGGGCGTCACCGACCCCGGCGTCACACCGAGCGTCTCCATGAGGAGATCCGCATTGCCAAAGGACACCCGGCCCTGAGCGCCGATGATCTGGTGGATCTTTTTCAGGTCGATCGTCGCATCATGAAGGGCAACCATCAGGAAGAGGCGTCCCTTCTTATCCTTCAAAAACAGGTTTTTCGTATGGCCGCCAGCAATGCGATCATGCAGGTCGCCGGATTCCGCAACAGTGAAGACCGGCTGATGGTCGAGCGTCGTCACCTCGATGCCGTGCGTGGCGAAAAAGTCCATTAGGTCGTTGCGGCTTGCCGGCATGAAATTGTTACCCTGTTCCTGGCTCAATCGGCCCGATTTAGCCCGAACCGGCCCCAAAGCTCAAGGTCGAAATTCTCTTGCAAGTCCCGGAATTCCTTGATTTTCAAGCAACTTCGCGAGACGATTATCCACAACGCATGTGCATAAATTTTTTGCTGTAATTTGCCTGTTGCAATCCATCTCTTCATAGTCCATATACTGCGCACCTCGCTGAGACAGGGGCCCTTCGGGAACCTCCAAAGTCTGGCAACAGACTGAAGTTCAGCAAAAAATGCGGGTGTAGCTCAGGGGTAGAGCACAACCTTGCCAAGGTTGGGGTCGAGGGTTCGAATCCCTTCGCCCGCTCCAAATTCCGCCGAATGGCGCAAAGGCCGATGATCTCAAGATCGTCGGCCTTTTTGGTTTCGGAGCCCTCCCGCTTCACAAGCCTTCATTTACCCTAAGGGGAAACCGCTCGGTAAAACCGCGGAGGCTTAAACCACAGGGAAAGACCTTTCTCTGATCATGCCCGTGTTTCAGCCTGGTGGGGGAAGCCTTGCATGTTCGCGCTCAAGCGTCCGATTTCACTTGTTATCGTCTTGTTCTGGTTCAACTTCTGGATGCTGAACGCCCTGGACAAGATCCTGGCGCGGAAAGATCTCGGCAGCTTCCGTTGGTGGGGCAACGATCGAATTGAGAAATTCACGATGTATTTCGATCGGCTCTCGATCGATGCCGCCCATGTCTATCCGACCTTGATGTTTGCCGGCATTGTCGAGTTCGCCGTCGCGCTGCCCTTCCTCTACGCCGGTTATCATCTGGCCAAAGGGAAGCCCGGCGCGGCAAGGCTCGCCGATCTTGCGATTGCCCTCTCCATCGTGATCTTCCTCGGGTTTGCCGTTTTCGACGTCATCGTGGGCGACCGGGCCGAACTGCTGGAACACTCAACCTATGTCGGTGTCCTGTTGATCTCGTTCCTGGCCATTGCGGCAGAGATGTTCTTCAACCATCTGCGCCGCCTGACGCAGGAAGAAAACGTCGAGGCGTAAAAGGCAAGCACTTTGACCAGACGCAAAGCGCCCCAAGACACCTGCGTGCAATGCTTTCGCCCTGACGTTTGAGGGGTCTTTCGGTGTGGTCGCCGGCTGCTTGATTGAGGGAGAGAGCAATGAAAATATTCAGGACGCGCGTCTTAATGGTCGCCCTGTCGCTCGCCGCCTTGCCGCTGCTTTCGACACCTGGCACAGCGGCAGACAGGGCAAACGGCAAGGTCCTCGCCCTGAAATGGTGTTCGGCTTGCCATCTGGTCTCAAAGGACCAGCCGGTTGTGAACGACGCTTCGCTTGCAAGCTTTTACGAGCTGGCCACAGAGGACGCGATCTCCGAGGCGACGTTGAAGACCTTCCTCGCCGACCCGCATCCGCAAATGCCCGGCATGAGCCTCTCCAACATGGAGACTGCTGACATTGCCCGCTACATCAAGACGCTGGAGCCTTGATCAGAGAGCGAGTTCCGCACAGACCGCCGCATGAAACGAGCCCTCCTGCACATCTGTCTCCGCGTCCTTGAGTTCGTCGGTAAGCTGCTCATTGAAAACGTGAATTCCGGCCACGCGTCTCCTAAGCGATGTGCTGACCACAATATGGTCAAGCGCCTGCCCCCGGCCGTTATGCAGCACAGTGCGGCGTTCTTCCGCCGGCAAAATCCCATCAACCTGATACATCTGACGCGTGGCCAGATCCTGATTTCCGGTATCCTCCGGATCCGCGCAGATCAGCCTGAGAGCGCTCGCGTCCTCGGTCGCATTGAAGTCGCCTGCCGCCGCAATCAAGGCATCCGGCTCCTTGTCGAACAGGGCATCAATGGCCAACCTCAGGTCCAGCGCCTGAGCCGTTCGCTTCATCGTCGACAGAAAATACCCTTCCGCCCAGGCCGAACTGCTTTTCCAGCAGCTCGCCCCAGACTTTCCGCCGGGCAAAGCCGCAGCGATCGGAGCACGCAAATGCACCACAAAAAGATGCAAGGACTGCTCTGCGCCGATGTCCAGCTTCACCTGCAGGATCGGGCGGTCGAACCGCATGAGGTCTTCGCAGATGTCGTCCGCACCCGTCGTTTTCGGCCGCCAGAGCGGCGGCTCAACCCTTGCATGATAGAGAACCTGAACCTCGTCGATCGGATAGCGGGACAGCACGAGAAGATTGTGCCGGTCAGCCGGCCCCAGGAGATCGGGCCTTTGGCCGGCGGCGCGGTTGAAATCCGCATAAGGCGTTTCGGCAAGAAGAAGGTCCAGAGCGGCAAAGTCGCGCCGCTTTTCGCCGAGCGGCTTCTGCGCATTCACCTCCTGCAGACAAAGAATATCCGCATCCAGTTCGATCAGCCGAGGACGCAGAGCCGAAAGCCGTGGCCCCAGATTGGCCGGCCTGAACCGATCCTCGCCGAAAGACTCCAGATTGAAGGTCGCAAGGCGCATTTCTTGTTCCTCAAGCCAGGGCGGGCAGTCACGCAGACGCAAGCATAGCCTGCACCGGCACATGGTGATAGGACACATCAAGCCTCTATTACCGCGAACGAGATCGCTGCCATGACCTCAAATGCCTGCCCCTGCGGCGCCGGAAAACCCTTTGAGCTGTGCTGCGAACCCTTTCTCACCAGCCGTGCAAGACCTGAAACGGCGGAAGAATTGATGCGTTCGCGCTACAGTGCCTATGTCCGCGAAAACATTCCCTATCTGAAGGAAACGCTTTGGCCGAAGTTCCAATCGTCCTTTGATTCTGCCGCGACAGCAAAATGGGCGTCGGAAAGCCACTGGACCGGCCTCAAGGTTCTCGGCGGCACGAAAGGTGCGGCGAGTGACCGGGAGGGAACGGTGCTGTTCGAAGCAAGCTATCTTGCAGGCGGCAAACTGGTGACCCATCGGGAAAACAGCCTGTTCAGGAAAAAATCCGGGCGCTGGTACTACCTGGAAGCAGTCCCAACGCCCTGACGACAAAAAAGCACTCGCCAATGATGGAATTGACGTCTGACTGATTTATCAGTTGCGACCCGCCATCACGCCTCCGTCGACATCCCACACTGCTCCGGTGACCCAAGCAGCTTCATCGGACAACAGGAATGCGATGGTTGCGGCGACATCATCTGCTGTACCAATGCGACCGATGGGATGGAATGCGTCGAAACCCGCCTTCAAGGTTTGAGAGATTTCTGCAGGCGGAATGAAAGCTCCGTAAATCGGCGTTTCCACGACAGCAGGCGCAACAGCATTCACGCGAATGCCCTTATCACCTAGCTCCATGGCCAGATGTTGGGTCATCGCATGAAGGCCTGCCTTTGCCATGGAATAGGCGGACGAAGGCGTCGCCTTGACAGCCTGATGGGCCCACATGGAGCCAATGTTGACGATGGATCCGCCACCGCCTTCCGCCATGTTCGCGGCAACTGCCTGCGTCACCATGAAGGCCGCGCGATTGAAGGCATGATAATAGTCATAGTCCTCGACAGTGTGATCCAGGAACGGCTTGGGGCTGAATGCGCCCGAGGCATTGACCAACGCCGCAACAGGACGATCCAGGCCCTCAATCTGGCGCATGAGCTCGGTAAGGTCACTCTGTTCGGTAACATCCACCCGCCAGGTACCAACCTCGGCATCTGCTTGCGCAAGGATGTCATTTCTGGCTTGTTCCAGCTTGGTCATATGACGACCCGTAAGAACCAAATCATAGCCGGCCTTGGCCAATCGAAAAGCCGTTGCGAGCCCGATGCCCGAGGACCCTCCCTGAACGAGGGCCAGTTTGTCATGCGTCATTTTCTTTCTCCTATGCCCGCAAAAACTATCTACTGATAGATAGATGAAATTGAAATGACGCTTGCCAGCCCTTTCGTCAAGCCTTATCTATCAATCGATAGGTAAACTGAGATCACAATGTCGAAAAAAACCAGCCAGACGGAAGACCGCCTTCTTGATCTTGCAGAGAGTCTGATCCGAAAGAACGGTTACAACGGCTTCAGCTTTCGAGAGCTCGCCGCAGGCATTGGGGTCAAGAGCTCAAGCGTGCACTACTATTTTCCCACGAAGGCACATCTCGGGGCCAAGGTTGCAAGGCGCTATACAGACCGTTTTGTCGCCCTGCTCGAAAAGAATCTCGCTTCCGCCGGACCGGGTCTCACAGCCGACGCGATCCTCGACCGTTTGCATGCCCTCTTTCGCAAAGCGCTGACGGAAGACGGACAAATGTGTCTCTGTGGCGTTCTTGCCGCCGAGGCCGCGGGATTGCCAGAAGAAGTCGCCATGGAAACACGCACATTTTTCAGCCGGCTCAGCCAATGCCTGGAAGATGCGCTTGCTCAGACGACATGGGGCCAAGGTCAAAGCGCGCAAGCCCGGCGCGGGGCAGCGCTCAAAGCACTCGCGCTCTACGAAGGAGCCCTGCTTGTCGCCCGCCTTAACGGATCTACTGAGTTGTTCGACCTGATCGAGGCCGATCGCCTTGAGGCCTGAGACCACCTAAAGACCTGTGGGGTTGGACCGAACATCGGCGATACACGCAGATGTCATCATAAGGCGACGGAATGTTAAATCCCTCATGCGATAACCATGCGGAATTTAACTTGGGGATTTTTCCGGTTGCGTCTTTTCACGGAGACATGGACACAGCATTTGCGGCCACTCGGCGCGCTGATCGATCGCTTGCGCGCCCTGCTCGACGGCGGCGCCTCGCGCATGGCGCTTTCGACGTTCGCAGTCAGAGTTGCGGGCGCGGTCCTAGCTTTTCTGTCGCAGATCATCCTCGCTCGATTGATGGGCGCCCATGAATACGGCATCTACTCACTCGCTTGGACCTGGATCATCGTCCTTGGCATTTTCGCCTGCATCGGCTTTTCTTCCTCCCCCAATCGCTTCATTCCCGAATACACACAGAACGGCGACCTGGCGCGCCTTCGCGGATTCCTGAAAGCAAGCCGTCTCAGCGCACTGATCACCGGCTTTCTTCTGGCCGCACTGGGAATGGTGACCGTTCAGCTTGTTAGCCCCGTAATCGAGCCCTATTATGTCTGGCCGCTGACAATCATTTTCCTGGCCCTGCCGCTCTTTGCCCTGGGCGGTGTACAAGACGGCATTGCACGCAGCTACGACTGGCCGTCGCTCGCAATGCTGCCGACCTATATCTGGCGGCCACTCGCGATCATCGCCCTGATCCTGGCGCTCATTTTTGCCGGTGAACCGGCGAACGCACTCACTGCCGCAGCCGCGGCGATCGCCGCCACCTGGGTCGTCGCATTCTATCAGCTGTTCATGTTGAACAAGCGCCTTGACGGTGAAGTGTCTCCCGGGCCGCGCAAGATCGAACTGAATGGCTGGCTCGCAATCTCTTTGCCGATGCTTTTGGTCGAAGGCTTCCTGCAGCTGATCACCAGTGCGGACGTCATCATGGTGAGCTTCTGGCACAGCCCGGAAGAGGTCGGCGTCTACTTTGCAGCCTCCAAGACACTCGCATTGGTGCATTTCGTCTATTTTGCCGTCCGCGCGGCGTCAGCCCACCGGTTCTCGAAATTCATCCACTCCGATGACCGCGAAGGCCTTGCCGCCTATGTCCGGCAAGCCTCCTTCTGGACGTTCTGGCCATCTCTGGCCGCGGGCCTAGGATTGTTGCTGATCGGGCCATTGTTGCTCAGCCTGTTCGGCAAAGGCTTCGAGGCGGGTTACCCGCTGATTGCGGTGCTGCTCATCGGCGTTCTCGCCCGCGCCTCCGTCGGCCCGGCGGACGCCCTTTTGACCATGAGCGGCCACCAGAAAAGCTGTGCCAAGATCTATGCGGCAACCTTTTCCATCAATGTCCTGCTCAACATTCTCCTGATCCCCTTGCTGGGTCTGACCGGCGCGGCCCTGGCAACAACTCTTTCCATCATTTTCGAGGCTGCAAGCCTCGCCACCACGGCTCACCGAAAGCTGCAAGTTCGGACATTTGTCCTGCCCTGGCGGGCCTTGCCGGGCGGTTCGCAACCGTGATCCATGAACCCGCAGATGCGTCCGGTCACGGCCCATTGGCAGAAGGCTCTCTCGAGCCGCTGATCCTGGATCCCAGCACTGCTGGTTGCGACCTGGACGCGTGGCGGAAGCTTTCTGCGAACGCTCTCGACCCGAACCCGTTCTTCGGTCCCGATTTTCTCATTCCTTTCCTGGAAAACACCGGAAAGTCAGGCGTTCGCCTGTTCGTCATCCGATGCGGCAAGACCGGAGACTGGCTTATGGCCGCGCCGATGGGCCGCCGAAGGCTTGGCCTCGCCGTTTCGGCCGCCAGCAGCTGGGCCACTGAGTATGGCCCTCTTGGCACGCCACTTCTTTCTTCCAGCGCACCCCAGGGTGTTCCAGCCGCTTTTCTCGCCCTGACGGCGGAAAGAGCCCGCCTGCCCTTGATTGCATTTCCTTATCTGCCATTCGAGAGCGCAACCGCACGAGCGATAGAGGCCACCGGAAACTGGAGTTTCCAGCGCGGGCCGGTTTCCATGCGAGCCAGCCATTCGGCTGGTCCTGAAGGTGAGGCACAATTTGCGAAGGCCTTCAGCGGCAAGAGACGAAAGGAATTGCCGCGCCTGATCCGGCGTCTCTCCCAGGAAGGTGAGGTAAAGCTTGAAAGCTTCAGCACTGGCGAAGTGCCCCATCACTTCGAGAGATTTCTCCAGCTTGAAGCATCCGGTTGGAAAGGAACGCGCGGAACCGCGCTGCTCAGCCACCAAAACACGGCAAGATTCGCGCGCGAAATGATTGCAAAGTTCGCCGCATCCGGTGGCGTCCGCATCGACACCGTCAGTGTTGCCGAAAAGCCGATCGCCATGCTGATCATCATACTCGATGCAGGCCGGGCCTTTTCGTGGAAAATCGCCTTTGACGAAAGCTACGCCCGGTTCTCTCCCGGCGCTCAGATCACGCTATTTGCTCTGGAACGAAATCTCCAAGAGCCAGGGATCACCGGCGGCGATTCCCTCGCCGTTCCAGGCCACCCGATGATCGAGCCACTTTGGCGTGGACGGCTGAGCTACGGCACGCTTCTTTGTGCCCGCTCGGTTCCGGGGCGCGCCCTCCAAATCGCAGCGAAGTACGACTTGGCTCTGGAAGGGGACATACGGCGAGTGGCGCGAAAGCTTCTGCGCCGGGCAGGCTAGGCCGAGATCTAGCGAAGATCTCTAGGCCTTGGCGTCGACTTCGGCACGCGCCTTGTCGCGCAGCTTGCGCCGGATAACCTTGCCGGTCGTCGTCATCGGCAATTCATCGACGAACTCGATCTCCCGCGGATACTCATGAGCCGACAGACGCTGGCGCACGAATGACCGGATGTCTTCCTTCATCTCTGGCCCGGCCGTCATACCCTGTCGCAACACCACATAGGCCTTGACGATTTCCGTACGCAGCGGATCCGGTTTGCCAACGGCAGCAGACAGGGCAATGGCCGGATGGGTCAAAAGGCAATCCTCGATTTCGCCCGGTCCGATGCGATAGCTCGCTGACGTGATCACATCGTCGTCACGGCCAACGAAATGCACATAGCCATCATCATCTTTCAGGCCCTGATCATTGGTCACCATCCAGTCGCCGATGAACTTTTCCGTAGTAGCGTCAGGATTGTCCCAATATTCAAGGAACATGACGGGATCTGGTCGCTTCACGGCGATCTGGCCGAGCGTTTCGGGCGGCAGCACATTGCCCTCATCATCGATGATCGAAACCTCATGGCCGGGAACAGGCTTGCCGATCGCCCCTGATCTTGAAACGCCCGCTTCGGCGCAGGACCCGAGAACGGCATTGCACTCGGTCTGGCCGTAGAACTCGTTGACCTGAAAACCGAATTCCTCGGCAAACCAGTCATAGGTTTCGCGGCCAAGCATTTCACCGGCAGAGCCGACACTGCGCAAACTCAAATCGAACCTATGAGCCGGACGATCGACGGCGCGCAGCATCTTCAAAGCCGTTGGCGGAATGAAGGCGTTGCGAACGCTTTCGTCCTGCATCAGTCGGAAGGCACGTTCGGGATCGAATTTTCGAAAGCCGAAAGAAACCACCGGAACGCCCAGATGCAGAGCCGGGAAGAGCGCATTGAGCAAGCCACCGGCCCAGGCCCAATCCGATGGCGTCCAGAGCAAGTCGCCCTGCCGCGGCATGAAGTTCTGCGACATCTGAATACCCGGCAAATGCCCTAGAAGCACCCGGTGTCCATGCAGAACACCTTTCGGTTGGCCGGTGGTTCCCGACGTGTAAATCATCATCGCCGGGTCATTGGGAGACGTACGGGCAGTCTCGAAGCTGTCCGCTGCAGCCTCCAGCAGCACGTCAAAGGAGAGAACGTCACTGTCCGCACCATCGACCGAAATCACCAGTTCAAGCCCAGGCACGTCGTCACGGATCTCGCTCACCTTGGCCTGACCGGCCAGATCGGTGATCAGAACCTTTGCGCCGGAATTCGACAGGCGGTATTTCAACGCCTCCAGCCCGAAGAGCGCCGCCAGCGGCACAGCAATCGCGCCAAGTTTGTAGATCGCCAGATGGGCAATTGCGGTCTGCGGCGCCTGCGGCAGCAACAGCGCCACGCGGTCGCCGCGGACCACGCCCTTCGCCTTCAGCGCATTGGCGAACCGGTTGGCTGCCAGGGAAAGAGCGCGGTGGCTCCAGTTCTCGCTTGGCCCGTCGTCGCGCACATGGCGAATGGCCAGGCGATCAGGGTCCTGTGCGGCCCAGCACTCGCTGACACTCTGCGCAATGTTGTAGTTTTCCGGGATCTGCCAGCTGAAATTGGCAAGGAGGGTTTCATAGTCTCCGGCCGCCTGAAGCATGCGGGGGTCCGTCATTCGATGAAAGGTGCCGGAGCCTAGCCCTCTGTTTGCTGCGGCGCAATAGTGCCGTCAAAGGTGCCCCATAGGGACGTTCTTGCTCTTCTTGCCCCGGTTTGTTGCGAGCTTGAGAAGGATTTCTCCTTCCCTTTTTCCGCAAGCCTGCTAGAAGCCCCCCGCCTGCCTTTTGGTGGGTGACCGGTCGCAGCCTACCCGGTCCTAGCGAAAACAAGGGTCAAAAACTTGAAAACACTTGTCATCTGCTCCGGCGGACTGGACTCCGTCACGCTTGCGCACAAGGTTGCGCGAGAAAATGAGCTCATCGGCCTGGTCTCCTTCGACTATGGCCAGCGTCACAAAAAGGAACTGGCCTATGCCAGGGCCTGCGCCGACGCCCTCAACACCACCCACGATCTGGTCGACATTTCCCATGTCGGCCGCCTGCTGTCCGGCTCGGCACTGACCGACGACCTTGACGTGCCCGACGGCCACTACGCCGAGGAAAGCATGAAGGTGACGGTCGTCCCAAACCGCAATGCCATCATGATGGCCATCGCATTCGGCATTGCCTCTTCACGTGGCGCCCGGGCTGTTGCCGCGGCCGTTCACGGTGGCGACCACTTCATCTATCCGGACTGCCGCCCCGGTTTCGTCGACGCTTTTGAGGCCATGCAACGGCAGGCACTCGATGGAATGGGTGAAATCAGGTTCTATGCACCCTTCGTGCACAAGACCAAGGCGGACATCGCCGCCGAGGGCCTAAAGCTTGGCATCGATTTCCGAGAAACCTGGTCCTGCTACAAGGGCGGAGAACATCATTGCGGACGCTGTGGCACTTGTGTCGAACGGCGCGAGGCCTTTCACCTGGCCGGAGGCAGCGACCCGACCCTCTATGAGGATCCTGAGTTCTGGAAGGCGGCCTGCAATGTATAGAATCTGGAAAGAGTTCCACTTCTCGGCGTCCCATCAGCTTCATGGTCTGAGCGACGATCATCCCTGCGCGCGCCTTCACGGCCACAACTATGTTGTCGAGATTGAACTGGAATCTGAAACCCTCGACAGCACCGGTTTTGTTCGCGACTACAAGGAGCTCGGCGCGTTCAAGGCCTATGTGGATGAAACGCTCGACCACCGTCATCTCAACGACGTGCTCGGCGACGATTGCGTGACCGCAGAAGGCATGGCGAAACACTTCTTCGACTGGTGCAGGCAGCGCTGGTCGGAAGTCTCCGCTGTCAGGGTCCGTGAGACGCCGAAAACTTGTGCGGAGTTCCGCCCATGACGCCTTTGGCAATGACGGCGATGAACCCGGTCATGCTCGATGAGCCGACAATCCGCGTAAGCGAGATCTTCGGCCCGACCATCCAGGGGGAAGGCGCACTCATTGGCAAGCCGACCGTCTTTGTGCGCACCGGCGGCTGTGACTATCGTTGCTCCTGGTGCGACACGCTCCACGCCGTCGACAGCGCTCATCGGCATGAGTGGCTGCCGATGCCACCCCAGGCCATCATGATGCAGATCGAAGTGCTGACCGGCGGCAAGCCCCTAACCGTTTCGCTCTCCGGCGGAAACCCGGCCATCCAGCCCCTTGCATCTCTGATCGAACTTGGTCGGAAGCGCGGCTTCGATTTTGCTTTGGAAACCCAGGGTAGCCTCGCAAAAGACTGGTTTTCCGAACTTTCCGTCCTGACGCTTAGCCCCAAACCACCCTCAAGCGGAATGACCACCGATTGGCAAAGACTGGCCGAATGTGTCGACGCAGCCGGCCGGAAGACCCGTACGGTGATGAAGATCGTGATCTTCAATGACGAAGACTACGCTTATGCCCGGGACCTTGCGGGAAGACACCCAAACCTGCCGCTCTACTTGCAGCCGGGCAATCACACGCCGCCGCCATCGCGCGATGATAACGCCAGCATCGATCTGGACGGCATCATGAGCCGAATGCGCTGGCTGATCGACAAGGTGACGAGTGACCGATGGTTCGAAGCCACGGTCCTTCCCCAGCTGCACACCCTGATCTGGGGCAATCTTCGCGGAGTATGACGATGAACGACAAGAGCATTTACGAAAATCTGACCCAGCTCGGCACGTCAACGGAACTGCCGTCGACACCTGAAGACGCCGTTCTGGAGCGCGTTCCAAACCCCCAGGCCGGCACCGGCTATTTGGTGCGATTCACCGCGCCCGAATTCACCTCGCTTTGCCCGATCACCAGCGCGCCCGACTTCGCGCATCTGATGATCGACTATGTGCCGGACCAGTGGCTGGTCGAAAGCAAGTCGCTGAAGCTGTTCTTGGGGTCCTTCCGCAATCACGGCGCCTTTCATGAGGATTGCACCGTCTCCATCGGCAAGCGCATTGCCGATCTCCTGGAGCCAAAATGGCTCAGGATCGGCGGCTACTGGTACCCACGTGGCGGCATCCCAATCGACGTCTTCTATCAGACCGGGCCGCAGCCGTCTGACGTCTGGATTCCAGAGCAGGGCGTCGCTCCCTACCGTGGGCGCGGATAAGTCAGCCAGCCACCAGTTCAGATTTCACAACGCGCCTCAGTGAATCCCGCACGATCAGGATGTGAAACGGCAGGATGGTCGCCAGATAAATCCGCCCGCCGATGTTGTGCGGGTGGACCCAGGTCGCACAATGAACAAAGCCATCCCGCGCCAGCACGCTGACGCGGAAATTCAGATGCTTGTCGTTGAATCCGGCCACGACCTCGTCGCCCGTATCCGTTTCAACCGGGAAAATGCCCAGCTTGTCAGAGGCGATCGGCCCGTCGTTTGAAAGGCCAAACGGTGCCGTCACAAGCCTGCGCAGCCGCAAGAGCAGTTGCGCCCAGCCGGGAAAGGCCACGATGATTTCAGCCGCTGGCCGCGCCTTCATGGAAGAGCGGACTCTGTAGCAGTCGAGAAAGTCTCCATCGGCAACGTGCCGGTGCAAAAGACTGTCTTGCGGAAGATCTGCAGTGCTCACACTTGCTTGCGCGTTCATCAGATACGCTTCCTTGTTCGTTGCGATCCTGAAACCATTCTCACCCATTGCCCCCGGCAGGGACAGGGCATCGGGACGCGGCACAGGCGCGCAGGCCACTTTGACCTTCGAAGCCACACCGCTTTAAACCGCATTTCGGATTGTCAGGGGCACGCTCAATGACGTAGCGTCGGGGGAGATGCCTTTATTTGATCTGCCCGCGAGGTGAGGTTTTCATGCGCCTTTTGATTTTAGCACTTTTCAGCCAAATTCTTGTGCTGGCGGCCACCCCCGCCCTTGCTGCCAGCTGCGGCAATGATGGACGTGGCTTCAATGCTTGGCGCGATGCCTTCATCGAGCAGTCTTCCCGCTACGGATTGAAGCAGCGCGTGGTCAAATCATCCCTGCAGAATGTCACCTACAACAAGAAGGTGATCCGCCTCGATCGGAACCAGAAATCCTTCAAGCTCAGCTTCAACCAGTTCTACGCCAAGCGCGTGAACAACGCGATGATCCGACGGGGCCAAAAACTTGGCAAGACCTATGCACGCACCTTCCGTCGGGTCGAGAAGAAATACGGCGTTCCGGCACCTGTGATTCTGGCGATCTGGGGTCTTGAAACCAACTACGGTGGCTTTTCCGGAAACATGTCCGTTCTCCGCTCGCTCGCAACGCTTGCTTATGATTGCCGCCGCTCGAAATTCTTCACCAACGAGCTGGTTGCCGCGCTAACCATCGTTCAGCGACGCGACATGACGCCTGCGGAAATGAAGGGGGCATGGGCGGGAGAAATCGGGCAGACCCAGTTTCTGGCGTCCTCTTACGTCAAATATGCCGTCGACGGTGATCGCAACGGCAAGCGCGACCTGATCCGTTCGGTGCCTGATGTTCTGGCCTCAACGGCAAATTATCTCGCCAAACACGGCTGGCGCCGGGGTCAGGGTTGGGCGCCCGGCTCTGCCAACTACAATGTCCTGAAGAAATGGAACAAGGCCAGCGTCTACGTTCAGACGATTTCCGTCATGGCGGAAAAAATCAGCGAGTAGTCAGCGCCCTCAGCCCAGCACAACCACCTTGGCACCGATGTCCACCCGGCCATAAAGGTCAATGATGTCCTGCTGCCACATACGGATGCAGCCACTCGACGCATTTGTGCCGATGCTGCTGGGAACGCTGGTTCCGTGGATGCGATAAAGCGTATCACGGCCATTTTGATAGAGATAAAGGCCACGTGCGCCGATTGGGTTGCTCGGGCCGCCGTTCATACCGCCCCGGTACTTCTCCAGTTTCGGCTCACGAGCAATCATTTCCGCCGGCGGGAACCACTTTGGCCATTCCCGTTTGTAGCCAACCACGGCCTCGCCGCTCCACGCAAAGCCCGCGCGACCAACGCCAATGCCGTAACGCATCGCGCGGCCCCGAGGCTCGACCAGATAGAGGAACTTCTTGCCCGGATCGACGACGATCGTTCCAACCGGATAGCGCGTGAAATAACGAACTGACTGGCGCAGGTAACGAGCGTTGAAATTCTGATAATCGATGCCCGGCAGCGAGAATCCGCCGTCGGTAATCGGCGCATAGGCGCTGGCATACTCGGAAGCAACATCAGATGTCACCGAGGACGCTGGCGCGGCACTTGAACCGAAACCCAGGCTTGCCGGAAGCGGCGCCGTTCCTCGGCCGCGGCCCTGGCAGGCCGCCAGCACAAGAGGAAGACCAACAACAAAGCTGCGGCGACTCATTTTCGATGCCATGGACAGGTCCTTTCAAGGCGCTGGCAACGCGGGTCATCGCGCCTGTCCGCTTAAAATAACAGAGCTTGCGCCCAAAAAATGCCGTTAGAAGGCAACACATTTATGGTAAATAGACGGTAAATATGGCGACTATGCTTCAATCTTCGCGATCATTGCGCCCAATGTCGGCTGGTTAAGCCGTAGGGCCGCAACCGATGGCGAGACCCATTTACGTGTCCGGTGCCCTTCTTCCCATTCAGTGTCCGGAAGAACGCGGGTGACCTCCATGCCGAACACAATCACCTGACAGGTCGCACCCCATTTCTCGTAGGAATAGGTGCCCAGTTGCGTCTTGCCGAGACGCCCCTCGACGCCGGCCTCCTCTCTTGCCTCCACCCGCGCAGAGGCCGCCGGGCTCAGGCCAGGTTCGACAATCCCCTTGGGCACGACCAGATGACGTCCGCTGCTCGAGCCGACCACGAGGATCTCAAGGCCCGCCGCTGTACGGCGATAGGGTATGACCGCAGACTGACTGTAATAATAGGCTGGCCGCTCGCGGCAAGCAGGACCGTCAGGAGCAGGATAGGGGAAGAGATCAGGCAGATCACGAGGATCAATATGGCTGATCAAAGAAAGCTCCTGCGGTCCTCCGCGCAGCCGAAACAGGACACCTGACGCCGCCTCAAGAATGCAGCCAAGCTCCAGCGCCATCCGGCGAACCACACTGGCGGGCGCGACCAGAAGCGCCGTTCCACTTTCCGGCAGATCCGGAAGCCTGCCGCTGGAGAGCGCCTCAGAACGCTGGATATTCTCTGAAGTCCATCCTGCGGCCTTCAGTGCCTTTTCCGCACTGACGCGTGCGCGCAAACTATCCGACACAAGCACAAGATCTGGCCGCAGTCTTTCCTTGCCCAAGCAGGCGCCGATCTTTTGGGTCTGCCGCTTGCCCTTCGTGCGCAAGGGACGATCGGACTTCGCGCCACCCCAGTCTTTCGCGCCCGCCCCGGCACATAAGATCAAAAGCTCCATCGGTCTTGCTCGCACCTATTGCCGCTTGCCCAGCATCAGTTGTCATGGGCCTCCATGATAAACAAAAACGGGCGCCTTGCAGCGCCCGTTCCAATTCCCTTATGAATGCTGAAGCCGGAGCTTAGCTCGTCACAAGGTTCCTGAGCACATAGTGCAGGATGCCGCCAGCCTTGATGTATTCCAGCTCGTCCAGCGTATCGACGCGGCAGAGGCACTCGATGGTTTTGGTGGTGCCGTCCTCATAGGTGACCTCGACGTCCATCATCTGGCGCGGCTGGATGTCGGCAATGCCCTTGATGGTGACACGTTCCTTGCCGGTGATGCCATGGGACTGCCAGCTTTCACCTTCCTTGAAGGTCAGCGGGACGACGCCCATGCCGACAAGGTTGGAACGGTGGATCCGCTCGAACGACTGGGCAATGACAGCACGTACGCCGAGCAGCTTGGTACCCTTCGCGGCCCAGTCACGCGACGAGCCTGTGCCATATTCCTTGCCGGCGAAGACGACCAGAGGCGTGCCGGCTTCCTGGTATTCCATACAGGCGTCATAGATCCACTTTTTCTCGCCGTCCTTCATGGTGACGCCGCCCTCGACGCCGGGCACCATCTGGTTCTTGATGCGAATGTTGGCAAAGGTGCCGCGCATCATGACCTGGTGATTGCCGCGACGGGCGCCGTAGGAGTTGAAGTCCTTCACCGGAACCTGATGCTCGGCAAGGTAGGTGCCAGCCGGGCTGTCGGCCTTGATGTTACCGGCCGGAGAAATGTGGTCGGTGGTGATCGAATCCAGGAACAAGCCCATGACCGCAGCGCCCTCGATATCCTCGAGCGGCTTGGGCTCCATGGTCATGCCTTCGAAATACGGCGGGTTCTGAACATAGGTCGAGGACACCGGCCAACCATAGGTCATGCCGCCTTCCACCTTGATCGACTGCCAGTGTTCGTCACCCTTGAAGACATCGCCGTAGCGCTGACGGAACATCTCTTCGGTGATCGAGCTGCGGATCAGATCGGTGATCTCAGCCGTCGACGGCCAGATGTCCTTGAGATACACCGGGTTGCCGTCCTGATCGGTGCCGATCGGATCCTTGACGATGTCGACATTGAGGTTGCCGGCGATGGCGTAAGCGACAACCAGCGGCGGTGAGGCCAGATAGTTGGCGCGCACGTCCGGATTGACCCGGCCCTCGAAGTTGCGGTTGCCGGAAAGCACCGAACAGGCGATCAGATCGTTGTCGTTGATCGCCTTGGAAATCGCCGGCTCAAGCGGTCCGGAGTTGCCGATACAAGTGGTGCAGCCATAGCCCGCCAGTGTGAAGCCCAGTGCATCCAGATCATCCTGAACGCCGGCCTTTTCCAGATAGTCGGTCACGACCTGGGAGCCGGGCGCCAACGAGGTCTTGACCAACGGCTTCACGGTCAGCCCTTTGGCCAGGGCATTTCGGGCCAGAAGCCCAGCGCCGATCAGAACCGAAGGGTTGGACGTGTTGGTGCAGGACGTGATCGCCGCGATGACGACGTCACCATTGCCGAGATCATGGTCCTTGCCTTCGACCGCAACCCGCTTTGAAAGCTCAGCCGCTTTCTTGAATTCGGTTTCCATGGTCTTGGCGAAGCCGGTTGCGGCATCGGAAAGGTTGATGCGGTCCTGCGGACGCTTGGGGCCGGATATGGCCGGCACAACCGTGGAGATGTCGAGTTCCAGCGTGTCGGTGAAGACAGGCTCCTCGCCACCGGTGCGGAACATGCCCTGGGCCTTGGCGTAGGCTTCCACCAGCGCAACGCGGTCGTCTTCACGGCCCGTCGCCTTCAGGTAGCCGATGGTGTCACTGTCGACCGGGAAGAAACCGCAAGTCGCGCCATATTCCGGCGCCATGTTGGCGATGGTGGCCTCATCCTCAAGCGACAGGTGATCAAGACCTTCGCCGTAGAATTCCACGAATTTGCCGACGACGCCCTTCTGGCGCAGCATTTCGACAACGCGCAGCACGAGGTCCGTGGCAGTAATGCCGTCGTTCAGCTTGCCGGTCAGCTTGAAACCGATCACTTCCGGAATCAGCATGGAGATCGGCTGACCAAGCATGGCAGCTTCCGCCTCGATCCCGCCGACACCCCAGCCCAGAACTGCCAGAGCGTTAACCATGGTCGTGTGGGAATCCGTCCCTACCAGCGTATCGGGATAGGCAACGGTCTCACCGTTTTCTTCCTTGGTCCAGACGGTCTGCGCCAGGTATTCCAGGTTCACCTGGTGACAGATGCCCGTTCCCGGAGGAACGGCGCGGAAGTTATCAAATGCGGACTGACCCCAGCGCAGGAACTCGTAGCGCTCGCCGTTGCGCTCATATTCCATCTCGACGTTGCGCTTGAACGCATCGTGCGTGCCGAAATAGTCGACCATGACCGAGTGGTCGATGACCAGATCGACAGGCACCAACGGGTTGACCTTCTTGGGATCGCCCCCAAGCTTCACGGCTGCATCACGCATGGCGGCAAGATCGACCACTGCGGGAACACCGGTGAAGTCCTGCATCAGCACGCGAGCGGGCCGGTAAGCGATCTCGTGGTTCGACTTGCGCTCGACCAGCCACTGGGCAACAGCGCGAATGTCCTCAGCCGTAACGGTTCGGCCGTCTTCGAAACGCAGCAGGTTTTCCAGAACGACCTTCATGGACGACGGCAGTTTGGACACGCCTTCCAGACCGTTCTTCTCTGCGTCGGGAATGGAGAAATAGGTGTAGCTCTTGCCACCGACGGTCAGTGTCTTCTTCGACTTAAAAGTATCAAGGGACTGGGTCACGGCACGCGTTCTCCTCAAAGGTCCGTGGCGACCGGGTCGCATCCTGCCAGCCGCCCGTGTAGAAACTCGCGGATTTCCGGGAGGGGAAATCCGTACTGCCCATATGGGCCTTGCTCAACGGACGCCAACAGAGCCTCTCCCCCATTTTTGTCCCTGCAAACCTTGCGCCGACCCTATACCCAATTTTGGCGCTGATCACCAGACATGACGCAGCGGCCTATTCGAAATGACGCATCGCTATCGCCAGTCGGAAAAAGCCGCCAAGGCATTTAGGCATCCGAAGGAATTGCCTTTGCTTCCTTATCCAACTTTCGTGCAAGGACTTGGCTCTAAGCGCAGCTCGTAAGAAAAAATCAACGGCTGCCCAAAACGCAGCGAAGGCTCAGCCACGGCGGAAACCCGGGCCTGCGCAGCCTGAAAGATATTGCATACCATTGTATACTGAATTATGTAGTGGCCAGCAAGCTTGCCCCGGCTAGCCTTTATTTACTGCGATCCGGTATGCAAGCAACATCGATCACTAGGACGCCGGACCATCATGAGCTTGTACGCAGACTATCTCAAAGAAATCGACACTCGAAAAACCCAGGGATTGAGCCCCAAACCCATCGATGATGGCGCTCTCCTTGCCGAAATCGTCGAGCAGATCAAGGATCTGAAGAACGAACACCGGGAAGATTCCCTGAAGTTCTTCATTTACAACACTTTGCCAGGCACAACGAGCGCGGCTGGCGTCAAGGCAAAGTTCCTGAAAGAGATCATCCTCGGCGAGATCACCGTGGCAGAAATCACGCCTGCTTTCGCCTTCGAGCTTCTGTCCCACATGAAAGGTGGCCCTTCTGTAGAAGTGCTGATCGATGTGGCACTTGGCAGTGACGAAGCGAATGCGAAGAGTGCGGCCGAAGTTCTGAAGACCCAGGTTTTTTTGTACGATGCGGACACTGACCGTCTCAAGATAGCCTACGAAGACGGTAATGCGATCGCCAAGGATATCCTTGAGAGCTATGCAAACGCCGAGTTCTTCACCAAGCTTCCTGAGATGGACGAAGAGATTCAGGTCGTCACCTACATCGCAGCTGAGGGCGATATCTCCACCGACCTTCTGTCCCCGGGCAATCAGGCACACTCACGCGCCGACCGCGAACTGCACGGCAAATGCCTGATTTCGGAAAAGGCACAGGAAGAAATCCAGGCGCTGAAACTGCAGCATCCGAAAAAGCGGGTGATGCTGATCGCCGAAAAAGGCACTATGGGTGTTGGGTCCTCGCGCATGTCGGGCGTCAACAACGTGGCGCTTTGGACCGGCAAGCAGGCCAGCCCCTATGTGCCTTTCGTCAACTATGCACCGATTGTCGCTGGCACCAACGGAATCTCCCCGATCTTCCTGACAACCGTTGGCGTGACCGGCGGCATTGGTGTCGATCTGAAGAACTGGGTCAAGAAGCTCGACGACGAAGGCAAGCCGATCCTCAACAACGACGGCAACCCTGTTCTGGAGCAGAAATACTCGGTTGAAACGGGCACCGTCCTGACGATCAACACCAAAAAGCAGAAGCTTTACAACGAAGCCGGCGACGAAGAGCTGGTCGACATGTCGTCCTCCTTCACTCCGCAGAAGCAGGAGTTCATGAAGGCAGGCGGATCCTACGCGATTGTCTTCGGAAAGAAGCTGCAGACCCTGGCGGCCGAGACCCTCGGCGTCGAGGCACCGCTCGTCTTCGCACCGTCCAAGGAAATCTCCCACGAAGGCCAAGGCCTGACAGCGGTTGAAAAGATCTTCAACAAGAACGCCGTTGGTGTGACCCCGGGCAAGACCCTTCACGCAGGCTCGGATGTTCGCGTGAAGGTCAACATTGTAGGATCCCAGGACACGACCGGTCTGATGACCATGCAGGAACTGGAGGCCATGGCGGCCACCGTTGTGTCCCCGATTGTCGATGGCGCCTATCAGTCAGGCTGTCACACGGCCTCTGTTTGGGACCTCAAAGCCCAGGCCAACACGCCGCGCCTGATGAAGTTCATGAACGACTTTGGCCTGGTCACCGGCCGCGACCCCAAGGGCGCCTATCACGCCATGACCGACGTGATCCACAAGGTGCTGAACGACCTCACCGTCAGCGACTGGGACATCATCATCGGCGGCGACAGCCACACGCGCATGTCCAAGGGCGTGGCCTTCGGTGCGGACTCCGGTACCGTGGCCCTGGCCCTTGCCACCGGCGAAGCGTCCATGCCGATCCCGGAATCGGTGAAGGTCACCTTCAAGGGCAAGATGGCCGATCACATGGACTTCCGCGATGTGGTACACGCCACCCAGGCGCAGATGCTTGAACAGCATGGCGACAACGTGTTCCAGGGCCGTGTGATCGAAGTTCACATCGGCACACTGCTTGCAGACCAGGCCTTCACCTTCACCGACTGGACCGCGGAAATGAAGGCGAAAGCCTCCGTCTGTATCTCCAACGATGAAACCCTGATCGGATCTCTTGAGCTGGCAAAATCGCGCATCCAGATCATGATCGACAAGGGCATGGAGCATGACAACGGCATGCTCGCCGGGCTGATCGCCAAGGCAGACCAGCGCATTGCCGAAATCAGGTCCGGCGAAAAGCCCGCTCTGACCCCCGATGACAACGCGAAGTATTTCGCCGAAGTCGTGGTGGATCTGGACAAGATCGTCGAGCCAATGATCGCCGATCCGGACGTCAACAACATCGATGTGTCCAAGCGCTACACCCACGACACCATTCGTCCGATCTCCTTCTACGATGCGGAGAAAAAGGTTGACCTCGGCTTCGTCGGCTCCTGCATGGTGCACAAGGGCGACATCAAGATCGTTGCCCAGATGTTGAAGAACCTCGAAAAGACTCGCGGCAAGGTGGAGTTCAACGCGCCGCTCGTTGTTGCAGCCCCGACCTACAACATCATCGACGAGTTGAAGGAAGAAGGCGACTGGGAGACGCTGGAGAAATACTCCGGCTTCGAATTCGACGACGAGGCGCCCAAAACCGCCGCACGTACCGAGTATGAGAACATTCTCTATCTCGAGCGCCCCGGCTGTAACCTTTGCATGGGCAACCAGGAAAAGGCCGCCAAGGGGGATACCGTGCTCGCCACCTCCACACGCCTGTTCCAGGGACGTGTCGTGGCGGACAGTGAGACCAAGAAGGGAGAATCACTTCTGGCCTCGACACCGGTGGTCGTGCTGTCTGCGATCCTCGGCCGTACACCCACTGTGGAAGAGTACAAGGAAGCCGTCGAAGGCATCGACTTGACCAAGTTCGCTCCGCCACTCCAGGCCCCGGCGACTTCGCGCTCAATGCACTTCTAAGGGCTGGTCAGAAAATCCCGTCAATGCGGCAGCGAGACCGAGTGCTGAAGTGCACTTTCGATGATGATCAAAAAGGGCGGCACAGTTTAACTGTGCCGCCCTTAATATTTTTCGGACCGCAAAATCTTGCCAAACCTCGCCCAAACACTTCAAAAACTGCGACGCCGAGAAGCATCTAGAAAATCTCTGGAAAAAGGCCGTCAAGCCACTTAGCGAGGCTCGCAAAACTCCTTCAATGATAGCATTCATACATTTTTACAATTCAGGATTGATCTCACCTCAAATATCCAAAAAATCATAACTTTCAACTAGTTGTCTACTCAGACGGCTTCACAAGATAAATTATTTTTTAACCCAAATTAAATTACAAAAAGACTGCTGAACAACTCCTCCCAGTTCAGTTGCCGTCTTTTCTCTCCTTTGTCGGAGCCAAGTGAAGCCATGAAAAATATCGCCATCGTCCACAAAATCATGATTGTGGTTTCTCTCCTTAGCTTGGCGTCTGTAGGCCTTGCCTGGGCCAGCTACTCAAAGCTGAATGAAACTTCGGACTCCTTCACGAAAGTGAGCCAGGTTGAAGAAAATGCCCGAGAAGCGATGTTCATGCGCATCATCGTGATCGCTGCCAACCGCGAAACGTTGGAGTTAGCTCGAGCCCCTGAAGAAGTAGAGAAGTACAAGGAAATCGCTACGAAACGTTCCAACCAAATGTTTGGAAGTCTCGACAAACTGCTAAAATCGGCTAACGAGATAGAAACGAAGCAACTTGAAGATGTGCGCGTGGCTTTGACCGCATTCTTTCAATCCGTAGACACGTTCCTGCAGACCGTTGAGGCTGAGCCTTCCAATACACAAGCTATTACCGACGCTCTCGCAATTACAAGAAAAGCATCATCGGGCGTTTCATCATCGGTTCAAGTATACAACAAGCATGTCGAGCAAGAGATGGCGCTATCGCGCGAGGCAGCGAGCACAACAGCTCGTAATGCCGGCAACACCATGCTTTTGGTCTCCGGCATCGTTGTCGTCGTAGGCTTTGGCATCAGCTTTTGGATCGCAAATTTCTCCATCGCAAAACCGATCTCGAACATCGTCACCACACTTCGTGGACTCGCGGAAGGGCAACGTGATGTGAATGTCATTGGTGCAAACCGTGGCGACGAAGTCGGCGCACTCGCCAAGGCAGCCCTCTATTTCCAGGAGCAGGCCATTGAAAGCGAACGCATAAACCAAGAGAACGAAGCCCAGAAAGCTCAGGCGGAAGAGAACCGCAAGGAGCTGCTGCTAAAGATGGCGACCGATTTCGAAGACGCGGTCGGAGGCATTGTGCAGTCTGTTTCTGCCGCTGCTAGCCAGCTTGAATCCAACGCACAGCAAATGTACGACAATGCGATCTCGACAACAGATCAGTCGACAGCTGTTGCAGCAGCATCCGAGGAAGCATCAACGAACGTAGGTACTGTAGCAACTGCAACAGAAGAATTGACGGCATCAGTGCAGGAAATATCCTCCCAGGTCTCGCGTTCGAAGCAAATGTCCGAAAAGGCGGTGGCAGATGCCGATGAGGCCGCCAGCAAAGTCCATGGACTTTCAAGCGCGGCGCAAAAGATTGGGGACATCGTTGAGCTGATCAATGGCATCGCTGCCCAGACCAACCTGCTGGCCCTGAATGCAACGATTGAAGCGGCACGGGCCGGCGAGGCGGGTAAAGGCTTCGCAGTCGTAGCGTCGGAAGTAAAAGAACTTGCGACCCAAACAGCAAGCGCAACGACGGAAATTGCGAACCAAATTGGCGAAATCCAGTCATCGACCAGTGAATCCGCAACAGCTATTAACGGCGTTGCCGAGACGATTTCTGGCATGAGCGACATCACCGTCGCCGTCTCGTCATCTGTCGAGCAACAGGCAGCTGCCACAACTGAAATCGCATCCAACATTCAGCAAGCTGCAACAGGCACAGGCGAGGTCTCTCACGCGATCACCAATGTGACCACATCAGCGCAGAGCTCGAGTGAAGCAGCGAACCAGGTCTTGGACGCCTCCGCCAGCTTGTCCCAGCAGTCCGATTACCTTCAGGAGGAACTCCGGAAGTTCCTTTCAACTGTCAGGGCCGCCTAATACAAAAAAGTGGCTTGTCCACGACCGCCAAGAAGGTCGAAAACACCAAAAAGGCCGGCTCTTGAAGCCGGCCTTTTACGTGGAAACACGTCAAAAACAACAACGCGCAGCCTTGCCTGCGGCTGATCACATACTTGCTATTGGGGCTCTCTCCGCTCTAACAAGGCACGAGCCCTTGTCGTCCGGAGACCCGTTCTGAAACTCATCGCTGACAATCTGGCCGTGGATCGCGGCGACCGGCGGGTGTTTGCCGGACTTTCCTTTTCGCTGGAAAGCGGCAACGCGCTTGTCGTCACTGGCCCGAACGGCGTCGGCAAGTCTTCGCTGCTCAGAACGTTGGCCGGCCTCGTTTCACTGTCGGAAGGCAGTCTGAACCTTCAAGGCGGGCGGAGCGAACGCAGCGTTGCCGAACATGCGCATTATTTCGGGCACCAAAGCGCGGTTAAGCCGGCGTTGAGCGTCAAGGAAAACCTTGCCTTCTGGCGCGATTTCACCGCCCCCGCTTATGCCTCCAATTTTGATCCGAAAGAATACGGCGCGCAGGACATTCTCGAGGACTTGGGCATCGGCCACACCAGTGAATTGCCAGCGGCCTATCTCTCTGCCGGCCAAACCCGGCGCCTCGCTGTCGCACGCCTTTTTGCATCACCGCGCCCGATCTGGCTGCTGGATGAGCCCACGTCGACACTCGACGCCAATTCCGAGGCCCAGCTCATCGACCTGATGAATGATCATCTGCGCCGTGGTGGCATGATCGTCACCGCAACGCATACGCCCCTTTCCTTGTCTCCTCTGCAGTGTCTTCGCCTGGAGGCCTTGTCCATCGAGGACCTGGCTCCCCTGGAGGAGATAGGATGAGCAGTTGGGCGCTTTCACTCTTTCAGCGCGAGCTGCGCCTTGCAGTCCGTGTAGGCGGCGGCGCGCTTGTCGGCGTCCTGTTCTTTCTTGCCGTGGTCACCGTGATCCCTTTTGGCGTTGGTCCGGACCTCAATCTCCTGGCCCGCATCGGCCCTGCCATCTTGTGGATCGGCGCTCTGCTTGCCACGCTTCTCGGCCTCGACCGCCTGTTTCAGGCGGACCGGGACGACGGCTCACTCGATCTGATCCTCATGGCCGGCCGGCCACTGGAACTCGTGGTGCTCATCAAATGCCTGGCCCACTGGATGGCGACGGGCCTGCCATTGGTCGCAGCCGCTCCGGTTCTTGCAATATTCCTGAACCTCGACCCCACTGCCATCGGCGCCGTTACGCTGACACTGGCAGCCGGAACGCCTGCACTCACCCTGATCGGTGCAATCGGAGCGTCCCTTACGGTCACCCTGCGGCGCGGTGGGCTTTTACTGGCTGTCCTTGTGGTACCGCTCACAATCCCGGTCCTGATCTTCGGCGTCAGCGCTGCCGATGCTGCGGTCAATGATCCAGTGCCCTTCATGACCCCGTTCTTGATCCTCTGCGCCCTGTCGCTGATCTCGCTCGTGGTCGGTCCTTTCGCCTCGGCGGCAGCCCTGAGGTTTTCGTCAGACTAAGGATGGGGCGCGCTGTGACACCTGCGACAGGCCTACCCATTGAAGCAGCAGGCTCTCTAGATTAGAACGTTTCCATGGGTATCTTGGACTTTGCAAATCCGACACGCTTCATGAAGCTGACGCAGCTGGTTCTGCCTTGGCTGGTCGGTCTTTGCGCGATCGCTTTTGCAGTCGGCCTCTACATGAGCTTCTTCGTTGCACCCGAAGACTATCAGCAGGGCGACACGGTGCGGATCATGTATATCCATGTGCCTGCAGCCTGGCTGGCCATGATGTGCTATTCGATCATGGCCATCTCGTCCCTCGGCACCTTGGTCTGGAAGCATCCGCTCGCGGATGTTTCAGCCAAATGCGCAGCCCCCATCGGCGCCGCGTTCACCTTCATTTCCCTTGTCACAGGATCCCTTTGGGGCAAGCCCATGTGGGGAACCTATTGGGTCTGGGATGCGCGGCTGACGTCTGTCCTTGTGCTTTTCATCATGTACCTCGGCCTGATGGCCCTGTGGCGGACGATGGAAGACCCGATCAAGGCCGGCAAGGCCGCGGCGATCCTAACCCTCGTCGGCGCGCTGAACCTGCCGATCATCAAGTTCTCCGTTGATTGGTGGAACACCCTTCATCAGCCGGCAAGTGTCATGAGAATGGACGGTCCGACGATCCATCCGGACATCCTGCTGCCGCTAGCGGTCATGGCGATCGCGTTCACGCTTCTTTTCTTCGTGGTCCATCTGCTGGCCATGAGAAATGAAATCCTGCGCCGCCGCGTCCGCACACTTCGCTTGCGCGCAGCCTCCGCCGCCCGGCCCGCCGGCGGGTCAGCTACTCTTCAGCCGGCGGAGTAAGTCAGATGGATCTTGGGCCTCACGCCGGTTTTATCATCGCGTCCTACGCAATCTGCTTTGGTATTGTCGCAGGGCTGATCCTGTGGGTGCGCCTCGATAAGTCACGACTTGACTCGACCTTAAGGGATCTGGAAAGCCAGGGCCTTGCAAAGTCCCGCAGAACGCCAGAGAAACCGGACAGGCAATGACGAATTCCGACGAAACACATGAAGCTGGCACACCCAAGCGCCGCCTTCCCGTGCTTGTCCTGCTACCGCTGGTGCTCTTCGCGGCCCTGGCCGCTCTGTTTCTGTTTCAGCTGACCCTCGGCAATGACCCCAGTACCATTCCGTCTGCGCTGATCGGCAGACCTGTGCCCGAGACTGATCTTGCCAAGGTGCCCGACCTCACCAAGAACGGCATTGTGGTTCCGGGGTTCTCGCGGGATGATCTCTTGGGCAAGGTTTCGGTCGTCAATGTGTTTGCGTCCTGGTGCGTCCCCTGCCGTCAGGAGCATCCGTTTCTGGAAGATCTCGCGACCCGCGATGGCTTCCAGATGATCGGGATCAACTACAAGGACAAGCCGGAGAACGCGCGCCGTTTCCTGGGAAGCCTCGGCAATCCCTATGAACGGGTCGGAGCGGATGAAAAAGGCCGCGCTGCGATCGACTGGGGTGTCTATGGCGTTCCCGAAACCTTCATTGTCGATGCCACCGGAATGATCCGCTACAAGTTCATCGGACCTTTGTCCGCGAGCGCATATGAGGGCACGTTCCTGCCGGAGCTGCAAAAGGTGTTGGACAGTCCCTCAAGCACGAACTGACGTCGAAAAACGAGAGAGAACCTCCCCAGTCACCGCGTCGTGACTGGCTCTTTATCCGCGCAGCGCCTACCTTTCTCTCATCAGGAACAACGAGGATGGCCCCTATGGGGATGCACATTGAACGCCTGCGCAAGATTTTGCGCAGAACTCTTTTTAGTGCTGCAAGCGGAATAGTTCTGGCGTCCACGATGACGTTTGGCGCACAGGCAGGACCTGTGGCTGTCGCCGAACTTTTTACAAGCCAGGGATGCTCCTCCTGCCCGCCGGCGGACCGTCTTCTGGAAAGCCTCGCGGAGAAGGGCGACGTGCTGGCCCTCTCTCTGCCAGTTGATTATTGGGACTACCTCGGCTGGCGAGATACCCTGGCCAGTCCTGACAACTCTGCCCGGCAACGCGCCTATGCGACCCGTCGCGGCGACCGGTCCGTCTACACCCCTCAGATCGTTGTCAACGGTGTCGAACATGTCGTTGGCAGCAACGCACGCGCCGTTGAAAGCGCCCTGGCGCGTGCCAAACCGCTCAACGTCGAGGTCGATCTCAAACGCAATGAAATGGGCATTGAGGCGAAGGTGATCGGGAAACTGCCAGAGGGCGTCAAGATGGCAACCGTGTTCTTTGCAAGTGTGATCGAA
Organism: Labrenzia sp. CE80; assembly: GCF_009650605.1. Classification (NCBI taxonomy): domain Bacteria; kingdom Pseudomonadati; phylum Pseudomonadota; class Alphaproteobacteria; order Hyphomicrobiales; family Stappiaceae; genus Labrenzia; species Labrenzia sp. CE80. The sequence goes on from NZ_WAJT01000003.1 coordinate 168,096, forward strand.
CACGAAGAAGTTGCTGTCGGCAGAGGCGAAAACGCAGGCGCCTCAATCACCTATGTAAATGTGGTGCGCAACCTTCATCCCATCGGCATGTGGTCGGGCGGAACAGAGACCTTCCGCATGCCGAAAAGCGAGCTGATGCGCTCCAACGCCGAACGCTGTGCCATCCTGATTCAGCTCGAAGACGAGAACGGACCCGGACCAATCCTGGGCGCCGGCACAATCGACTGGCCCACCGCGAGTTAGGATCGATCCTGTTGTGCATCTTGGCCCTTGGGGGTTGCCCTCCCTCCGAAAGCTGATAACCCTTGCGCGTTGACAGCGCCTGACTCGGCGTTACGCACAAGGGACCAGGCAGAATGGACCTCAGGTTCAAGGTCGCACTCGGCAGTATAGGTATCGGACTGATCGTCCTGGCGATGAAATTCACCGCCTACTATCTGACCGGGTCGGTCGCGCTTTATTCCGACGCCCTGGAAACAATTGTCAACGTTGCTTCGTCGATCGCAGCGGTCTTTGCGGTCTGGTTCGCGTCCAAGCCTGCCGACTCCAATCATCCTTACGGCCACGACAAGGCCGAATATTTCGCCGCCGTTCTTGTCGGTGTGATGATCGTGCTCGCCGCCATCTCCATTTTCCGCGCCGCGTGGCTGGGTTACGTCAACGCATCGAGCGTCACCTATTCCCTCTCGGGGCTGGGGATGAATGCGCTTGCAGCCGTCATCAATGGAACATGGGCGGCTATCCTTCTCAGAGTCGGCCGCTCGTCCCGCTCGCCAGCACTTGTCGCCGACGGCAAGCATCTGGTCACTGACGTGGTCACGTCTCTCGGCGTTTTGCTTGGTGTAGGTCTCGTTGTGTTGACGGGGTGGCACGTCCTTGATTCCCTGCTCGCCGCTCTAGTCGGCTTGAACGTTCTTTGGACCGGATGGCAAGTGGTGAAGGAAAGCATTTCCGGCCTCATGGATGAAGCCGCTTCCGAAGACGTACAGGCGACCATCAAGGACCTGATCTCAGAACATGGCGACGGCGCCCTGGAGGCACACGACCTTAGAACGCGCATCGCCGGACGGGTTACCTTTGTCGACTTTCATCTCGTGGTCCCGGGCGAAATGTCTGTCGACACCGCTCATGAGATTTGCGATCGCATCGAACAGGCGGTCGGCAAGGCCCTGCCCGGTGCTCATGTCACGATCCACGTTGAACCGGAACACAAAGCCAAACACTCGGGCATTGTCGTGCTCTAGGCACTCAGACCCCAAAGGCACTCGATTTCGGAGAGGCACTACGATTGCCAAGTTTTTCGAAATAGCTCTACACTCCGCCAATCCTTACAGCATTCCGCGGCCCTGCGGACGGACACTTTCATGCGCAGACAAGCCGTTTTCGATCACGCCATCCTGATTGTGGGCACCATCGTCATGTGCGGGCCGCTGCTCGCGGTCTTCCTTGCAACGACCCACGACGCTGTCTCCTTTCGGGAAACAGGCCTGACCCTCATTCCAGGTGGTCACGGCTTGTCAAACTACGGCCACCTGCTTCAATCCGAAGGCGGCTTTCGTGGCGACATCACCGCTCTGGGAATGATCTGGAACTCTTTCCTGCTAGGCGCTGGATTTGCGTTGGCAAAGGTCAGCCTTTCCCTTCTGGCCGCCTATTCACTAGTCTATTTCAGGTTGCGCTTCGCGGCTTTCTTTTTCTGGCTTCTGCTGCTCTCGCTGATGCTGCCGCTGGAGTCCCGGTTTCTGCCAACTTATGACGTTGTCTCCAGCCTAGGGCTAGTGAACACACAAGCCGGATTGATCCTGCCGCTCGCCGCCTCGGGGATTGGCACCTTCTTTTTCCGGCAATTCATGCAGAACATCCCCGACAGCATGATCGAGTCCGCACGGCTTGATGGCGCCGGGCCTTTGAAGTTCCTGCGTGACATTCTCATCCCGCTGTCCATGCCCATGGCAGGAGCGCTCTTCTTGGTCACCTTCGTCAACGGCTGGAACCAGTACCTGTGGCCCGTCATGGTGACATCGGAAGAGGCCCGCTACACCATCGTGCGCGGCCTGCAATTCTATGGCCGCTCCAGCCTCACCGGCATGATGCTCGCCTGTCTAGCTGTCCTGCCCCCTGCCTTGCTACTGGTGTTCTTCCAGCGCCTCTTCGTCAAAGGCCTGTTCGACGGCAGCCACTAATCCTCCAAAAGAAAGTCTTCCATGTCACTTGCTCAACAGCCGATCATCTTCGATTGCGATGGTGTCCTGATCAATTCAGAGGTCATCTATCACGCGGTCGAGATGGAGTTTCTCGGTCAGATCGGCCTGACCTATGAGCCAATCACCTATCGCACCCGGTTCACCGGGTTGCATGGCCGCGACTTCATGGCTGCGATCAAGGCAGACTACGCAGCCCTCGCCAAGGGTCCCTTTCCCAATGACTTTCAGGAGCGGATGACCGCCGAAATGTACCGGCGCATGGAGACCGAGCTGACGTCCGTTGCGGGCATCCACAGCTTCCTTGAGCTTCACAAGGGACCGCGCGCGGTCGCATCTTCCTCAGGCCTGAAAGGGCTGAAGCGCAAGCTGCAGATCACCGAGCTGGCGGAGCATTTCGACAATCACATCTATTCCGGCGACCTGGTCGAGCACGGCAAGCCCGCCCCGGATCTCTTCTTGATGGCGGCGGACCGGATTGGGCAGCCACCAGCAGAGTGCGTTGTCCTGGAAGACAGCATCAATGGGGTGAAGGCCGGGGTAGCGGCAGGCATGACGGTCTGGGGCTTCGTGGGCGCGGGCCACGCCGACGACGGACTTGCCAACCGGCTCACAGACGCGGGCGCCCATGATGTGATCGTCTCATTCCGGCAAATGACCGAGCGCCTCTAGGTCCAAATAAAAAGAGCCCGGGGAAACCCCGGGCTCGAGTTGCGGCCTGAACCAATCAGGCCACTTTGGGAGACGGTAATTACCGTGCGGAGCCGATACCGAACTCCGGATAGGCTTCGACACCAACCTCGACCTTGTCGAGACCAAGTGCTTCTTCCTCTTCCGAAACCCGGATGCCCATGACGGCCTTCAGGATGAACCAGACAATCGCGGTCGCCACCAGAGTGAACACACCGTAGGCAACGATACCGACGAGCTGTGTGCCGTAGGAAGCGCCGTCGTTGGAGAATGGTACGATGAGCGTGCCCCAGATACCTGCAATGAGGTGAACCGGGATAGCGCCGACAACATCGTCGATCTTCAACTTGTCAAGCATCGGAACCGCGAAGACCACGATCGCACCGCCAACGCCGCCGATGATGACAGCCTGGAGAACGGACGGAGCAAGCGGCTCAGCAGTGATGGAAACGAGACCGGCCAGAGCACCGTTCAGTGCCATGGTCACGTCGACCTTCTTGTAAAGGACCTGTGTCAGGATCACGGCAACAACGACACCAGCTGCAGCAGCCATGTTGGTGTTGGCGAAGATGCGGGACACGTCGGTTACGTCAGCGATCGAGCCCATTGCGAGCTGGGATGCGCCGTTGAAGCCGAACCAGCCGAGCCACAGGATGAATGTTCCGAGCGTTGCGAGCGGCATGGAAGAACCCGGAAGCGGGGTCACCTGGCCGTTCGGGCCATACTTGCCCTTACGAGCACCGAGGATGATCGCACCGGACAAAGCAGCCCAGCCACCGACGGAGTGAACGATCGTCGAACCGGCGAAATCGGAGAAGCCCATTTCGGACAGCCAGCCGCCGCCCCACTGCCAGGAACCGGAAATCGGGTAGAGGATACCGGTCAGGATGGCGGTGAAGATCAGGAAAGGCCAAAGCTTAACGCGCTCGGCAACTGTACCGGAAACGATCGACGCTGTTGCTGCCACAAAGACCATCTGGAAGAACCAGTCAGAAGCCGTGGAGTAGCCAGTGTCGAGAGCGTCGCCGCCGACAGCGTCGAAGGAATATGGACCGAAGGAACCGATGAAGCCGCCGTCAACGCCAGCGTACATCAGGTTGTAACCGGTGATCCAGAACATCAGACCAGCGATAGAGTACAGGGTGATGTTTTTGAGGCACTGCATGGAAACGTTCTTGGTGCGAACGAGACCAGCTTCAAGCATGGCGAAACCAGCCGCCATCCACATAACCAGGAAGCCACCGATAAGAAACAGCAGCGTGTTAAAGATATAGGCTGTTTCAGGCGAAACTGCCGGAGCAGCGTCCTGAGCCATAGCCGGCACGGCCATAAGGCCGAGGGCGCCGAGCGAAGCCGCGCTTTTTGCGACGAGTTTGTTCATAGTTCTTACCCTCAATACAATCAAAGAGCTTCGGCGTCGGTTTCGCCGGTACGGATGCGAACGACCTGGTCGATCGAATAAACGAAGATCTTGCCGTCGCCGATCTGACCGGTCTTGGCAGCGCCAGAGATGACCTCGACGACCTTATCGACAGACTCGCCGGAAACGGCGACTTCGATTTTCAGCTTCGGCAAGAAGCTGACGGCATATTCGGTGCCGCGGTAGATTTCAGTATGGCCCTTCTGGCGGCCGTATCCCTTGACCTCAGTAACAGTCAGGCCCTGGATGCCGATCCCCGTGAGTGCATCGCGCACTTCATCGAGTTTGAACGGCTTGATGATGGCCATCACAATTTTCATTGCTTGTTCCCATTCCTTTTCCTGCGCCTCTTCCCTGCGAAAAGGCTGGCCGACCTACCCGTTCGGTCCCCCCCTGGGTTCCGAAACCCTGCCTCCGAGAACGGAGACCCGCACAAGTACGTAGCCGGGTCGGTATCGCGTCTCTCATTACAAGGACCGTGCCAACTCTTGGGGAAACTTCGTAAAACCGCAGACTTCCGTGGTTTCAGGGGGCTACGGGCGGAATAAGGATGAAACCTGTGACTGTACAGGACGTTTCAACCACCTCAGATGAGAGTAAAAATTAGGCAAAATTCAAAATTTGCATAGAAAATATGCAAAAAAGAATACCGATGGAGGCGACGGTTATTTTTGCGGCAGAAATTCTGCATGCCATGAGAGCAGCCGCCAGCGTATTAGCCGTTTTATCGCCGCTTTAAGGAAATTTTAAAGAACTCAAGCCGAGAACCCGCCGTCGGCCAGATAGGCCAGTTCCTCAGTCGTCGACACCCGTCCAAGTACCTCATTTCGGTGTGGGAAGCGGCCAAATCTGCGAACAACGTCCATATGGATCAAGGCATAGAGATAGAACTGCTCATGTCCCAACGGCCTGGTCAGGTCAACGCTCTTCTCCTGGGCTGCGATATCTTCCGCGTGCTCAAACGGCAGGTAGAAAAAGACCCTCACGTCTTTCGGGAAGGCCTTGTCGAAGCCGGCCTCTACCGCCTTTTCGGCAAGCGCCAACGCCATCCCGTCACTCTCGAAGGCGCTCGGATCATCGCGATAAACGTTGCGGGAAAACTGGTCGAGCAGAATGATCAGGGCCAGACAGCCATGCGGGGTCTCGCTCCAAAGCTCAAGTTCGCCTGACTTTGCAGCCTCGATTGCCTCCAAAAACCGCGACCGGATTTCGGCGTCAAACGCATCTGAACGCGCGAACCATTTCTTGGGGCCGGCTTGCCACCAAAACTCGAGAACATCAATCGGTGTGATCGGCGGCAAAGCGTGCGGTAAGGACATCCTGCACTCCATCAAGAATCGGACGTTGAGAGCTTTATTCGATATATGTACCCGCTAGAATGACAATCCAAGTGCCGAAACCGCCGAGAGCCAATTTCGTGAGCCAAGACACAATCCTGGACCTCAAGGGTCTGAAATGCCCCCTTCCAGTCCTGAAGACGCGCAAGGCGCTCAGCCGGGTCGAGAGTGGAACGCGCATCACCGTTCAAACGACCGATCCCATGGCCTTTCTGGATATTCCCCATTTCTGCAATGAAGACGGACACACATTGGAAAGCTCCGAAAAGGATGGCGACAACGGCCGCTTCACGATCATCAAGGCCTGACCGGAGCAGCGTCCAATGACCTCAATTCTCTTCGTCTGCCTTGGCAACATATGCCGCTCACCCTTGGCCGAGGGTATTTTCCGGCACACGCTCAAAGAAACAGGGCAGGTTGAGGGCGTTCAGATTGACAGTGCAGGCACCGGAGCCTGGCATGAGGGACACCCACCGGATCCGAGATCCATCGAGGTGGCCGCCCGATATGGTATCGACATCTCCGACCAACGCGCGCGCCAGGTCCGCCAGCAGGACTTTTCAGACTTCGATCTGATCCTCGCGATGGACAAAAGTAACCTGTCCAAACTGCGTCAGATCGCCCCCAAAGCCGCCACGGCTCACCTGCGCCTCTTTCTCGACGCTCCCGAGCAAGAGGTGCCGGACCCTTACTATGGCGGCGATCAGGGCTTTGAAGCCGTTTTTCATATGCTCAGATCGGCAAGCAAGCGCCTGAGCCAGATGCTGACCGGTCCGCAATCTTCATAATCCCGTCTTGAAGCCTTCGTATTGCAGTGGCAGGCACGAAGGACAGTACAGTTTATGAAGTTGCTCTTTTGGACGCTCGCTCTGGTCTTGATCGCCCTTGGCCTCGCAACGGTCTGGCTGCCCATCCCGACAGGCGTGCCCCTTCTGGCCCTTGGCATGATTGTCATAATCGCAACCAGCCGCCAGGCCGCCAGGGCACTGCGCAATCGCAGGCGCCGAGTTCCGCGCCTCAACAGCCTCTTCACCTGGCTGGAAGACCGCTCCCCCATGCGTTTCGCGCGCATCTTGAAGCGCACGCGCCCACGCAAGTCCGGCTAGAGGGACTAATACGTAAGCCATCGCTTTGCCCTTGAACCTCAGCCGGCAGATATCACATCGATTATTGGCGGCATGAGCAGCCAACGCTCTCGCCACCGTCAAAACAATCGAAAAAGGGAGTCTCATCATGCCTGGCTTACAGATAGATCACAACGCTTGGGTTCTGATCGGAGACGGCGAAAAAGCGCTGGTGTTCCGGAACGAAGGCGACCGGGAATTTCCCAATCTGCAAGTGATCCGCCAGATGGAGAGCGAAAACCCCAAAACCTCTGAACAGGGCACCGACGCACCAGGCCGCAAAGGTGATGGTCCCGGGCCTCAGAAAAGCGCCATGGAACAAACCGATTGGCACACTCTGGAGAAACACCGCTTCGCCAAAGACATGGCAGAGATGCTCTACAAAGCAGCGCACAAAGGCAGTTACGAGAAACTGGTGGTAGCAGCGCCCCCGATGATCCTTGGAGACCTGCGCAAGGTGTTCCACAAAGAGGTCAAGGATCGTATAGTTGCCGAAGTCGACAAGACCCTGACCGGCCATCCGCCGATTGAAATCGAGCGCATCCTCACCCAAAAGTCCTGAAAACCCACGCCTCACACGGGTCTAGTGGCGTTTGCCAAACATCCCGGCAAAACGACGCATCCGGGCAGCTGCCCGGGTGCCGCCCCGATTCATCATCACCTGAAGAGTTCGGCCCTTCCGGGTAAACCATTCATCCAGATGGGTGTCGCGCAACCACGCTGGTGCTTGAACATATAAAATCCGGTGGACCACGAGGATCACGAGGAGCGTCAGCCCCCACGAGATCAGAGTATCCGACAGGAAATGCCCCCCGAACGCGATGCGGTTGAGCGAAAGCAGAAGGCCAAGCGGCAGCAGAAACGCCAGCAAAGCCAGACGCCAGGCGACGGGCGCGATGAATACGGCAACAATCAGCCACATGCCCGCAGACGCTTCGCCCGACACAAACGAGCAGTTGGTATCGCACCAATCTGTGGGCAGCCAGACCGGCTGATAGGGCATATCCCCGCCGAAGACATCAACCATCACCGGGCGGGGCCGGCCCCAGTTGTTCTTCAAGATCATGTTGACGAGAATACCGGGCCCCAAAATCAGCGTGGTCAGCAAGAACACCGGCGCACGGAGGGGCATGAGCGGACTTCGTGCAGGCAGGAAGAGCTTCGCCAGAAGCACGACAACGCTGGTTATCGCGACGATCTTGACAAGATGCGGCCCTAAATGGCGAAACCGGCGCAGGAAGGCTTCATTTCGAGCAAAAAATCCGCCTTCATCGCTGTAGAACAGACCGCTGGCCCAAAGATCAACGGCTGGAAAAACGAAGAAAAAGGCAGAGATAGCTAGCAGATAGAGGCCCACAGCCTTCATCGGGTTGGCTGCGGTCCAGGCCAAAGGCTTTGCAAAACGATCGGAAATCATGCGCCAATAGGCCTTGCATCGTGTCATCCGCGCTGTTTAACCCATTCGACGCACATGACCAATAAAATCCAATCCATGCGCAATCGGAATTTTCTCCAAAAAACGGAAAGGCAGGCGTTTGATGGAAGCCGCACTCCACGACCAAAAGCCACGTTTGCATTTCTGGTTCGATTTCGCCTCGACCTATAGCTACCTCACCGCCATGCGGATCGAAACCGTGGCTGGCGACCGCTCGGTGGAGGTCGTTTGGCATCCCTTCCTGCTCGGGCCCATCTTCAAAAAACAAGGATGGGAAACCTCGCCCTTTAATCTGATGCCTGCCAAGGGTCGCTACATGTGGCGGGATATGGAGAGGCAATGCGAGGTTCTGGGTCTCCCGCTTGTTGCGCCTGATCCGTTTCCTCAAAACAGCCTTCTGGCCGCCCGTCTCGCCCACGCCGGCCGGAATGAACCCTGGATCAGCGAATTCGTCAGGGCGGTGTTCTATTCGGAATTCGGGGCAGGTCTCGACATATCCGATCCGGCGACCCTGGCGGGCATTCTTATGGAAGTCGGAGCCGACGCGAAGAAAGTTCTGGCGCAGGCCGAGACCATGGACATCAAGATCGGCCTGCGTGCCGCCGTCTCCGAGGCCGAGACACAAGGCATCTTCGGCGCGCCCAGCTTCGTGACGCAGAGTGGCGAGTTGTTCTGGGGTCACGACAGGTTGGAACAGGCCCTGGACGAAGCCCTCATGATGACGGACTGAGCGGCCTCACGTCGCTGAAACATTCAGCCGCGCCGCATGGTGCCGCCGGGCATGCTCCATAGCCTGAAACAACAAGGACGGCGACAGCGGCTTTGCAAGCACTTCAACGAAGCCCGCATGCCGCATGCGCTTGTCGCCGATGGATTCCATCGCCGCGGTAACCGCGATCAGTGGCAGGCCCTCAGTGGTGTGAAGCTCCCGGATCCGGGCTGCTGTTTCGAGGCCATCCATGACCGGCATATGCAGATCCAGCAAGACCGCGTCATAGTCTGCCTCTAGCATGATCTTGAGCGCGTCCATGCCGCTCGGCACCTGGTCGCAAGAAATACCGAAGGACTCCAGCAAGGCAGACAGCAGTCGCCGGTTTGTCTCGTTGTCGTCAACAATCAGAACATGCGCTTCGGCATCTGACACATCGGCAGGATCCGCCCGGACCACGCTTTCTGTGGTCTCCGGAGCCAAGGGCAGGTTCATTTCAAACCGGCACCCGCCCGCCTTCGGGCTGATCAAACGCAGCTTGCCGCCGAGATCTGCAACCAGTTGCGAGGCGCCCCAAAGACCGAGACCTGATCCGGGACTGCGTGCCTTTCCGGCAGCCCCTCGAACATAGGGTTTGAACAGACGTCGGCGCTCCATGGGATCAATGCCCGGTCCGGTGTCGGCGACAGCAAGCCGTATTTCTGCCGCTACCCCGTCCTCGCCAGGCAAAATCTCGAAGGAAATACTGACCTTGCCGGCATCGGTGTATTTGACCGCATTATCCAAAAGGGTTGTCATAGCCCGTCGCAGGACACCGGCACGAACCGGTTCAAAACGGATCTTGGATGCTTCAATTTCAGCTTTGTAATCGAGCCCCTTAGCCTCCGCAGGTGCCCGGAACAGCTCTGCCGTATCAGCCGCGATCTCGGAGAGTTCCGGTGCGCGCGCGCCTGTCTCGGAGGTATGAAGCAGCGCCCCGGTCATGTCGCTCAAGGCATCGATACTTCGAATCAAAAGGTTGAGACGCTCCACCTGAATTGGTGACAGTTGCTCCGCCCCGATCAGCTCGGCTGTCAGCTTCATGGCTGATAGCGGCGTTCGAAGGTCGTGCGCAAGCAGCGCAATTTCATGATTTTGATCTTGGTCTCCATCCATACGATGAATCTAGTATGACTTGCAGTCAAACGGCAAACCGCTCTTGCCACTTTGCCAATTGCTCGTCATTTTGTCTGACAATATCCAAACGCAATCGTCTTGCGATCTGCGCACCCACATTTCTGGTCCCCCGAACTTTCAAATTCGGCCGTCATGTCCGTGCCGAGCTTCCCTCCAGGGGGATCCCGCCAGATCACAGGTTGTCCAACCTGAAATCCAACGCCCGCCGGGGATTGAATGCCGCTAGAAATCCTGTCAATCGTTCTTCCCGTCTTCATCCTGATCGGCATTGGATACATCGCCGCAAGGGTAGGACTGGTTTCTCAGACCATCGGAGAGGCGTTAGGCCAGTTCGTCTTTGTCATCGCCATACCTGCGCTCATCTTCAAGACTTTGTCAGTGGTCGAATTTGGCGACGAAAACCCATGGGCGCTCTGGGCCACTTACTTCTGCGGTGTCGCGGTCACCTGGGTGCTGGCCTCTCTTCTTATACGCAAAGGGTTCAAGCGCGAGGCCAGGGCGGGTGTCGTGGGCGGCGTATCAGCTGCGTTTGCCAACACGGTGATGGTCGGCCTTCCGCTCGTCTCCACGGTCTATGGTGACGAAGGCCTCGTTCCATTGCTCATCATCATTTCGGTGCATATGCCAGTCATGACTGTCGTCATCTCGGTCATGATGGAACGGGCGGCAGCGCTGGATGGCATCAGCACCCCGCCGCCGCTGGGTGAAATGATCCTCAAGATCGCAAGAAACCTCGCAACCAATCCCATCATAATAGCTCTGGTCTGCGCATTGATATGGCGTTTGTCAGGCCTTTCCTTCACGCCGATCCTGAACGATGTGCTCAGCCGCATTTCATCTACGGCACTGCCAGTCGCGCTCTTGTCCCTGGGGATGAGCATGGTGCCCTATGGCATACGCGGCAATATCCTTCCGGGTCTGCTGCTCAGCTGCCTTAAGATTGGTGTGATGCCAGCCATCGTGTTCCTGATCGGCGCTTACGTCATGCATCTTCCACCGCTCTGGACGGCCGTCGCTACACTGACTGCCGCATGCCCAACCGGCGTAAACGCCTATATTTTCGCGAACCAATACGGCACCGGCCACGCCATGTCAGCCAACTCGATCACATTGACGACAATCACTGCCGTGATCACCAGTGGTATCTGGGTAGCCATAGTGGAAGCCTGGCGTGTCGCGGGCTAAACCTGTACATCGCCGCGGGCCTAGGCCCGCAGTTTACCTGAGCGGTCATCCCCATCATCAGCATCTGGATCGTCCAGGCCTGCGCGAACCATCGTTCTGAAAGCGGCAAAGGGCACAGGCGGACTCCAGAGATAACCCTGCGCAAAATTCGCGCCCCATGCTTTGAGGTGATCGTATTGTCCGCGCGTTTCGATGCCTTCTGCGACAGTCTTCATCCGCAGCTGCTGCGCCATCATCAAGATGAGCTGCACGATAACTCTGCGGTCCTCGCTTTCCGCCATGTTCATCACGAAGGACCGGTCGATCTTCAGCGTATCAAACGGCATGGTCGCAAGCGTATTCAGGCTTGAATAACCTGTGCCAAAGTCATCGATCGCAAACTCGACGCCCTCGTCCCTGATCGGCACAATCTGGCGATAAACACGCTGCGGGTCTGCCATAATGCTAGACTCGGTAATCTCAAGCTCCAGCTTGTCGAGCGGAAAACCGCTCTCACCCAGTATTCCCAGAGTGCGATCTGTGAAACTGTCTGACTGGAACTGGACAGGCGCAACATTTACGGCGACCGAGAGGTCGAACCCCTGATCTCGTATAACATTCATGTCTTCAAGCGACTGCCGCAGAACGAACTCACCGATTGAAGACATCAACCCACATTCTTCCGCAAGTGGAATGAACTTCCACGGCGGCACGCTGCCGAGCTCAGGATGTTCCCAACGCAGCAGCGCTTCAGAACCCATGATTTGGCCAGTCAAGATGTCTATCTTCGGCTGATAGAAAACCGTCAACTCATCGTGGTCGAGCGCGGTTCGAAGGCAACGTTCGATTTTCTCGCGCTCATCAGCCTTCTGGCGAATACCCTCGTCAAAGATAACTGTTTGATCACGTCCGGCATCTTTTGCGGTGAACATCGCCATGTCTGCGCAGCGCAGCACATCATCGGCCGATTTTCCGTCCTGAGGATAGAGCGCAACGCCGATACTTGCTCGCACCATGAGCTTCAAATGGTCGACGCGGAATGGCATTCTGATTTTGGTGACGATAAGATCGGACAGCTCCTTGAGTGCGTCGGGATCCGCCAGTCCCGGTAGCACGACAATGAACTCGTCACCCGTGAAACGGGCGATAAACGGCTTGCATTGGAAGCGTCCATCAACAAATGTTTTGATCATGTCGCTCAGCCGCTCGGCGACAAGCGCCAAAAGCCTGTCACCGATCACATGCCCGTGCATGTCATTGACAGCTTTGAAGCGATCGAGATCGACAAAAATCATTCCCCCGTCGGCATTGGGCGACAGGTCAATAAGTTGAGTGGCAACGTTGCTGAACTTTAGCCGGTTGGGCAAACCGGTAATACCGTCAACATGCGCGAGATATTCGACCCTTTGAATATTGTTGCGCAAATTCACAGCCATTTGGCGGAATGCCACCTGCAACTCTCCGACTTCCCCGATCGTGTCGACTTTCATCTTCGTATCGAGGAAGCCTTGGGCCGCTTCATTTGCCGCCTCTGTGACCCGGCTGATGCCGTGGGTTGAACGGTACATCAGAAAAGTCGCCAGGGGCACAAAGATGAAAAACAGGGTTCCAGCCAGGATCAAGGTCTGCATCACGATCTCACGCTTGAGATCCTGGATTTCCTGCTTTGACACGGTAATTTCGACCGCGCCAACGCCGACACCGTCACGGTAGACAGGCAGAACAAACTGATGAAACGCGTCAGTCTCACGGGTGAGTGTCGTTTGTTCCTGAATGGCATCAAGAACATCTTCGTCTATGACTTGCAGCGCACCATGGGTGCGAGAGTCGAGGTCACTTGCGAAAACATGTCCAAACCGGGTGTACGCCTTCGCCGCGACGACAAGCTCTTCGTCTCCCAATGCATCGAGCAGCTTTTCGACATTCGCGTAGTTCTTGTTTTCAATCTCTCGCGCAGCAATACGCGAAACAAGCACCGCGTGATTGCGAGCGTTTTCCGCGAGACGCTCTTCAATCTTCCAGACTTGTGAGAAGTAACCGAAACATGCGACCAGCGTGGTGAAGGCAAGCAACAGAACGACGACATAGACCGTCGATCGAACAAACACGCGGCCGAGCGCACTGCGACCGCGCTCAAGGAGGTGCTTCATGCTGGGCATATGTCTAAGCGCCACGCTTGCCGATGCGCAGGTAGACCAGTTGCGCTTGCCCACGGGTTCTGCCGGCTTCTACCCAAGCTTGAATCAACGCAACCCTGCACAAACCGCAAAGTATCGCTGGTAAACTTACGAACATCCTGTTCCTCAAAAGCACCCGACTGAAGTCAGCCCCTTGTACCCGAGGATCCGTATATAAATAGATAATTTTCAATATCGCCATAGATAGATCGAAAGCATTACTTCAATCATCTCAATTAATCATCAATCTAGTAACTTATTACGATAAAATCACCCAGGAACATAAGAGCCATTCAGAAACTTAGTCGCAAGATCCTGGATAGAAACACCCGAAGCACGCAACGATTGCAGGCTGGTATCAAAATTAGATTTAGAGAGCTTTTGCCCGTTCTCGGCCAACATTAATTCATGGTGCCGATAACGCGGCTCAGGCAAGGACAGCAGAACCTGAAGCAAGCGATGTATCGAAGTTGCAGGAAAAATGTCCTTACCTCGGACAACATCCGTTATGCCTTGGCGAGCGTCATCCACCACAACTGCGAGATGGTAGCTCGTCGGTGTATCCTTACGCGCAAGGACAACGTCTCCCCACGCAGCAGGATCCGCGACCACGTCATGCCCAAGGTTCCAGTCGCCAACGCTCCGTGCCCTTGACTCGTCCGCAGGGCCTTCCCACCAGGAAAGCGGCTTCTCCAGCCTGCTTAGAGCAGCCTTCATATCCAGACGGAGCGCATAGGCAGCATCACCTTTTCGGCGCGCCGTAAGCTCCTGCTCCGACAGAACCGCCGAGTCTCCCGGATAAAGAGGCGCACCGTCAGGATCCCTCGGCCAGATGTCCCCGCCGGCCTCAAAATCGGCGACATAGCGCTTGATCTCTGCCCGGGTAAGGAAAGCCCGATACACCAAGCCCAGTCCTTCCAGCCTTCCAAGAGCCGCCCTGTAATCATCGAATTGCTCTGACTGCCGCAGGACCGGTTCTTCCCAACCAATGCCAAGCCATCTCAGGTCTTCGACGATCACTGCCTCATATTCTGGCGTGCACCGAACGACATCAATGTCCTCCATCCGCAATAGAAGCCTCCCGGACAGCGCCTCAGCGGCACGGAAGTTCAGCAGCGCCGAAAAAGCATGACCCAAATGCAATTTGCCATTGGGTGAAGGCGCAAAACGGAAAACCGGCTGTGTCATATGTATTGGTTTCAAGCGATAAACGGGTTGTCAGGTTCAACGGAGTGTTCGAACCATGGTCCTAGCAGCTTCGCCCGCCTCGAGAAACGCCGAACCCGTGAGACCCTCGTGAACTCGATTGAAACCCTGGAAGATGTTGAGCAAGGACTGGCTGCGCTTCTATGCCAAGCCCCCCACCTTATCCCTTTTGCCGAGCAGGCAGGCCCGCTGCCACTTCGCCGGAGGTCTGCGGATTTTGCCGGTCTTGCCCAGATCGTGATGGGTCAGCAGGTGTCCGTCGCCAGCGCCGCGGCAATATTCCGCCGGCTTGAGGACCTCGTGACACCACTCACTGCCGAGAGATTGGCAGATCACTCGGATCAGGCGCTTGCCGGTGCCGGCCTGTCCCGCCCCAAGATCAAGACCCTTCGAGCTGTCTCGCAAGCATGCAACGATGGCCTAGACCTGACCGGCCTTGCCCTTCGACCCGCGGAGGAAGCCCACGCAGAACTGTGCCAGATCAAGGGCATCGGGCGGTGGAGCGCTGACATCTTCCTATTGTTTTGTGCAGGCCATCCGGACGTCTTTCCGAGCGGCGACCTCGCCCTACAAAACGCGGTCCGCGACGCGTTCGAACTTGAGGAGAAGCCCTCCATCAGGCAACTCGACGAACGTGCCGAGGCTTGGGCGCCCTGGCGGGGTATCGCGGCCCGACTCTTCTGGGCCTGGTACAAGTTTCAAAAGCAGGGGCGGGAAACTTTGCCGGTCTAGGCTCTGCGCGTCTTAAAGCAGAGCATCCACAGCACGTAGCAGAAGCACAATGTCTTCGGGACGAGACAGTCGGTGGTCACCATCAGGAACCAGTGAAAAGGTCACATCATCTTCCGGAAGCGCCTCTGCCAATCGCTGAGCATGCTGCCAAGGCACGTCGGGATCAAGCGCACCTTGCAGGATGGTCACCGGGCAGCCAGTCGCGAGAGGTTGATCGAGAATCAGGTGCTTGCGCCCATCCGTGATCAGCTTTTCGGTGATCACATAAGGCTCCTCCGCGTAGGCAGAGGATTGTTGCCATCGCCCGTCCCGCAGGATCGTCTCACGGATCTCATCGCTGAAGCGCTTTTTCCACATGAGTTCTTCGGTGAAATCGACCGCTGGCGCGATCAAGACCATGCCTTTCAGCAGTCCAGTTTCGCGGCGAGAAAGCGCTAAGAGCATCGCGATCCAGCCCCCCATAGAAGAGCCCACAACAACCGTCGGGCCGGTACAAAAACGATCAAATACCGCCAGAGCCTCTTCAAGCCAATCAGACACGCAAGCGTCTTCGAAATCACCTGACGACAGACCGTGTCCTGAATAATCGAAGCGGGTGCAGCGCAGGTTCTTCTTTGCTGCGTGATCAGCGAGCGCAAGCGCCTTTGTGCCGCTCATGTCCGACTTGAAGCCCGACAGCCAGAAGAGACCTGGACCGCCGTCAGCGGGGCCGTGACAAACCGCAATTTGCCGCGCATCGGCGCTTTTTCCGACCGTGATGAATTGCGGATCTTTCTGGCTCATACTATGGCTCTGGCTGGTTTCTGTCCCAAGTGCCTCTCCTTTGGCACAGGCGAAGGCCAAATACAAAGTGTCAGCGCCGGAGCAGAAAGTGTCCATTCAAAAGAGCAAGCCGGTCGTCCTGCAGGTCATTCCCGATCTGGAAACAGGCGGCGCCGAACGTACGACCGTCGACATTGCCAAGGCGCTGACAGATGCCGGCTGGACGGCTCTTATAGCTAGCGAAGGTGGCCGTCTTGTTGCGGAGCTCGAGAGCTTTGGCGCTCATCACATCACACTGCCGGTCAAATCGAAAAACCCCCTCACGATCTGGCGCAATGCCGCAGGGCTTGGCCAGCTGATCCGTGACTGGAATGTCGATCTGATTCACGCGCGCAGCCGCGCACCGGCGTGGTCGGCGCTTCTGGCGGCGCGGCGCGAAAAAATCCCTTTCGTGACCACCTATCACGGTGTTTACAATCAAAAGTCCCGGATCAAGGCCTTCTACAATTCTGTCATGGCTCGCGGTGATACCGTCATCGCCAACTCTCGCTACACGGCGAATTTGATCCAGAAGCGGCATCCCGAAGCGGCGGGAAAAATCACGATCATTCACCGCGGATCAGACCTGGGCGCGCTGGCACCGGAGACTGTCTCTTCAGAACGCCGCAAAACGCTGGCGGACGCATGGAATGTCGATGCGGATCAGCCCATCATTCTCAACATGGGACGCCTGACCACCTGGAAGGGTCAGGGCATCGTGATCGACGCCATGGCAAAGCTGACGGAGGCGGGCGACAGTCAGACGATCGCCGTTCTGGCAGGCGACTCCCAGGGACGTGACAAATACCTTGCCGAACTGAGGGCGCAGATCGCGGGCCACGGTCTTGAGGACCGAGTCCTTCTTGTCGGGCACTGCGCTGACGTTCCAGCGGCCCTGTCGCTCGCTGATGTCGCCGTCGTCGCATCTGTGGAAGCTGAAGCCTTCGGCCGCGCCGCGGTCGAAGCGCAGGCCGCGCATGTGCCGGTGATTGTTTCAGATCTCGGCGCTGTGCCCGAAACGGTTTTGGCTCCACCGGAAAGAAGCAATGCCGAGCGGACCGGATGGCGCGTTCCCCCGGGACAGTCGGATGCCCTTGCAGAAACAATCCGCCAGGTCCTGGATCTCAAGCGTGAAGATAGGCAAGCCGTCACTGAACGAGCCGCCCGCCACGTGCGCGCAAATTTTTCCATCGAGGCAATGTGCGAAAAGACGCTGAAGGTCTACCGGAGCCTGCTGTCTGATCAGGGCCTGGACCAACTGCGCTGACTGCTCACGCAGCCAAAGGGTAGGCCTCTTCAACCAGGTAGGGACCGCCACCGACACTGGCCTTGGCGGAAAAGAGAACAAACCGCCCGGCGACAAAGGGTGCCGCCTGGAAGTTCCCGTGTTCTGCCAGCCACCTGGCGACATCTTCATTGGAAGACGTTCGGCAACGACCAAGCGTCACATGCGGTGTATATTTGCGGCGTTCGCAGGGCAGGCCGATCCGTTGCAGGATCCGCTCATGCTCGGCCTGCAACTCCGCAAGCTCTGGCGAGGGTTCCACCCTAGCCCAAACCGCATGCGGCTTGCCATTGCCAAAAGAACCAAGCCCGTTCAGGCGAATTTCGACGGGCTGGCGCCTAATCCGATCCAGCGCATTGGCCACTTCATCTGCCGTGCGGTCGTCAATGTCGCCAATGAAGCGGAGCGTGATGTGATAGTTCTCGGGATCGATCCAGCGTGTGCCCCGAAGGCCTCCCCGGAGCATCGACAGCAAGAGACCCGTCTGGGACGGAATCTCAAAGCCAGTAAACAAGCGCGGCATGGCCTGCCCCTTCGCTGGTTTCGACTTTATCATCAGGAATCAACTTCGACCGAAGCGCAAGAAAATTCGTAACCTACTGACACAAAAAAGATTATCGGGAATTTATCACCTGTGAAATCGTCACGCTGCACCCATTTCAGGTCTTTGCGACGGCAAAATGATTCTCTGTCACAAATGAAAATCTCGCCACGATTGCCATCCGCGGCGAGACCTCATTTCAAATGACCAGATGCTATGGGCAGGGGTTGCCGCGGCGTTGATGAATGTCATCAATCTTGGCCAGAACTTCGTCCGAAAGGGTCATGTCGACCACATCCAGATCCTGCTCCAGTTGATCGAGACGGGTTGCCCCCAGAATGACGGAGGTCATGAAGCTGCGGGTGTGCGCAAACGCCAACGCCATCTGCGAAGGATTGAGACCAGCATCCGCTGCAAGGTCCAGATACTCATTGAACGTCTCTTCCGCACCCGGCGTTTCATACCGTTGCATCCGATTGAACAGCGTCTTCCGGGCGCCCTTCGGCGTGGCGCCGTCACGATATTTTCCGGTCAGATACCCCTGCGCGAGTGCCGAATAGGCAAGTAGCGAAACATCCTCCCGAAGCGAGATCTCGGCAAGACCCGTCTCGAAGGTGCGGTTCACCAGAGAATAGGCATTCTGGATCGAGGCAACCCGCGGCAGACCATGGCGTTCGGCGGCATTGACGAAACTCATGGTGCCCCAGGCGCTCTCGTTCGAGAGCCCGACGTGGCGAATCTTGCCCGCCTTCACCAGGTCGGAGAGCACCTCAAGTGTGCTTTCGATAGAATTCTCGTCGTCGGCCGGCTCGACGTCCTTCCACCGGGTGGGGTTGCTACCGAAGGCAGAAACGTTACGGTCCGGCCAGTGCAACTGATAGAGATCTATGTAGTCCGTCTGAAGATTCCGAAGGCTCCGGTCGACAGCAAACTCAATCTGTTCGCGGGTCAGCTTTGCCTTCGCGCCATTCTCACGGAACCAGTCCATGTCGGAACGGCCGACAACTTTGGTGGCCATGATGACCTTGTCGCGGGTTCCTCGGGCCTTGAACCAGGTGCCGATGATTCGCTCGGTCCGGCCCTGCGTCTCCCGGTTGGGCGGGATCGAATAGAGTTCCGCTGCATCGAAGAAATTGACCCCGCGATCGAGGGCGAGGTCCATCTGCGCGTGGCCTTCAGCTTCGCTGTTCTGCTCACCATAAGTCATGGTGCCGAGACAAAGGGAGCTGACGTTCAAATCGGTGCGACCGAGACGGCGATAATCCATCACTGGTTCCTTGAATTCAGATTTTTCGATTGAATCGGAGCGCCGGCTTCAGGATGAACCGGCTCGTTTCAGAAGTTCTTCGACCTTTGGTAACATATTCTGGACAATCACGGAAACGCCCTCTCCGGTCGGATGCATTCCATCTGGAAGGTTAAGCTCCGGGTTGAGGGCCACCCCTTCGAGGAAAAACGGATAGAGCAGCGCGTCATGCGCAGTGGCCACGTCCGCATAGATCGGGTCGAAGGCGTTGGCGTATTCATCACCGAGATTACGCTGTGCCAACATGCCTGCCACAAGCACTTCGACACCACGCTCCCTCAGTCGTGAGACAATCTCAGTGAGGTTCTCTCTGGTCAGTTCCGGTGCGATGCCCCTAAGCATGTCGTTCGCACCAAGCTCGACAATCACGGCATCGACATCCGGGCCAACCGACCAGTCAAGACGGCCTAGGCCACCTGAAGACGTGTCACCCGAGACACCGGCGTTGATCACCTCGATTGCATAGCCCTTTTCGGACAAGGTTTTTTGAAGCTGACTGGGAAAACCTTCCCCAGGCGCAAGCTGGTATCCGGCGGACAAACTGTCCCCCAGAACGACGAGCTTTAAAGCTTCCGTTGCAGAAACCGCGGTCGGCAAACCGAGTGCGAGCAGGAAAAGTATGACAAACTGATACAAATTTGTACGCATGGCGGGTCTGGATCACTCCTTATTGTGTCCCCATATGGTCGCAGAAACCAGTTTCGGCAAGGCGGTGACTTGTTGATCATATTGCAGAAAAGATGCAGTCGCGACCAGTCGGAACCCAAGACGCACGTTCGCTCCGCATTTGGAACAACAGACAGTATACAGGGGCAAAGATGACAAATGGACCGGCTATCGCTCTCAAAGACGTACATCTCAGTCTGGGAGAGGGCGCAGGAAGGGTCCATATTCTCAAGGGCATTGATCTGACCATCGAAGACGGAACCGCGGTCGGCCTGGTCGGCCCCTCCGGCTCCGGCAAATCGACATTGCTCATGGTAATGGCGGGGCTGGAGCGCTCTGATAGCGGTCAGGTGCAGGTCGCAGGCAGCGAACTTTCTCCCTTGTCGGAAGATGAACTGGCGCGTTTCCGTGGGCAAACCGTCGGGATCATCTTTCAGTCCTTCCACCTCGTCCCGAACATGACCGCTCTGGAAAACGTCGCAGTTCCGCTTGAATTGTCAGGGGATGCTGCTGCGTTCGACAAAGCGCGTCTGGAGCTCGAATCCGTCGGACTTGGCCATCGCCTGCATCACTATCCAGCCCAGATGTCCGGCGGCGAGCAACAACGCGTGGCGGTCGCACGGGCCTTGGTGGTCCACCCCAAGATCCTGATTGCCGATGAGCCCACTGGCAACCTTGACGACGACACCGGAACACAGATTGTTGAACTCATGTTCAAGGCGCAAAGGGAGCGCCACATGACATTGGTCCTAGTGACCCATGACCCGGCCCTGGCCCAACGTTGCGACAGGATGATCCGGGTCCGCTCAGGCGAAATCGAAGAAGAAGACAATGCTGCAAGCCTCACGCGCGAGACCGCAGAGGCGCCTCTATGAACGCCTTTGTAGCCAAAACGCCGACCGGATTGTCACTCGCCCTTAGATTTGCGCTCAGAGAACTGCGCGGCGGCTTCAAGGGCTTCTATATCTTCATTGCCTGTATCGCACTGGGTGTTGCGGCCATCGCTGGTGTAACATCGATTTCCCGTGGATTGACGGAAGGCATTTCCGCAGAGGGGCAATCCATTCTCGGCGGCGACATCTCCTTTTCGATTGTGCATCGTGAAACGGGCGAAGACGAAAGCGCTTGGCTTCAGACGCTCGGTGACGTTTCGAGCGTCGCCACAATGCGGGCGATGGCCCGGCGGCCGGAAACCGGCGATCAGGCTCTCGTGGAAATGAAGGCCGTAGACGGCGCCTACCCGCTTTACGGCGGAATGGTGCTTGAAGGCGGCGGCACGCTGACTGACGCATTGTCTCAAAAAGATGGTCTTTGGGGCGCTGTCGCAGACCTCTCGCTTCTGGCGCGCCTCGGACTTGAGCCAGGCGACACGCTCGCCATCGGCCGAGCAACGGTTCGGATCAGCGATGTCATCGCGAACGAACCGGACAAATTGGCCGGCGGCATGGAGTTGGGCCCACGCCTGATGATTTCACAATCGGCCATTCCTGAGACCGGCCTGATCCAGCCGGGCAGCCTTGTGAGATGGCGATACCGGGTGAAACTGCCTGGAACCGCATCTGAAGAGGCCGTGAAAGGTGTCATTGCCGAAGCCGAGGAAACCTTCCCCGACGCAGGCTGGAGGGTTCGCTCAAGAGCCAACGCCGCTCCGGGGCTTCAGCGCAACATCAATCGCTTTGCGCAGTTTCTAACCCTTGTCGGCCTGACTGCGCTTGTCGTCGGCGGCGTCGGCGTGGCCAATGCCATCCGTGCCTTCCTCGACACAAAGCGAGAGGTCATTGCGAGCTTCAAGTGCCTTGGTGCCACCGGCGGGTTTGCGTTTCAGGTCTACCTGATCCAGATGTTGTGCCTTGCGGCCATCGGTATCGGCATTGGTCTTTTGATCGGTGCAATTCTGCCGTTTGCGGCGGGGGCAGCACTAGCTGGCGTTCTGCCCGTCGATCTTGCCGCCGCGATCTATCCACAGGAGCTCGGCCTTGGCCTTCTCTACGGCATTCTCACGGCACTTGCCTTTGCTCTTTGGCCGCTTGGTCGGGCGCACGACATTCCGCCTACCGCCCTGTTTCGCGACATGGTTTCCGGCAAAGCACGCAGCCTGCCGCGCAAACGCTATCTCGTCGCCACCGCGGTCACGGTTCTCGCGCTTGCCGGCATCGCCATTCTGCTCGCCTACGACAAACGCATAGCGCTGATCTACATCGGAGCCTCGGCGTCTGCATTCGTACTGCTGGTGCTGGTGGCTCGCCTGATCATGGCGATTGCCAAGCGTCTGCCCACCGTCCGCTCGACAGAGCTGCGCCTTGCGATCGCGAACATTCACCGTCCCGGTGCGCTGACACCATCGGTCGTGTTGTCACTTGGCTTGGGGCTTTCTCTGCTCGTCGCCCTCGCTCTGATTGACGGCAACTTGCGCCGCGAACTGACCGCGACCATTGCGCAGGAAGCGCCAAGCTTCTTTTTTGTCGACATTCAAAGTCATGAACGTGACGCCTTCGAAGCGCTTCTGAGTAACGAGACTGACGATGCAAATCTGCGCAGCGTTCCGATGTTGCGTGGCAGGCTGACATCACTCAAAGGCGTGCCGACAAGTGAAATTGACGCGCCTCCCAATGTCGCCTGGATCCTGCGTGGTGACCGCGGCATAACCTATGAGGCTGAACAGCCGGAAAATGCTGAATTGACGTCTGGCGGCTGGTGGCCTGCAGATTACTCGGGAAAACCCCTCGTGTCGTTCGAGGATGAAGCTGCAAGAGAGCTGGGTCTCGCGATCGGAGACGAAATCACCGTCAATGTTCTGGGACGGGACATCACCGCAGAAATCGCAAACACCCGGAAGGTTGAATGGCGTTCGCTTGCAATCAATTTCGTGCTGGTGTTCTCCCCGAATACCTTTGCCGGGGCTCCGCACGCCCATCTGATGACACTGGGTTGGGATGAGGATGTCTCTGCTGATCAGGAGCTTGATATACTGCGATCGGTCTCCAGCACCTTTCCGACGGTCACCGCGGTTCGCGTCAAGGACGCCATCGCACAGGTCAATGATCTGGTGGCTCAACTTGCATGGGCCATCCGCGGAGCATCTTCCATCACCTTGATTGCGAGCATTCTCGTTCTTGCGGGCGCGCTGGCGGCCGGAAACCGGAACCGGATCTATGACGCAGTCATCTTGAAAACGCTCGGCGCAACGCGCGGACGGCTGATCCTTGCCTATGCTCTCGAGTATGCAATCCTCGGAATTGTCACTGCAGTCTTTGCGCTCGTCGCCGGAGGCATTGCTGCGTGGTTCGTCATTACACAGGTCATGGGTGGCAGTTTCGTCATGCTTCCGGTGACCGCCATCTCGGCCGCTTTGATCGCTCTTGTGCTCACCGTTGGCTTTGGCCTGATCGGCACATGGAAGGTCTTGGGAGAAAAGCCTGCGCCGGTCCTGCGAAATCTGTAATCGAGAACGCAGCAGCTTTTTGCTTAACGAATTGTTTAGGAAGATCATAAGCCCATGATTTTCCTAAACACTCATTTGCCCTTTGATAACTTGCGCAACGCCGGTTTCTTGGCTAACCCATTACTAAGCGGTTTTAGCTAAGGGGCCATCTATGCTTAAGACAAAAGTTAATTACACTCTCAAGTCAATTGCGGCAGTAGCGGCACTCGCAGTCGTCGGTGCTTTTTCTCAAACTGCTCCAGCGGTTGCTGAAAGTCCTTTCCACACGGGCGTGTGGCAGTTGAACACGAAGGACGGATCGCGCGGCCTTGTTGTCAGTGACTGGTTGGTGTTCGAAGACGGACTGCCGAAACGCTGGCTTTATCGCCGCGCCGGCACCAACGATGCCAACCAATTCGACTTTTTCACCCGCTCCATTGGTGACAAGGGCTACACCCCAGTCGGCATTCGTGTCTACCGAACTGGCGAACACACGATGAAATACACCGTGGCACCAAAGGGCGAAGAAGCTTTTGAAGTCACGGCCGAGCGCCTCTCGATCCCGAACTACAAGAATTCCTGTCTGTCCGTCGAAGGCAAGGGCAAGCGGTTCTTTGGCAACTGGGTTGGCACCGCAGCTTCTCAGCTGAAGAAGCTCAGCCTTGGTCGCAACAGCCTCACGATTGACGGCGAAAAGCGAACTGTCGCGGTGGAAGAGGTCAGGGTTGGCCGCATGGGCATCGTCGAGAACGGCACCCCGATCGGCTTCTTCACTGACGCGGGCGGCGATTACGCCGTGCTGCAGATGTTCAAGCCGGGTGTAACCGACGCGCAGATGCGCGATCCGAAGCGGGAAATTCTGGATTTCGCTTCAGAACAAGTGGTTCGCAATCCGCGCGGAGACTGTGACAGACAAATTGCATCACGACTGAAAGCAATGAAATAGGCGTAATGGCTTAAGCATATTGCTGGAAACACTGGCAGAGACCAAAATGTTACAGTTTTGTCAGAAAATTCATCTTGTGCTACTGTCAGGACTTTCCCATATGTTGAGGGAGTTTTGTTGCATGTAATTTCGCATGCAATTTCGAACCGGAAGGGGAATCACACGACCATGTCGACCTTTAACCGAAATTCACAGGCGTCGTATTCGGTGGCCGGCACTCAGGCCGATGCAGCGATCGATCGGGGCCTGCGCAGCTACATGCTGGGCGTTTACAACTACATGACCCTCGGCCTAGCGCTAACCGGGTTCTTCGCTCTTGGCACAGTCTTCCTGGCAGTCGATCAGACCGCTGGTGGTATGGCTCTGACACCACTTGGGCAGGCTCTCTACGGCTCCCCGCTCAAGTGGGTTGTCATGCTCGCACCGCTTGGCATGGTCATGTTCCTGTCGTTCAAGATCCAGTCCATGAGCGCATCGGCGGCTCGGACGACCTTCCTGGTCTACGCGGCCGTGATGGGTATATCCCTGTCGTCGATCTTCCTGGTTTACACAGGCGGATCCATCGCCCGCGTGTTCTTCATCACCGCAGCATCCTTCGGTGCGTTGAGCCTCTTCGGCTACACCACCAAGAAAGATCTGTCGGCTTGGGGTTCATTCCTGTTCATGGGCTTGATCGGCATCGTCATCGCGTCGCTGGTCAACATCTTCCTGGCATCTTCCGCCCTGCAGTTCGCCATCTCTGTGATCGGTGTTCTCGTGTTTGCCGGCCTCACCGCCTACGACACGCAGCAGATCAAGGAAATGTACTACGAAGGCGACTCCAGCGAAGTGGCCACGAAGAAGTCCGTCATGGGCGCCCTGCGTCTCTACCTCGACTTCATCAACATGTTCCTGATGCTGCTTCAGCTGTTCGGCAACCGCGAATAAGCTGTACGCTCAGCCAGACAAAAGAAAAGCCCGGCAAACGTGCCGGGCTTTTTTATTGCGTGCTGCGAGACCTTTCAGGCGTCGATCAACCGCAAGTGCTTTTTCTTTTCAAGAACCTTCAGGACCTGCGCCAGATCGTGCCCGCGCTTGAGGATCATTCCTCCAGTCGCAACGACAGAATAGGCGCCCTGACGTCGGGCCAGCTTCGGATTTTTCTCGATTCGGTAAAGCGGCATTTCGGAGCTATGACGGAAGACCGAAAAGACGGCTCGCTCACTCATCAAGTCAATCGCATAGTCCCGCCATTCACCATCGGCAACCATACGTCCGTAGAGCTTGAGAATTGTATTGAGTTCCAGCCGGTTGAAGGCCACCAGTGGCTTTGGCGGTGGCGCTGGCTGCGGGGATGGCGTGGCCATGGCAATGCCATGTGAACCACGCTTAGACGCGTTCTCGTCGGTTTCGCTCATTCCGCCTCCTGAACAGGTTCGGTGAGACCTCCAGAGACACCAAATCAGAGCATTCCTCTCTTCGGCGTCATCTTTCCGTCATGATGCGCAAGTCTTTGCACCTTTGGCAAGTGCGAGGCTTTCAAGCCGTTCAAAAGGCGTCTTTTTAGCCCTAAAAAAAATCATTATTTTGCCTTATTCCAGCCCTTGGCCAGCCATTTTGGCCACCCATATTGAAATCATACCCTGATGGTCCTGAACACTTGGCTTCGGAACGCATTAGCCCCCCAGCCCCCCGGGGTCAGAGTTGATCGGATCTTGTATTCGCGTACTTGAACATCAGGGCAACTGAAGGGCCGGCCACAAGCCGGCCCTTTTCATTTGCTGCTCATTTAATCACCTCGCCGTAACTCCGCTTTGTTTGACAAGGGCGCGAAGTACCTGAGCACGCTTAGTCACTTTTTCTTCACCCATGCACAATCGTCCTGTACCATCCTCGGCATGACAATTGATCTCATCGATCTGCGCCCCGCAGAAGCTGGTGACTGCGACGCCCTGGCCACGGTCCACAGCGCAGCCTGGCTCGGCGCTTATCGCGGACTTCTCGATGGTGTTGAGCTGGAGCGTCTGATCGCGAGACGTCCCGCGGCATGGTGGCGTAGTGCTCTGTCCAAAGGTGTACAGATCCAGGTCCTCGAGGTCGCCAATGAGCTCGCAGGCTATGCCTCCTACGGATCCTGCCGCATAAGCGAACTGCCCTACGAGGGCGAGATCTATGAGCTGTATCTAAAGCCGGAATATCAAGGCCTTGGATTTGGCCGCAAACTCTTCAAGACCGTTCGCGAGACCCTCGCCTCCCAGCAACTCGAAGGTCTTGCAGTTCAAGTGCTGAGCGACAATCAATCCGCCCGCGCATTCTATCGGGCACTCGGCGGGAAACTCGCGGCGAAGTCATCATATTACAGTGCCGGAAAGCCTTTCGAACTCGCCGTCTACGGCTGGCCCGTCAGAGACAAGGCATAAAGACCAACTTCGCCTGATCTCAAACCACAATCAATTCAACGCACCCGGCGTGCCGAGAACCTGCGGCTCCTGACGACAATCATACTGACCAGCCATCCTGTCAGCCGCCTGACGCGCCATCTGATTTGCGTTCTGGTTGGCACGAGCATCGATCCGGGCGATTTGACAGGTTGCCCCGGGAACGATTTGTGTAACGATCAATATGTTGCCCGGTTTGCCGCCTTCCGGATCGTCGATGAACCAGCGCAGGATCGTTGCAAAAGCCTGACCATCACGCAAACGCCATTCAAGAGTCTCGTTGACCGTATTGAAATTCGGCAGAGTCTGTTCAGCGGCGCGCTCACCTTCTGCTCCGATACCGAAAGACACGAACATACGCAGATCACCCTCGGCGACATAGACGGGCATGCCCTTGTATCCCGTGCAATGCCAGGACCCGCCGAATGTGCCCTCATCGGCTGTTGGCGCTTCTTGAACCTCGCACTCGTCCAGTTTGATCTTGGTATAGACGCTGTCGATGGGGGCAGCGTCGGCGCCGACAGCTAATACCACCCATAAAAACAAGGTCGCAAAAAAGCTCTTCATCTCGGTTCCCTCCTGCAGGGGCTCGATCCAGCACTCTGCGCTCGTTCGCGTAGCAAGCCTGTGACACCCATCATCATATGGTTGCAACGCAACAATAAAGGCTTGCGCTGAAACGATCAGGCTGCAATAGACCCACCAACAGCCAACAGGAGTCAAGCAGCATGCGTATTGATGCAGTGCCGATCGGCAAGAACCCGCCAGAAGACATCAACGTCATCATCGAAGTTTCGGTCGGCGGCGAGCCAATCAAATACGAAATGGACAAGGACGCTGGTGCGATGTACGTCGACCGCTTCCTCTACACGCCAATGCGCTACCCGGGCAATTACGGGTTCGTGCCGCACACCCTTTGCGGTGACGGCGACCCGATCGACGTTGTTGTTGTGAACCAGCGGCCAGTCGTCCCCGGCGCAATCATGAACTGCCGCCCCATCGGCGTTCTGATCATGGAAGACGAGTCCGGCATGGACGAAAAGATCATTGCAGTGCCGAGCAACAAGCTGACGCGCCGCTATGAAAACGTCCACGATGTCAGCGACCTGCCCGAAATCACCATGGCTCAAGTGAAGCATTTCTTCGAGCACTACAAGGATCTGGAACCTGGCAAGTGGGTCAAGGTCACCGGCATCGAAGGCGTAGACATTGCCAAGAAGATGATCATGGAATCGATTGACCGCGCTCAGGCAGACGCCGCCGAGTAACGTCGACTTCCTTTAAAAGTCTTTTGGAGCCGCTGCGGATCAAACCTCCGCTGCGGCTTCAATTCTGTCCATGTCCGCGTCGGACAGACCGAAATGATGGCCAATCTCATGGACAAGCACATGAGAGACGATCTCGCCCAGCGTTTCGGGATTTGACGCCCAGTAGTCCAAGATAGGACGGCGGAACAGCCAGATCCGGTTTGGCATCTGACCTGTTACAAGTTCCGCAGCGCCTTCCGTCAGTCCTGCACCCTCAAAAAGCCCCAGAAGATCATGCGGATCTTCAATACCCAGGGCATTGAGCACAGCATCCTCGGCATAGTCCGCCAGACTGACCTGCATGTGCCCGCATTGGGCCAGAATTTCGTGCGGCAGGTTGGCAAGAGTTTCGCTCGCCAGGGCTTCGAAGACCTCCAGATCAGGAGCGAAACGATCTGCCCATTCGGTTCTGCGCCCGGGACGGCTGGACCCCATCGCTCAGCTCCTGTTTTCTTGTGTGGCCGAACATGCGGCTCGAGATTTCATGGCTAAAGATAGGTGATCGCCAGATAGACTAAAAGTCCGACTGCAAAGATCAGCCCGGCTCCGCGCCCGATCCGCGTTCCCCAGACTTCCACCTTGTCGTCTTCGTCAAGATCATGTGCGCCGAAATGATCCTGGGCACGCTTGGCCATCCGAACGAACGTCGACCCGGCAACCGTCTCGCTCTCGGCCTCCACCCGGTCAAGGGAGCGCAGGGCCTCGTCACGACGCGCCTCGTCTTTGGAACGCTGATCGCTCATGACTGACGCTCGCCGCGAAACGAAAGCGCAGCCGAGAGCGCAGCCAGCAGTGTCAGGCCTGCAGAGGCAACGGCATTCCAGCCCGCAAAGGAAAGCCCCAACATGCGCCAGCTTGCCTCCGTGCAACTGACCACCCGCGTGGCCTTGAGTGCTGAAAGCATGTTGGCGGCGTCCGCAGGACCAGCGCTGCCGCCGCCGCAATCAGACGGCCCAGCCCAGAAGCCCCACTCCGCGCCGGACTGATAGATGCCAAGGCCCGCGCCATAGGCAAAGACCAGAGCGACAACGACCATCACGCCACTCGCAAGCCTGGGTCGGTTCCGGCTCATCAAAAGCAGCCCAAAGACCGTCAGCGGCAGTCCGGCATAATAGGGAACCCGCTGCTCAAGGCACAATTTGCAGGGAACATAGCCGCCGATCAGCTGAAAGCCCCAGGCCGTGCAAATTGCGGCGAGGCCAGCAACCAGAAGGAGAAGAGCGATAGCCTTCGATTTGGCAATGTTGGTCATTCCTGAAGCTCCCGCCGTCAAATCAACTTGATCAATACGAAACCGCCGACCAGAAGCACTACGAACAAGGTGAACATTAGGCCGAGGCGTTTTTCGATAAAGTCACGGATTGGTGGGCCGAAGAAATAGAGCAGAGCCGCGACCACGAAAAAGCGGATACCGCGAGAGACGATACTCGCCAGCAGGAAGATCGGCAGGCTGAGCCCGGCCGCGCCGCTGGCGATTGTGATGACCTTGTAAGGAAATGGCGTCAGCCCGGCGATGAATACGAACCACCAGCCCCAGGCGTTGAAAATCTCGCTGAAGCTCTCGAACTTGTCGAGATATCCGTAAAAGCCGAGGATCGGTTCAGCGACCTGCTGGAACAGGAACGACCCGATCATGTAGCCGGCGAGTCCGCCCAGAACCGAGGTCACCGTGCACAGAAGCGCCAGAAACCAGGCCTTCTCCTTTCGGGCGATGACCATGGGGATCAGAAGAATGTCGGGCGGGATCGGAAAAACCGAGCTCTCGACAAACGATACCGTTCCCAGAGCTGCAGGCGCACGGGGTCCGGAGGCAAGGGACAAGGTCCAATCGTACAAACGGCGTAACATCCGTTCTCCATAGCCTTTCACCTGCGCAATGTCACCCGCACAAAACACAGCGGAGAAACACCGCACGCAATGCGGTTTTTCAGACAACTTTACACAGGCTTGCGGAAAGCGGCTGGAAGGCATTGACGCCGGAGAGCCGCTGGCTATTATCGCGCGACCTTGACGCTGCCCCTCTGGCGGAATTGGTAGACGCGCGGGATTCAAAATCCCGTTTCTTCGGAAGTGCCGGTTCGATTCCGGCGGGGGGCACCAGCTTTCAGATCGCAGCCTGCCATTTTGCGGTACTACAGCCCTAAAGCAGCCTTTCACCTTTTGATTACGACGATTTTCGAAATTGCTTTGGCAGGCCGAAAATTGCTCGCGAGATTTGGCGCTTAACGCAAAAGTGATGCATTTCAGATATTCAATCCCGACTGACAACAGTGCTGATCGGGGAAACAAATGGCTGTCGCGGAGCAAAAACGAGAAGATCTGGCAGACATCGAGCTGGTCGAAGCGGTTGACGAAACCACCTCTACAGTCGCCGACATTGCTGATCCTCTAGATGACACTGGCGTCTTCACGCTCGCCCGCTTGACCAAGGACACACTTCAGCCGTCACCAATCAACCCTGACTGGATCCTCGAGGGCAACCCGGAAGCAAAGGTGCGCAATCTCTCGGTCATGAGCCGTGGCTGGGCAACCACCGATCACTGGTCTTGCACGGCCGGGAAATTCCGCTGGCACTACGCCTGGGACGAGACGGTCATGTTTCTCGAGGGCGAGGTCGTCATTACTGATGACGAAGGTCAGGTCTATGTTGGCCGTCCCGGCACCAGTCTTTTCTTTCCGGCGGGCTCTTCAGCAACCTGGGTGGTTCCCCGGTATATCCGCAAGATCGCCTTCAACCAGCGCCCCGTTCCAGCCTACCTTCACATCTTGGCACGCGGTGCAAACAAGGTCTTCAAGGTCCTCGGGCTGCCGACCATGCCATAAGACCTGGCAACAAGACGATGGTCTGCAACCTGCCCCGAACATAGTCAAGCGTTCTGGACAGGTCACTGACCCTTGGCTAGTGTCGACCCATGAGCAGTTCGCCAAAAGAAATCGAGCTTAAGCTCGAAGTGCCGCCGCAAGCACAGGAAACCCTGCGCAAATCTCCTGCGCCAGAAGGTTTCACGGCTTCCCGAGCGGTGACGAAAACGCTCCAATCGATCTATTTCGATACAGCTGATCAGGCCCTGAGAAGAGCCCGGATATCGCTTCGTGTCCGCAAGGTCGGCCAGAGCTGGGTGCAAACGGCCAAAATCGGCACAGGGGTCATTGGCGGCATGTCATCAGCCGTTGAGGCAGAGCATGCCGTGGCTGGCCGGGCAATCGACCTCACGGTCATTGAAGATCCGCAAGTCCTGCGCCACCTCGTTGAAACCATCAAGGGCGCACCGCTTGCTGAGACTTTTGAGACAATCATCAAGCGCACCACTCGCGTCCTGACGGCCGAAGACGGCAGCCGCATTGAAGTCGCCTTTGACGTGGGAGATATCAAGGCCGGAGAGCGCTCCTCTCCCCTGGCCGAGGTCGAGCTGGAGTTGCTGGAAGGCGCAAGCGGAAACCTCTACGCCGCAGCTCAAGGTATTCTGGAAGACACCCCTTTCCACTTTTCTCCCTACAGCAAGGCAGAACGCGGCTTCCGTCTCGCTGGC
Organism: Labrenzia sp. CE80; assembly: GCF_009650605.1. Lineage (NCBI taxonomy): Bacteria > Pseudomonadati > Pseudomonadota > Alphaproteobacteria > Hyphomicrobiales > Stappiaceae > Labrenzia > Labrenzia sp. CE80. Next base: position 199,687 of record NZ_WAJT01000003.1, read on the forward strand.
GGCGAGAGCTCTGGAGTAGATGCGCCAAGCCTCGCCAAGAAGGTTGAGCTAACGGCTTCCGAAAGCGTCGAACATGCGTTCAGAAGCGTTCTGAGATCTTGCCTCGAGCAAATCGCGCACAATCGAATGGCAGTGCTCACCAGCGACGATCCGGAAGGTCCACACCAGCTGCGCGTCGGCTTGAGGCGCCTGCGCAGCGCCTTTCGGCTGTTCCGACCTGCGCTCAATCCGCTAACGTTTCGACCACTTGACGCAAGCGCGCGTACATTGGCCGGTAAAGTCGGTGAGTTACGCGATCTTGATGTACTTGCGAGCGAAATCGTCGCCCCCCTTTCAGATCATGCACCGCAGAACCTGTCCCTGGATCCCTTGCTGAAGCATCTGACGAAAACCCGCGTCAGCTGCCGAAACGAGCTGATCGACTATCTGCAGTCGACCGAAATCAACGCGTTCCTCTTCTCTCTCGCCGCCTATACGGAGGGGCGCGGATGGCTGGATGCAGAAAATTTCGACCAGACTACGCTGCTTGCAGCACCGATTTCAGCCTTCGCGCGCGAGGCCCAGAACAAGCAATGGCGCAAAGTTTCCAAACACGGATCAGGCATCGAAGAAATGTCGGTTCCCGAGCGCCATGAGATGCGCAAGGCGCTCAAGAAGCTGCGATATGGGATCGAGTTCTTCGGCTCGCTCTATCCGAAGGCCGAGGTCAAACCATTCCTGAAGCGAATGAAAAAGCTCCAGGATATCTTTGGCTATCTGAACGACGTCGCAATGGCGGAAAAACTGCTTGATCTTCCCAGCGTCAAGGGTGCCGGCGCCTCTGACACGTCTCTTGCGATGGGCTTTGCAATTGGCTGGCACGAGGCCCAGGCGACGCAAATGTGGCGGCACGCGAAGGACTACTGGACGGGAACGAAAGGCGCGCCAAAGTTCTGGCGCTAACGGTCAGCCAGATCGCCTGGTAATCAGCTCTCGATCACGAGCTGGATACGGTCCGCCGCCATTCGGGTGCGAGTGTATTGCGTCGGCCGGCCGGCATCATCCACGTTCGTGCTTTCAACGATCAAGATCGCCTGCCCCTCGGGAATTTGCAGGAACGCCGCGTCCTGCGGATCGATCAGCTCGGCACTGACGCGCGTTTCAAGACGGCTATAGTCATCAAGGCCGCATTGCTGGAGCGCCTTGGTGAATGAGCCCGTTTCCGCATAAGCGGCCACGAGCCCTGGAAACCTTGCCTGTTCGAACCAGCTTGTCGCGACCAGCACCGGTATTCCGTCGACTACACGCAACGTTTCGATCCGTATCAGTTGGACGCCAAGTGGCAGTTTGAGTTCGGCCGCCAGCAGAGCATCCGCTTCTTCAAGGCCAGATCCAATCATCCGCCCACTAGGCGTTTTGTGTTGGCCCGAAACGATCTCCGAGAACCGCGTGCGGCTGCCAATCGGATAGTTCATCGGCGCTGCTGCGACAAAGGTTCCCCGGCCCTGGTCGGCCCGCAGAATTCCCTCATTGACCAAGACAGCAATCGCCCGGCGCACCGTATGGCGATTGACGTCAAACCGCGCGGCGATATCCGCCTCCGTCGGAAGCTTGGACCCGGTCACAAACGTTCCCGAGCTGATTTCAGCCTTCAGCCATTCGGCGATCTGGCGCCAGATGGCGATCCCGGCGCCGCGGTCGATTTTCATCTGCTTCGTCATGTCTTCGTCATCAAACCCGGATAGCAAAGTGTCAATTCAAAAATTCGTCTATACAAATAGACAATCTGATGTATGACTCAAGCCTCTTCGTTAGATCGCCACGAAAAAGGTCGAAAGACATGTCCGAAGAAACCACGGCCTCACCGCCCTCAAGCCCGGCCGACCAGACCACCGCACGCCGGCAGGAAATCATGGCAGTGATGGCCGAAACCCCGGCATCCGCACTCGCAAAAGCTTTTGAAAGCTACCCGGATCATCCCTCCCACGAGTTGGTCCGCGGACCGGAAACAGGGCTCGTGATGGTCCGGGGCCGCATGGGCGGCACCGGCGGCGCCTTCAACCTCGGCGAAGTGACCGTAACACGCTGCGTCGTGCGCTTGGCAAGCGGTGAAACCGGAAGCTCTTACATTCTTGGCCGGCACAAGCAGCACGCTCTTCAGGCGGCCATTCTGGACGGTCTTTGGCAGAATCCAGACCATCGGCAAAAGGTCGAAGACGACATTCTTGCGCCACTCGAAAACAGCCGCCACCAAAGGCAGGAAGAGATCAAGGCGGAAACAGCGGCCACAAAGGTCGACTTCTTCACCATGGTTCGTGGAGACGATTGATGAACACCGAAGCAATCAACCCGTCTGCGGCGAATTCCGCTGCACGCCTGGCGCCAGGTTTCGCCGATCCGGTTCACGATGCACAAGACTGCTTCCGAAAAGTGATGCAGGCGATGGCACGGCCTGGAACATTGCAAACGTTCGAGCCCGGTCTGATAGATCTGCCCGCGCCGCTCACAGCAATGGGTGCTGCCGTTGCGCTTACCTTGCTCGACTACGACACCCCCGTCTGGCTGGATCCGGCCCTGGCCAAGTCGCCGGACGCAGTCAGCTTTTTGCGTTTTCACACCGGTGCGCCCATCGTGGACGTCCCGGTCGAGGCAGCCTTCGCGCTGGTCAGCGAACCCGAGCGACTAACCGGCCTCGGCAACTTCGCGCAGGGAACCCCTGACTATCCAGACCAGTCCGCAACCCTGGTTCTCATGAACCAGACTTTCGGCAAAGGCGCTTCTCTCAAGCTCAAGGGACCCGGCATCAAGGATGTCGCCCGCTTCAGCACCAGCCCCGTGCCGACGACCTTCTGGGATCAGGTTCAGGCCAACAACGCACAGTTCCCACGAGGCGTGGACGTGATTTTCACCGGCGAGGCACAAATCGCGGCTTTGCCGCGCTCCACTCAACTCACCCGGCCGGAGGCCTGAGCCATGTATGTTGCAGTCAAGGGCGGTGAGAAGGCGATCCGCAATGCCCATAAGCTTCTGGCAAAACGCCGGCGGGGAGACACGTCGGTTCCATCGCTGACAGTGGATCAGATCGCCGAACAGCTGGCGCTCTCTGTCGCGCGTGTGATGTGCGAGGGCTCTCTCTATGATGAGGGCCTTGCCGCGCTGGCGATCAAGCAAGCCCGTGGCGACCTCATCGAGGCCGCCTTTCTCATCAGGGCCTATCGCACAACCCTGCCCCGTTTTGGCTACTCGGAAACCCTCGACACCGCCAAGATGCTGGTCGAGCGACGCATTTCAGCCACTTACAAGGATCTTCCCGGCGGCCAGCTGCTTGGGCCGACCTTCGACTACAGCCACCGTCTGCTCGATTTCGCCATGGCCGCCGAGGATGAAGGTGCGCTTGATGCCGTGGAAAGCGGAACGCCTTCGAATGAGGGCATGCCGCGCGTAACGGATCTTCTGAGCGACGAAGGCCTGATGGAGGCAGACCCGCTTCCCGAAGCCAGCGATGCCGTTGGGGATCTGACGCGCGAACCGCTGTCGTTCCCGGCTGATCGAGATCTGCGCCTTCAGAATCTGGCACGTGGCGACGAAGGCTTCCTGTTGTCATTGGCCTACTCCTCCCAACGCGGATATGCCCGCACCCACCCTTTCACCGGTGAAATCCGGTACGGCGAGGTCGAAGTGGAGTTTTTCGCCGAAGAGCTTGGTTTCAACGTCAAACTCGGCGCCATCAAGGTGACGGAGTGCCAGATGGTGAACCAGTTCTCGGGCTCAGCCAAATCACCGCCGAAATTCACACGTGGTTACGGTCTCGTATTCGGTCAGGTCGAGCGAAAGGCCATGGCCATGTCCATGGTCGACCGCGCCCTCAGGTGGGAAGAACTCGGCGAGGAACAGACCGCCCCCGTGCAGGACACGGAATTCGTGCTGTCCCACTCCGACAACATCCAGGCCACGGGCTTTGTCGAACATCTGAAACTACCGCATTACGTGGATTTCCAGGCGGAACTCGATCTCGTGCGCCGGATGCGTGCGGAATGGTTCGCCGCCCGCGATCAGCAGGATCCATACGCGCAAACCGATCTCGAGACGGGAAAGGAGGCCGCAGAATGACCCTCCCAGCATCCAAATCCATCGCGCCCGATGAGGGCAGCTACAACTTCGCCTATCTCGACGAACAGACCAAGCGCATGATCCGGCGTGCGATCCTCAAGGGGATCGCCATTCCGGGCTACCAGGTGCCTTTCGCCTCCCGCGAAATGCCCATGCCCTACGGCTGGGGCACCGGCGGCGTTCAGGTCACCGCTGCAATTTTGGGGGCAGACGACACACTGAAGGTCATCGACCAGGGCTCGGACGACACCACCAACGCAGTCGCCATCCGAGGTTTCTTTGAAAAGACAGCCGGCGTCGCCACCACCACCAGCACAGAGGACGCCAGCATCATTCAGACCAGGCACCGGATCCCGGAGATGGCTCTGAACGCCAACCAGATCCTCGTGTTCCAGGTGCCTATTCCGGAGCCGCTCCGCTTCCTCGAGCCGCGCGAGACGGAAACGCGCAAGATGCATGCGCTGGAAGAATACGGCCTGATGCACGTAAAGCTGTACGAGGACATCGCCAAGAACGGCCATATTGCAACGACCTATGCGTATCCGGTCGAGGTCAACGGCCGCTATGTGATGGATCCTTCGCCAACGCCGAAATTCGACAATCCGAAGATCGACAACATGGAAGCCCTTCAGCTCTACGGCGCAGGCCGGGAAAAGCGGATCTATGCCATTCCGCCTTACACCAAGGTCAAGAGCCTCGATTTCGATGACTATCCGTTTGAGGTCCAGTCCTTCGATACGCCCTGCGGCCTGTGCAACGCCGAGGGCGTCTATCTCGACGAGGTCATTCTGGACGACAAGGGCGGGCGCATGTTCGTCTGCTCCGACAGTGACCATTGCGAGGAAAGACGCGCAAACGGACACCTCGGCCCCATGGCCGCCGACCCCGCCGCTACGCTGCTGTCCGGTGGAACCCAGGAGAAGGGCCAATGATCGACCAGAACAATCAGGAGCCGCTGCTGCAGGTTCATGGCGTCACGCGCTATTATGGTGATCGCATCGGCTGCCAAGACGTGGACTTCCAGCTCTGGCCCGGTGAGGTCCTTGCCATTGTTGGAGAAAGTGGATCAGGCAAGACGACGCTGCTCAACTGCCTGTCGACCCGGCTTGCACCAACCGCTGGCGCTATCGAATACCGTATGCGCGACGGCTCCATGCGCAACCTCTATGAGTTGTCCGAAGCCGAACGGCGCCTGCTCATGCGCACCGATTGGGGCTTCGTCCATCAAAACGCTGCCGACGGACTGCGCATGACGGTTTCCGCCGGCGCCAATGTCGGCGAACGGTTGATGGCCGTCGGCCAACGCCACTACGGAAAAATCCGCGAAACCGCCACGGACTGGCTCGACCGGGTAGAAATCACCGTCGACCGCATTGATGACGATCCGCGCGCCTTTTCCGGCGGCATGCGTCAACGGCTTCAGATTGCTCGCAATCTGGTGACACACCCACGGCTCGTGTTCATGGACGAACCGACCGGCGGCCTCGACGTATCCGTTCAGGCACGTCTGCTCGACATGTTGCGGCGGCTGGTCAGCGAACTTGGCCTGTCTGTCATCATCGTCACCCACGACCTGGCTGTGGCCCGGCTCTTGTCCCACCGCATCATGGTCATGCGCCATGGGGAAGTCATCGAGACAGGTCTGACCGATCAGGTTCTCGATGACCCGCGCGAGCCATATACTCAGCTTCTCGTCTCTTCCATTCTCCAGGTCTGAGGTCAGTCATGCCAGTCCGTCTTTATCTGAACACCGTCGGCAAGACCTTCACCATGCATCTGCAGGGCGGCACCTCGATCCCGGTCGTGTCCAATGTCGATTTTGCCGTTGAAGCTGGAGAGTGTGTCGTCCTCGGAGGGCCTTCAGGTGCCGGCAAGAGTTCGATTCTCAAGATGATCTTCGGCAACTATCGCTGTGACGAGGGTCAGATCCTGATCACCTGCAACGACGAAATCGTCAACATCGCAGACGCCGCACCGCGTCAGATCCTCTCATTGCGCCAGGACACGATCGGCTATGTCAGTCAGTTCCTCCGGGTCATCCCCAGGGTGTCGGCCACGGAGGTGGTTGCTGAACCGTTGATCGCTCAGGGGACCAGCGAAGAGGCTGCTCTCGCAAAGGCCAGAGATCTCCTGAAACGGCTCAATGTGCCCGAACGGCTTTGGAACCTGCCACCAGCGACTTTCTCCGGCGGTGAGCAGCAGCGCGTGAACATCGCACGCGGCTTCATTGCCCACTATCCGATCCTGCTTCTGGACGAGCCAACCGCGTCGCTCGATGCGGTAAACCGGTCGGTGGTGGTGGAGTTGGTCGATGAAAAGAAAGCTGCGGGCGTTGCCATGCTCGGCATCCTGCATGACCAGGATGTTCGCGATCGCATCGCCGACAGGATCATCGACGTCACCAAATTCAAGATCGCTGCATAAAGACAATTTCATGAACCACTGTCACAGGATCGACATGAGAGCCACTTAGGTCGATGATGCCGATCCTGCCTTCTCCGCAATTAACCGCTGTTCGAGCCTTTCGATGCGCTACGCACTTTATTTCGCTGCTCCCGCCAATGACCCGCTAATGCAGCTTGGCAATCTATGGCTCGGCCGCGATCCCTTCGCAGGCAAGGCATTAAGCCAGCCATCGCTCGACACCCTGAGCCGCGACCGTTTTGAGGTGCTCACGACCGAGCCCCGACGCTACGGTTTTCACGGCACGTTAAAGGCACCCTTCGCGCTTCGAGACGGAACAACTGCCGATGAATTGGTGGCAGCTTGTACTGCCTTTGCGTCCGAGTCAGCGCCATTTGTGCTCCAGGGCCTTTCGGTCAATCGCCTCGGAAAATTTCTGGCGTTGACGCCCGATGTCCCCGAGCCGGACTTGTCAGCCTTCGCTGAGACCTGTGTACGCCGGTTCGAACCATTCCGCAGGCCGCTGTCCGAAAGCGACCTCGAGCGCCGCCGCAAGAGCAGACTCACGCCGGATCAGGACCGCAACCTCGTTGAATGGGGTTATCCCTATATCTTTGAGGACTTCCGTTTTCACATGACCTTGAGCAACAAGCTTGAGGACGAGGGGGAAGCGACAACACTTGAAGCGGCGGCCAGAGCGCACTTTCAAGACCTGACCGGCCACTCCCGGCAAGTCGAAAGCCTCGGCCTCTACTGCGAAGCCGAGCGCGGCGCCCCCTTTCAGGTTCACACCATCTTCCCGCTGACCGGCACGCAAACGCCGGATCAGTCTCTTTCCAAATGCCGAGGTTCAAAATGAGCGCCACTCCAGGCACCTTCAAGAACGCCCGTCTCGTCCTGCCAGACAGCGTTATGGACGGCGCACTCCAGGTCGAAGAGGGCAAGATCGCTGACATTTCGGCCGCGAGCACAGCCGCGGGTCAAGATCTCGAAGGCGATTACCTGATCCCAGGCCTCGTCGAACTTCACACCGATCATCTGGAAGTTCACTACGCACCACGACCAAAGGTGCGATGGAACCCGGTCTCAGCAGTTCAGGCCCATGACGCGCAGATCGCTTGCGCCGGCATCACGACAGTTTTCGACGCCCTTCGCGTCGGTATGGACGAAGATGCCGACCTGCGGGCTGGCGATATGCGCCAACTAGCAGATGCCATTGAGACAGGACAGGCAGAGAATCGACTGCGGGCTGATCACTTCATCCACTTGCGCTGCGAAGTCTCGGCGCCTGACGTCCTGGATGCCTACTCGGTTTTCGAGGGCGACGATAAAATTCGCCTGATCTCCCTGATGGACCACACTCCAGGTCAACGGCAGTTCGTTTCGCTCGATGCCTACAAGGTCTACTACCAGGGCAAAAAGGGTTTTACAGACGAGCAGATGAACGCCTTCATCAAGGCGCGCCAAGAGCGCGCGGGCAACATTGCACCGGACAACCGCAAAAAGATCGCGGCCGACGCCCATGGTCGCGGCATCGCCATCGCCAGCCACGACGACGCCTCGCTTGACCATGTCGGCGAAGCCATCGATCTGGGTACACGCATCGCGGAATTTCCGACCACCGTCGAGGCAGCCCGTGCCTCTCACGACGCCAATATGGCCGTGCTGATGGGAGCCCCGAATGTGGTGCGCGGCGGTTCTCACTCGGGCAATGTCTCTGCACGTGAGCTCGCAGAAGCCGGCTGCCTCGATGTGCTGTCGTCGGACTATGTTCCGGTGTCTCTGATCCAGGCTGCCTTCCAGCTTGCTGACGAAGTCGAAACAATCAGCTTGCCGAAGGCCGTCGCGATGGTCACCTCCACGCCCGCTGACACTATAGGTCTGACAGATCGGGGGGCTCTTGAGATAGGACGACGTGCTGATCTGGTTCAGGTGCGCATGGTCGGCAATGTGCCGATCGTACGGGGCGTCTGGCGCGAAGGCCGCCGCGTTGCCTGAGGCACCACAGCATAGCAACGCAGAAAAGGTTGGCCCCGGCCGCCTCGTCCTTGTCGTCGGCCCCAGCGGAGCCGGCAAGGACACGTTGTTGGACGGCCTGCGCGCGCGGCTCAAGGACCGGGCCGATGTGCAATTTGCCCGTCGCGCGATCACTCGAGAGGCGGATGCAGGCAGCGAAGACCATGACACCCTCTCCCAACTACAATTCGATCATCTGGTAGAGACCGGCAATGTAGCCCTTGCCTGGTCAGCGCATGATCTGGGCTACGTCATCCCAGTTCGCTACGACGATACCATCCGGGCTGGCGGGACGGTAATCGCCAATGGTTCTCGCCGCGCCTTGCCTCGTGCGTTCGCCAAATATCAAAATGTCGCGGTTCTTCTGATCACCGCACCAATCGAAGTGCTTGCAGAACGGTTGGCGAGCCGTGGCCGGGAAAGCCGTGAAGCGATCGAGAAGCGATTGAAACTTGCTGATCTTGAGATTGGCGAAACGGAGCACGTCATCCGAATAGAAAACACTGGCACTGTCGAAGACGGCGTCGCCGAAATATTCAAGCAACTTGAATTCTGACGGTAAGATTCCGGAAACCTAGTCCTTTAATCGGAATTTGAGGCATTTCCGCCATAGTCCCCCTGGGTAAACAGGGATCTTCGGGGGAAGGGACATGCTTCAAGCTGCTGACACGGTACTCGCCAAATATTTCACATTTTCAGGCAGGGCGAACCGCGCCGAATATTGGTGGTGGATGCTGTTCATGTTCCTGATCGGCGGAACCATGTATCTGGTGGATGCCTTTCTGGTTGCCCCCGCATTTGGCCAGTCCGTAACGACGAGCACCGGCAACACGCCGGCCTCTACCGTCGCCAATCTACTGCTTTTCCTGCCCAGCCTGACCGTCTCGGTTCGTCGGTTGCACGACATCGACAAGTCGGGCCTTTGGCTCTTCGTCGTCTTTGTGCCCCTGATCGGTGCACTGCTTCTTCTGTACTGGTCCCTCAAGGGAGGCACCATGGGCAGCAATGACTACGGCGCCCCGTCCTACTGAGCCGTGGCGGCAGAACCAGCGCCAGGCATCTGAGCGGAGACGCTATTCTTTCTTTTTCCGTCCGAAGGAACCGAGCAGACCGGATGGCAGGCCGAACCCGTCTTCAACAGCTTTCAGAATTTCCTGATCATTGACATCGCCCTCGATCACCTTCTGGACGTCGATCTGGGTCTTGCCGCCCGTAGCGCGGCTGATCGCCTCATTTGCGGCATCGACCAACGCCTCATCCGGTTTCCCCCCGTTCAGGATTTTAGAAAGCTCGCCCCCCATAGATTGCAGCTGTTTGTAGGCAGCCTCGGGATTTTCCAAAATGCCCTGGATATCCGGATAGATCTGAGGATTTGCCCAAGGACCCTTCACGACAATTGGCACCGCCAGTCCCGCCATCTGCTTTTCAGCACCCTTCTTGCGCGGTGTCGGAGCTTGCCCTTCCAGCGTCGGCACAATCTTCGGCTCGACACGCCAATCGAGCGTCTTCGCCGGCAGGTTGGTGGTGCCCTGACCGCTCATGCGCACAAGAGGGCCAACGAGCGCGATGTCGCTCGTCGTCGCGATACCATTGTTAATGTCGAAAAAAGCTGACAGCGAGCTGAAGTCGGTTTTCTCCGCCGACGAAGACTGCCAGCCGAGGAGAGTCTCGACCGAGAGACCCCGTACAAGCTTTGGAATGTTGACGCCACGGATCGCGCCATCCGCGAAGCTGTAGGATGCACTCCCGTTGAGGCCATCCACCATTGCTTTTTCTGACCGGCCACCGGTCGTCACATCCAGCGCAATCTTTGCCTTGCCCTCGAGCCATTCAAAATCGGCTGCGTCACGGAGAACCGGGTAGCCATCCAAATCGCTTAGCGCAAATTGAACGCTGATCTGAGCGACCTCTGCGGCTCCATTCACACGTACGTTTCCGCTGCCGCTACCCCCATATAGGCGCAAGGTCTTCAGGTTCGCGTCGAGCACACCGTTCTTGATGGTCGCGTCCAGCGCGCTCTCATCAATCTTGATCTTGTCCCAACGGATCTCCTTGGTCGTGATCGCAAAGTCGACATCCGCCGCCTTCAAGCCCGTGAAGTCGATCGGGGCATCGCTCCAGGCTGATCCAGACCCGCTCGGGCCACTGCCCGTCGCTGCGCTGGACCCGGGTCCGGAAGACCCAGCGTTCCCGGATCCACCAGATCTCCCGGGCGCAGATTCCAGATAGGGATCGAGCACCAGCGCATTAAGCGCGAGCTTTGCAACCACATCCGGACGACCTGCCAGCTTGATCCGGCCGCTGGCCGATCCGGATGTCTCATCCAGGGTAAATCGCGTTTCATCAAAGCGAATGGTATCGCCCGCAACCGCGAAGACCCCGGATGCCTTAAAGCCCTGGAGACCATTGCCAGCCTCGACCGGCTGACCCATCCAGGCCATCAGGTCGCGCAGGCTCACCGTCTCAACGGAAACCGCGCCTTCCAGACCTCCAGCACCAGAGGCACTGCCCTCATAGCCTGCGCTGAGCTTGGCGCCCTTCACCTTGACCGCCACTGGCGCCGATCTGCCATCAAGCAAGGGCGCCGGCGTTGCGCTGCCCGTTACCGTGAAGGCCTCTCCACGCCAGGAAAGCCCGCCGCGCAGGTTAGCTTTCTCATCCAGGCCGTTCAGATCCAACTCAAGCGCTATATCCTTTATCACGTCGGCCGAGGCATCACCTCCGACCGCATCAGCAAGGCCGAGGCCCGACACTTCGCCGCCCACCACTTGGGCGGAGCCCCTGACATCAAGCGTCGCAAGGAGCGCTTCACTCGTATCCCCTGAGGCTTCAAAGGTAACATCGCCAGCAAGCTGCCCCTTCGCCGGCAACGATTGCCCGGCAAGTGTCAGCAGATCTTCAAGATTGCTCTCACGCAGGATAATTCGGCCAGAAACCTGCGGAACATCGCCGCCGAGGTTCGCCTCCACATTGCCGTCAAGCCCCAGACTGCCCACGCTTGCCGTCAGATCAGCAAGAGACAGGGCAGTTTCATCGCCCGTGATCTTTGCAAAGACCGAGAATGCGCCAGGATCATTGGGAAGCGTTGTTCCCAGGAGCGCAGCAAAACGCTGTAGGGATGGCCCCTGACCAGTGATGGCGACATCGGCCCAAATCGGATCCATTCCGGCCTGACCGGCAACACCAAGACTGCTCTCATCAACCGTCAACATCAGATCCATCGGAATGCGCGTACCGGCAACAAATCCGAGAGGATTTTCCAATGTGCCCTTCAGCCCTATCGGCTTTTCCTGCCAGACGAACGTGCTATCGAGCGAAACCTCACCCTCGAGATCAGGTGCCATCAGCGTCAGGTTCAGGTCGGAGACTTCATGCCGCTGGTCGGTGCTCCGATCGTGATAGAGCACCGTGCCATTCACGATATCGAGACGATCTATGCCGATCCGCTTGAGGAAATCCGCATCGGCGGATTTCGCCAAGTCCGCTTCCTCTACAGCCTCCTGTACCTGCGGAGTGCTTGGCGCGCTTAATTCGCCCGAAAGTATCTCGGCAGCCTCTTCAGCCGGCGTCAATTCACGCCGAGGCGCCCAACTTGTTAGGCCGGAGGCCCCGATTTCGAGAAAGATGTCCGGGTCGACCAGGGTGATGCCTGTGACTTGAATTTCACCACCGAAGAGCCCCCCCCAGCCCAGCCCGAACTCAATCTTCCCCGCCTTGGCGAACTCGATGCCATCAGCTCCAGCTTCACCGGAAAGACCAATGCTCTCGGCAATAAGCGAAAACCCAGGCAAAAGGGAAAGGCTTACTGGGCCATCAAGCCTCAGACGCCAACCAACGGCCTTCTCGACTTCTGCAATGACCTGCTGCTTGATCGTGTCCTTGGGCAGCAAAAATGGCACCACCAGCACAATCGTTGCCAGTAGGAAGAACAGGCCTCCAAGCCCGATCAATAGCCGTCGCATAAGATGCTCCCCGTCTCGAATCGCTTTCCCAGTCTAGGAGAAAGCGTGGCGGGAGCATGACTGTCAAACTGTCTTTGCGGAATCAGACTGTCAGATGCCTGCGCACTTCTGTTTCATCCAGTTCGGCGCGTGTCCCGGCCATGACCACTTCGCCGCGATCCATGACCGCAAAATCATCAGCAAGATCGCGGGCGAATTCGAAATACTGCTCGACCAGAACAATCGCCATATCGCCCTGATCACGCAGCCATTCAATCGCACGGCCGATATCCTTGATGATTGACGGCTGAATGCCCTCGGTCGGCTCATCAAGAACCAGGAGCTTGGGGCGGGTCACAAGAGCGCGGGCGATTGCCAGCTGCTGCTGCTGTCCGCCCGAGAGATCGCCTCCCCGACGCGAGAGCATGGACTTGAGAACGGGAAAGAGCTCGAAAATTGTCTCGGGAACCGTCCGATCCTTACGCGGGACGCAGGCATAGCCTGTTTCGAGGTTCTCCTTGACCGACAAAAGGGAGAAGATTTCACGGCCCTGGGGGACCACCGCGATGCCGCGCTTGGCCCGGGCATGGGCCGCCAGCTTGGACACGTCCTCGCCGTTCCAGAAAATCCTGCCTGCACTGACCGGGTGTTGCCCGACCACAGCGCGCAATGTCGAGGTCTTGCCGACGCCATTTCGGCCCATGACACAGGTCACCTTGCCCACTTCCGCAGTCAGTGAGACATTCTTCAACGCCTGCGCCGCGCCATAGTGAAGATCGATGTTTTCAACGCTCAACATGATGTTTCCTAGCGCCCCAGATAGACTTCAACGACCCGCTCGTCCGCCGAGACATGATCAAGCGACCCTTCGGCCAGAACGGAGCCTTCCGCAAGGCAGGTGACTTTTACGCCGAGCGCACGGATGAAGGTCATGTCGTGCTCGACGACCACCACGGAATGCGATTTGGCAATATCCTTCAGCAGCTCGGCAGTTTCCGCCGTTTCTGCATCGGTCATCCCCGCGGCCGGCTCATCGACCAGCAGGAGTTTAGGATCCTGGGCAAGCAACATGCCGATTTCGAGCCACTGCTTCTGACCATGAGACAGGTTCGCCGCCAGCTCATCCCGCTTGTCTCCAAGACGGATCAACTCGAGCAATTCCTCGATCCGAGCCTTTTCAGCGCCCGCAATCACATGAAACAGCGTTGCAAAGGGACCACGTGGTGCTTTCAGCGCCAGTTCCAGATTGTCCCAAATCGTATGGCTCTCGAAGACGGTTGGTTTTTGAAATTTACGGCCGATACCCAACTCAGCGATAGACGCTTCATCTTCATCCGTCAGATCGACTGTGCCATTGAAGAAGACTTCGCCGCTGTCAGGCCGCGTCTTGCCCGTGATGACATCCATCATCGTTGTCTTGCCTGCACCATTGGGCCCGATGATCGCGCGCATTTCACCTGGTGCGATCACCAGGGACAATTCATTGAGCGCCTTGAACCCGTCAAAGGAGACAGAGACACCGTCGAGGTACAGTAGGCTGGAACTTTTCGCCATTGTCTTACTCCGCAGGCTGAGGCTCGGCACCGGAAGACGGCACGGCGCGGGTCACATTAGCGGGAGCCGCAGGACTGTTGGGCGGAAGGTTCGGCGGCTCGTCAGATCCATCGGCATAGCCCGCCGACAACTTTCGCTGCCGTATGGCGGTCCAGCCCTGGCTGATCGTCCCGACAATGCCCTTGGGCAGGAACAGGGTCACGACCACAAACAGCGCGCCAAGAGCGAAGAGCCAGACGTCGGGAAGAGCTGCGGTGAACCAGGTCTTGGCGAAATTCACCAGAACAGCGCCGATAACAGATCCGACCAGCGTGCCTCGGCCGCCGACAGCAACCCAGATCACCGCTTCGATCGAGTTGGCTGGCGCAAACTCGCCCGGGTTAATGATCCCTACCTGCGGCACATAAAGCGCACCGGCTATGCCCGCCATCATGGCGGAAATCACCCAGACGAACAGTTTGTAGTTTTCGACCCGGTATCCCAGGAAGCGGGTTCGGCTCTCGGCGTCCCGCACGGCGACCAGAACCTTGCCCAGTTTCGAGCGGGTAATCGCGCGGCAAATCAGGAAGCAGATCATCAGCGCCAGGCCTGAGGCAGCAAACAGACCGGCACGGGTGGTATTGGCCTGAACGTCGAACCCGAGAATGTCCTTGAAGTCGGTCAGGCCATTGTTGCCGCCAAAGCCCATATCATTGCGGAAGAACGCAAGCAGGAGCGCGTAGGTCAGTGCCTGGGTAATAATCGAAAGATAAACGCCGGTGACCCGGGAGCGGAAGGCGAACCAGCCGAAAATGAAGGCCAATGCACCTGGCACAAGCAGCACCAGAAGAAAGGCGAACCAGGCCATGTCGAAGCCGTACCAGTACCAGGGCAGTTCGCTCCAGTTCAAAAACACCATGAAGTCCGGCAGGACCGGATCTCCGTAAACGCCGCGGGTGCCGATCTGGCGCATGAGATAAATGCCCATAGCATAGCCGCCCAGCGCAAAGAACGCGCCGTGGCCAAGCGAGAGAATACCGCAGAAACCCCAGACCAGATCGACGGACAGGGCCAGCAAGGCATAAGTCAGATACTTGCCCATCAGCGTCACCGCATAGGTCGGCACGTGAAACGGGCTGTCCGGCGGTGTCAAAAGGTTCAGAGCAGGTACGGCAACAATAACCGCCAAAAGAATAGCTACGAAAACGCCCGCCTTGGCATCGAGGGCGCGGAAGAGAAAAGAGGTCATCATGCTTCGACTGCCCGGCCCTTGAGGGCGAAGAGGCCTCGCGGACGTTTCTGGATAAAGAGAATGATAAAGACGAGCACAAGGATCTTGCCGAGAACGGCACCTGCGTAAGGCTCAAGGAACTTGTTGACCACGCCTAGGGTCATGGCCCCGACCAATGTGCCCCAAAGATTGCCAACACCGCCGAACACAACGACCATGAAGCTGTCGATGATGTAACCCTGTCCAAGATTCGGTGAGACATTGTCGATCTGCGAGAGCGCCACACCGGCAATACCGGCGATCCCCGACCCGAGGCCAAAGGTCATCGCATCGATCCAGGGGGTGCGAATGCCCATGGAGGCCGCCATACGCCGGTTCTGGGTGACAGCCCGGGTAAAGAGCCCGAAGGACGTCTTCTTCAGCACGAGCATCAATCCGGCGAACACCAGGATGGCGAAGACCACGATCCACATCCGGTTGTAGGTGATCGTCAGTTGGCCAAGCTCGAAGGCCCCGGACATCCAGTCGGGATTGCCGACTTCGCGGTTGGTCGGGCCGAAAATGGATCGCACCGCCTGTTGCAAGATCAGCGAGATACCCCAGGTTGCCAACAGTGTCTCCAGCGGCCGTCCATAGAGCCAGCGAATGACACCGCGTTCGATACCGACGCCAATCGCGCCGGAGACCAGAAACGCCAGCGGAAGAGCTATGAACAGCGAGTATTCAAACAGCCCTGGCGCCGACGACCGGATCAGCTCCTGAACCACGAAAGTCGTGTAAGCCCCGATCATGACCATTTCGCCATGGGCCATGTTGATGACCCCCATGACGCCAAAGGTAATCGCAAGGCCAATCGCAGCGAGCAGCAGCACCGAGCCCAGCGAGATGCCGTACCAGATGTTCTGGGCATTGTCCCAAAGAGCCAGCGACTTGTTGATGCCATTGACAGCGCGCGTGGCTGCCTGCTGAATCTCGCCTTGCGAACTGTCGCGAAGGCCGATCAGAAGGGAGAGCGCTTCACGGTTGCCCATGCTCGCGAGGGTTTCAATTGCTTCAAGCTTATCACCGTCACTGCCGTCGGAATTGAGAACGGCTGCGGCCCTGGCCTGCTCCATGACCAAACGCACGTCATCATCAGTCTCCTTTGCAATCGCTGCTTCAAGACTTTCAATGGCCTCAGGATCCTTCGCCTTGAAAACGGCCTCAGCCGCTGCCATGCGAACCTTAGGATCGGGTGCCAGCAAGGTCAGGGAACCAAGCGCGGAGCGGATGACCCGGCGCAGGTTGTTGTTGACCTTGATTTTTGTCACTGCGCGCCGGCCAGTTTCGCCGGCATCTTCGAGCGTCAACGGGTCGCTCAGCGCATATCCCTTGCCCGCCTTTTTGGCGATGAAGACCTGTTTGTCGGACTTGCGGAAAAAGAGTTCTCCGGCGCCCAGCGCCTCTAGGGCCGGTGCGACAGCAGGGTTTCCGGTCGCTGCCAGATCCCCGATCTGCTTTTGCGTCTCTTTGTACTTGCCCTCGGCAAGCGCATCCACCAGGGGCCGCAAGCTTTCCAGGTCGCTCTGCGCCGCGCCCGTGCCGACGAGGCCGGCCATCAGGCAAAGGAACATCAGAAAAGATTTCAAAAAGGACATGGGCCCACCGGGTCTTTCAAGTTCGCGCACCTTGTCGCCGTACGGCGACTGCACTCTGGAAGGACCACCACCCCAAACCCCTCCTAGCAAGAGGACTTAGGGGTGGTGGCGAAAGGAGGCGGACCACAAGACCCGCCTCCCTCTTTTCAGGATCTTAGGAGTCGGAACCGCCGCACTTGCCGGTCTTCACGTTGAAGTTGCCGCAAGACATCGGAGCACGCCAATCGGAGATCAGGTCCTTGGAGCCTTCCAGGTAGTCAGACCATGCGTCGCCACCGACGAGGCCGGAGGTTTCCCAAACAGTTTCGAACTGTCCGTCTTCCTGGATTTCGCCAATCAGAACCGGCTTCGTGATGTGGTGGTTCGGCATCATCGCGGAGTAGCCGCCGGTCAGGTTCGGAACGGAAACACCGACGATGGCGTCGATCACAGCATCTGCATCGGTGGTGCCGGCCTTCTCGACCGCTTCAACCCACATGTTGAAGCCGATGTAGCTTGCTTCCATCGGATCGTTGGTTACGCGATCTTCGTCGCCGGTGAACGCCTGCCATGTTTCGATGAACTCGGCATTGGCATCGGTGTCAGCGGACTGGAAGTAGTTCCAGGCAGCCAGGTGACCGACGAGCGGAGCAGTGTCGAGACCTGCGAGTTCTTCTTCACCGACGGAGAAGGCAACGACAGGAATGTCTTCTGCCTTGATGCCTGCGTTGCCCAGCTCCTTGTAGAACGGAACGTTCGCATCACCGTTGATGGTGGAGACAACAGCGGTCTTCTTGCCAGCAGAACCAAAGGTCTTGATGTCGGACACGATCGTCTGCCAGTCGGAATGACCGAACGGCGTGTAGTTGATCATGATGTCTTCTTCAGCCACGCCCTTGGACTTCAGGTAGGCTTCGAGGATCTTGTTGGTCGTGCGCGGGTAGACATAGTCGGTGCCGGCCAGAACCCAGCGCTCGACCGAGCCGCCTTCTTCGCTCATCAGGTAGTCAACGGCAGGAATTGCCTGAGTGTTCGGCGCAGCACCTGTGTAGAAGACGTTGCGCTGGGACTCTTCACCTTCGTACTGAACCGGGTAGAACAGCAGGGAGTTGAGTTCTTCGAAGACCGGCAGAACGGACTTGCGCGACACAGATGTCCAGCAACCGAAGACAGCATCAACGCCGTTGACTTCGATCAGCTCACGCGCCTTTTCAGCGAACAGCGGCCAATCGGAAGCCGGATCGACAACAACAGCTTCGAGCTTCTTGCCCAGGACGCCGCCTTTTTTGTTCTGCTCTTCGATGAGCATCAGCATGGCGTCTTTGAGTGTCGTTTCGGAAATCGCCATTGTGCCGGAGAGCGAGTGCAGGATACCGACCTTAATGGTCTCTTCCTGCGCGTAGGACAAACCGGCGAATGTGCTGGTCATCAAACCCGCTAGGGCGAGACCTGTAAGAGTCTTTTTCATAATGTTGAGTCCCCTCTTGGTGAAGCCTTTTGGCATTCTGCGGCAGATGGAAGGGCTGCCGTCTGGCCAAGATCGTGCGGGGGAACGCTGCACCGCGACATACGTCAATTGACGTAAGCAACTGCGCCTTTTGCGCAAAATGCGCAGACGGGACAAAACGACAAAATTATCGCTGGCGAATAAAGCGGCACAAACCCTGCTAGCACAGGGGTGAGCACGGGGAGCTAAGGCAGAATGCCGCTGATTTCAGGCAAAAATCGCACAATGCACAGGCATATGCCTAATTCAGAGGCATTTTCATGAACGCGCGTCAGCGTATTCTGCCGGTTCGGCGCAAATACAACCAATGGGTCAACAACCAGACCCTGGAGGATTACGCACTCCGCTTCACCGCGAAGAGCGCACGGCGTTTTTCCTCGCGCAGAATTTCCCAGACTGCAATCGGCGCGATTTCCTTTCTCGCCCTGGAGGCCATCGGCGGCGCCATCACGTTGTCCTACGGGACAGCCAACGCCTTCGTTGCAATCCTGCTCGGAAGCCTGGTGTTGCTCTTCGTCGGCATTCCGATTGCCAAATATGCGATCCGCCATGGCGTCGACATTGACCTTCTGACCCGCGGCGCCGGTTTCGGTTACATCGGATCAACGCTGACGTCGCTGATCTATGCCAGCTTCACGTTCATACTCTTTGCGATCGAAGCGTCGATCATGTCGAGTGCGCTGGAATACGCCTTCGGAGTGCCGCTCTGGATCGGCTACATCCTGAGCGCGGTGGCTGTCATCCCGCTGGTCACACATGGCATCACGCTGATTTCCAAGTTCCAGCTGATCACTCAACCGTTCTGGATCGTCCTCAACATTCTTCCGTTCTTCTTTATCGCCTATGCGGACTGGAGTGTTTTCGGAGAGTGGCTGGGATTTTCCGGCCTGGATCCGCAGACCAACACGCCAATTCAATCGAGCGGCGGACTGGCTGACATCAACCTCATCAGCGTCGGAGCCGCCTCTGCGGTCATTCTCGCCCTTATGGCCCAGATCGGCGAACAGGTCGATTTCCTGCGCTTTGTTCCAGCCGGTGAAGTTGCCCGCAAACGGCATCGGTTTGCACTGTTTCTGGCTGGTCCCGGCTGGGTCATTCTGGGTGCGCCCAAAATGCTTGCAGGCTCTTTCCTTGCCGTGCTCGTGCTCTCGGCCGGGGTATCGCCAGAACATGCCGATGAACCATCGCGCATGTTCGCGGTGGCTTTTGGCTACATGCTGCCGTCCGAACATATGGCCTTGCTGCTCATGGCCGCCTTTGTCGTCGTCTCGCAGCTCAAGATCAATGTGATGAACGCCTATGCGGGCTCACTCGCATGGTCGAACTTTTTCTCCCGCCTGACCCACAGCCATCCCGGCCGGGTCGTCTGGCTTGTCTTCAACGTCGGCATCGCCCTGCTCCTGATGGAACTGGGCATCTACAAGTTGCTGGAAGAAACTCTCGGTGTTTTCTCCATCATCGCGATGGCCTGGCTGAGCGCAATTTCCGCCGATCTCTTTGTCAACAAACCGCTTCGACTGTCCCCGCCCGGCATCGAGTTCAAACGCGCGCATCTCTACGATATCAATCCGGTCGGCACCGGCGCAATGACGCTTGCTGCGACCCTGGGCATTCTCGCCTACTACGGCCATTTTGGCGACGAAGCCGCGGCCCTCTCGACCTTCCTCGCAATGGTCATCGCCTTCATTGCCGCTCCCGCCATCGCGGTGGCCACCAAGGGCAAGTTCTATCTCGCCAGAAAGCCGCGCGCCCATTGGCAAGAAGAAAGCACCATCACCTGTTCGATCTGCGAGAACCCCTTCGAACCCGAAGACATGGCCTATTGTCCGGCTTATCAGGCGCCGATTTGCTCACTGTGCTGCTCGCTGGACGCCCGCTGTCATGACCTTTGCAAGCCCAAGGCCCGGATCAATCATCAGCTCGGTGTCGTTGCCGAGCATTTCCTGCCCGAAAAAACCCTGGCTCACCTCAGAACGCGCCTTGGTCGGTATGGTCTGACGGCCAGCTTTTCCATTGCCGCCATCGGCTTCGTCCTCTGGGTGATCTACAATCAGGCGGCCGAACGCTTTCCAGACGCCTCCGTCATCATCGGTCAGACCGTAACGTTGATCTTCTTCGTCTTTGCCGTGGCTGCGGGGATTGCCTCCTGGTTTCTGGTTCTTGCCCACGACACCAGGCACGTGGCAGAGGAAGAATCCCAACGCCAGAACGCATTGCTGCAAAAGGAAATCAACGCCCACGGCAAGACCGACGCCGCCCTACAGAAAGCCAAGGAAAATGCAGAAGCGGCCAATATGGCCAAAAGCCGCTATGTCGTCGGCCTTTCCCATGAGCTCAGAACGCCACTGAATGCGGTCCTTGGCTATGCTCAGGTCCTTGAACGCGACGACACCATTCCCGAAGCGCGCAAGTCCAACATCAACACCATCCGTCGTAGCGCCGAACACCTGTCGGGATTGATTGACGGGCTGCTCGACATCTCGCGCATCGAGGCGGGGCGGCTGCAGGTCTATTCGAACGAAATCAACATTCACGATTTCCTCGACCAGATCGTCGACATGTTCAAGATGCAGGCCAGTGCGAAGGGGCTTGGTTTCAGTCATGAGCGTGCCGACAATCTCCCTGTTTATGTGCGCACGGATGAAAAGCGTCTTCGGCAGATCCTGGTCAACTTGCTCTCCAACGCCATCAAATTCACCGATGAGGGCTCTGTCAGCCTCAAGGTCGGCTACCGCTCCCAGGTCGCCAGCTTCACAGTGACGGACACCGGCCCCGGCATAGATCTCTCCGAGCAGGGCAAGATCTTCGAACCCTTCGGGCGCAGCCAGGAGGTGGAAGCAAGAAGAACCCCGGGTCTTGGCCTTGGTCTGACAATCACCAAACTCTTGGCAGAGACCCTTGGCGGTGCTGTCGCCCTTTCCAGCGATCCCGGCAAGGGTTCTTCCTTTGAGGTCCGGCTGATGTTGGCTGCCGTTGCCAACCCACCGAAGTCCATTCCCGCAGAAAGGCAAATCCGCGGGTACGAAGGTCGTCGCCGATCAATTGCCGTCATTGACGACAATCCGGACCACCGCACGCTGCTGGCCGAAATCCTGGTCCCACTGGGCTTTGACATCCTGGAAGCGGAAGACGGCGCCACTTGTTTGGAGATGATGAAAGACCATTGCCCAGACCTTTTCCTGATCGACATCCTGATGCCGGGCATGAACGGCTGGGAGCTCGTTGCAAGTCTGCGCGAAAGAGGTGTCAGCACACCGATCATCATGCTGTCGGCCAACATCGGAGACGGATCTCTCAGAGCGGACGGCAAGGATCTTCACGACGACACCCTGGCCAAGCCGTTTGATCTGCGCCAGTTGCTCGACAAGATGCAGCGGCACCTCGCCCTGCAATGGCTGGAGAGCGAAGCGCCACAGGCACCGTCAGCACCGGAACCTGCAGGCGACCCAGGCAGGGGCCCGGGCGCAAGTCATGTCCGTGAGCTGATAAGTCTGGGTGAAATCGGCTACATCCATGGTATTGAAGCCAAACTGACCGAATTGGCGGAAGATCCGGACAACGGCGCTATAGTCGCCGTCCTGCGCGGACACTTGAAGGTCTTCGATTTCGACGGCTACACCAAGGTTCTGGAGAAGTTGGACAAGAATGACTGAAGCGCAGCGCGATATTGTTCTGGCCGTCGACGACTCTCCGGAGACACTCGGCTTTCTGACCACCGCCCTTGAAACCGCCGGTATCACGGTGCTCGTCGCCACCAGCGGAGCCGCCGCCCTTTCTGTCGCCGACAGAGTGACCCCCGACATCATTTTGATGGACGCCATCATGCCCGGTCTCTCGGGCTTTGAAACCTGCCAGCAGATCAAGTCCAAACCACATTTGCAGCATGTACCGGTTATTTTCATGACCGGATTGAGCGAAACCGAGCATGTGGTCAATGCTCTTGATTCTGGCGGGGTCGACTTTCTCACCAAGCCGATCAACATCGATGAGTTGCAGGCAAGGATCCGGGTTCATCTGGCCAATGCCCGGTCTGTCCAAAGCGCCCGTATTGCGCTTGATGCGGCAGGGCGGCACCTCATCGCCATTGCACGCGATGGCACAATCCGCTGGTCGACGCCGCAAACGCACCAGGTCCTCAGCACGACCGGCAACGGTGACAAGCTTCTGCAGGACATTGGCGCCGAGCTTGGCAGCTGGCTCGCCGCCGACGCCGGAAAACCATCGGGACAGTCAGATCCCTTTGAGCTTTCGCCCGGCAACGACTTGACCCTTCAAATGCAATATCTCGGTGCAATCGGCGCTGACGAGTTCCTGTTTCGGATGACGACCAGCGATCACCCCAACCAGGACGAGGTTTTGCGCCAGCACTTCGGTCTCACCGCCCGCGAGGCGGATGTTCTCTTGTGGATCGCAAAGGGCAAGGCGAACCGGGACATCGGCGAGATTCTGGGCCTAAGTCCACGCACCGTGAACAAGCATCTTGAACAGATCTATCAAAAGCTTGGTGTCGAAAACCGTGCATCAGCCGCCGTGCGTGCCGCACATGTGCTGCACGAGCTCTAAATCGGCCAATTCATGCCGATTTTCGGTTGCATGAAGACAAGAGTCCCCCTATAAGCCCCCGATCCAGAGTCGTCCGGCTCTTCGGGAGCAGTATTTCTATGCCTCCATCTCCGGTTTTCCGAAGGTGAAAGCAGGATCGCTCCTGATACACCAGGGCATGCCGTGGCGACCTCTCGATGCACCAACAAGAATGCGGTGGGTCTACCCTCCGCGCCAATGAAAGGATGCAAAATGCCCAAGCTGAAGACGAAGTCTGGAGCCAAGAAGCGCTTCAAGCTGACCGCAAGCGGCAAAGTGAAAACAGCCCAGGCCGGTAAGCGTCATGGCATGATCAAGCGCACGACCAAGTTCATCCGCAACGCCCGTGGCACCACCACGCTGGCACCGCAGGATGCGAAGATCGTGAAGCAGTTCCTGCCGTACGCCTGAGCCCAAGCACCTATCCTTAAAGGAGTTATCACATGTCGCGCGTAAAAAGGGGCGTAACTGCCCATGCACGTCACAAGAAGGTTCTGAAGGCTGCCAAAGGCTACTACGGCCGCCGCAAGAGCACCATTCGCGTCGCAAAGCAGGCGGTCGAAAAGGCCGGCCAGTACGCTTATCGCGACCGGAAAGCCAAGAAGCGCAATTTCCGTTCGCTCTGGATCCAGCGTATCAACGCTGCGGTTCGTGAACAGGGCCTCACATACGGCCGCTTCATCGACGGCCTGAACAAGGCTGGCGTCGAAGTTGACCGTAAGGTTCTGTCCGACCTTGCCATTCATCAGCCGGATGCCTTCAAGGCTCTGGTAGAGAAGGCTCAGGGCGCTCTGACAGCCTGATCCGGACAAAAAGATCCGAACTGGCGTCGAGCCAGTTCAAAACGACAAAAGGCGCGATCCTCAAGGACCGCGCCTTTTTTGTTTCTACCGATCGCACTGTCGGTCAGGCAGGCAGCCAAGTCCTTCAAGTGTGTCGCGAAGGGCCTGCGGGAGCGGCGTATGCGGCTCGGAGCCGAGCCTCGCAACCAGCTTGGTATTGTCGAGACACAGTCCGTTCTTCCAGAAGACGGAAATCTCAGAGACCTCTCGAAAAAACGGCACGACTGGTGAGAGCGCCTTGATCGCCCACCAGGGTAAGGAGCCAATCGGCAGATTTGTTTGGCCCGTGACAGTCCGGATCTCTTCAGCTATCCAGACGCCGCGCTCAAACCAGTGGCCTCGAAAGTGATAGCAGTCGAACGAGGCCAGCTCACCCTCCATAGCCACAAGCTGCGCGATGGCCTCGGCGAAGTCAGGCAAATAGGCCCAAGCATGCCCAGCACTTGCACGCCCAGGATAGGTCAATTTCCGCAAGGGTTTGCCTGGCTTGACCATCACCTGTGAAAACCAAGAGCTTTTGGTCTCAGCCCCAAAGAAATCCCCGGCCCGAACAATCAGGACTTTCACACCATCCTTTTCGCTGGCCTTGCGCAAACGCTCTTCCAGCTCGACACGGATTGCGCCCTTGCGCGTTGTCGGTTTTTGAGGGGACATCTCGCTCAACAGGGGGCCGTCGCCGACACCATAATTGTAGATGGTGCCAGGGAGCACGATCCGCGCACCGCTAGCCCTTGCGGCCGCGAGAGTGCTCTCAAGCATCGGCAGGACCAGCTTGGGCCAGTTCTTGTAGCCAGGTGGATTAACGCCGTGAAAAATCAGAGAGGCGCCTTCCGCCGCCGCCACAACCGTTTTGCTATCGAGCGCATCGCCCTTGATCCAGGTCGCTTGCGGCAACTGCGATCGCACATCTTCCGGGTGACGATGCAGCGCTCGAATCTGCCACCCACTTGCCAATAGGGCCCGTGCGACCGCCAAGCCGGATCCACCGGTCGCTCCAAGTATCAACGCCGTCTTGTCTGTCATGTCAGTCTCCATCAATTCATCTGAGCGGGAAACTGACAGATCTCGAGATAAAATAAATTGTCGTAATGCGTATCTCTGATATAGAAAATTATATGAACGAGTCACACGCTGCATGGGACCTCTACCGCTCTTTTCTGGCTATCCTGCGCGAGGGCAGTCTGTCAGCAGCCGCCCGATCCCTGAAACTCACTCAGCCAACGATTTCCCGTCATCTTGACCAGCTCGAAGCCAGTCTCGGCACCGGACGGCTTTTTACAAGAGCTCCCCAAGGCCTGACCCCGACCGATGCCGCCCTTCGACTTGCCCCCCATGCCGAGGCCATGGAGTCAGCAGCCGCAGCACTCCAGCGCAGCGCAGCCGGTGATCCGTCTGCGATGACCGGCGTCATCAGGATCGCGGCAAGCGATGTTATTGGCGCCGAGGTCTTACCCGGGTTCCTCGGGGAAATCCGAGCCCGGCATCCGGGTCTGGTTTTTGAAATCAGCCTGTCCAATCAGATGACGGACCTTCTTCGTCGGGAAGCGGATATTGCCATTCGCATGACCCGCCCAAACCAGAAAGCGCTGGTCGCAAGACGATGTCCGGATATCAGGCTTGGGCTTTTTGCACATCCCGAATACCTTGAACATCACGGCTCACCGAGCACGACCGATGAGCTTGAAAACCACGCCATCATCGGCTTCGATAGGGACCCAAGTGCCGAGCGCTTGCTCAAGCAGTTCGGCTTTTCCTTGGATCCTTCGAATTTCGCCTACAGGATCGATAACCAGATCGCTCAACTCTCCGCTATTCGACAAGGCTGTGGCATCGGGTTTTGTCAGATTGAACTCGCAACACGCGCGCCGAAGCTGACCCGCGTGTTGAAAGATGACGTCGAAATCCCGCTGGAGAGCTGGGTCACCATGCACGAAGACCTCAAGGGCGATCAACGCATGCGCCTTGTCTTCGATCATCTCCATGCCGCCATGACCTCATATGCGAGAAGTGATGCCGGAGCTGAGGTGGCATAAATACACCAACTTGGCCTGAATGCTGCCTTCAACGAGCCAAACCGACGAAGATGACTTCCATGGAACCTGAGTAGGCGTTCATGGCAACCCGGTAGAGCTTGGCGTCACGCTGAGCCGAATAGTGATATTCGTTACCCTGACAGTCATAGGCCACAATCGGGCGGTATCCTCCTCGGCGAAGGTTTTCATAGCCATCGCGGCAATGCTTCCGCTTTACGGGAACAACCTCGTTCGAACGCTTGGTCCGGTGATCCCGCACTTTTTTCTCGACCGGAGCTTTCGTCCGATGATCGCGCACGACAACCCTGGTCTCCTGTCGGTGGTCACGCACTGACGTCTGCGTCTCAACACGATAGTCGCGAACGCTTCCGTTCGCATTGTCTGCCATCGCCGGAACGGTGACGGACAACCCGGTAAGGATAACGACGGCGGCTGCAATAGCTGATTTCTGGAACATGATCTTACCCTTTGCGCTTCGTCTCTGTTTCGATGACCTGACTATGCCCAGGGCCCACTGAACGAGCTTTGAAGCTGCCATTCATGTTCGGTTCATAAGATCAGAAGGCGCCGCCAGATTGCTCGGATTGCGCCCATCGCGTTAACCATTTCAGACGAGACACGTGGTTTTCCGCGACTCAAAGGTTAACAAACGCTAGAGTTTGGCATGAGCATTGCGACGTTCCAGTCAGGTACGAGGTCCTCGTACCGTTGTGGGACAAGGTGAGGCAATCCACGTGCGTATTGAACCGGTCAAAGCCCTCGGGCGTTCCAATATGAAGCGCAAGCGCCGGTATCGGGACGAGCCAGAGCAGCCGCGCGAAAAGAGCGCGTTCCAGCTTCAACTGGTTCCGCAGGAAGCGCGGGTTGAGGAAGATCACGACCGTTTCGTTGCCCGCTATCGCCCGAATGCCACGTTCCTAGCGCATCTCATCGCCACGCGCGATGGCGACCCCCAGACCCGGTACAAGCGTCAAACCGAGCCGGAGATTGGCACAAGCCGCTACCGCGAGACGGCAGCCAGCCCCCGCAAACGTGAAGCCGGCCACCTCATTGCCATCGAGTATTGAACATCTTTGGCTGGCGTCATTTGCCTGCTTGAAAGATCATCTCGCGCTGCGTCAGATTATCCGTAAGTGATCGCAAATTCCTCAGCAACGGATGCCGACCCGTCGCTTCGCGGCTATAGCCAAGGTTGAAAGCATAATCAAAGTCAGGCTCGTTCCTTCCTTTGACATGCTGCAGCATGGTCTCGATCTTGTCGAACCCCTTGGCAAGAATGGCCTCTGGCGACTTGGCATCCGCGTACTCGTCCCAAAGCATCACAACCTCAGCAGACAGATCTTCGGGCAACGCCTTGCATAGAGTCAGCAAGTCCTGACGTTCCCGTGCGGCCCGGCCGTCGTCCGAAGACTGGCTGGGCGCCGGCACATCACCTGAAATCGCCTCCCCCAAATCATGAATGACGCAGATCTTCAGCAGCTTGAGCACGTCGACATCGGCCAGGTCCGCCTCAAAAAGGATGATCATGAGGCAAAGACGCCATGTGTGTTCAGCGGTGCTTTCAACACGTCCTTGCCCTGTTCGAGCGCTTCGCAACGTATCTTTCAACGCCTCGGCCACCTGAACAAAACCGATGATGCGGGCGAGGCGATCTGTCTCGGCAGAGTTTGGTTCTTGATCAGTCGTAAAGGTCATGACGGAAGGATACCGGTCAGCTCCTTTGCCGCAAGGCACTGCATAATTTATGCGCCCCGCGCTGATGGAACTTGGCCGCAGGCATGGTTATGACTGCTCCTGACGAGCTCCATCGCGGACCAGGCGCGCAAAGCTCCCATCCGACAATGCGATGCGCGTGTAAACGATCTCGCCGGCCCGGATGGTCAGGTCGCGGTGGTCCATACGCTCGGTCAAGACCGTTACCTCCGGTGGATGGGCCTCCATCCAGCCCCGCGCCGCAAGCCCAGCCTCACCAAGGCGAATACCATCCGTCGCATAGCGCCATAGCGACGTTCCAAGCTTGTCGCTAAGCGGAACGCGCCAATCTTCAAGGCGCGCAGCAGACGCCGCCAGCAGCCGATGGGTAAAATCGCAGATGAGGTGAACCGGTTGCCAGGATGTCTCAACCAGCTCGCTCAAGGCATGATCTGCGGAGGATTTCGGACGTGCGCTTAGCAGCCGCTCAAGCCGCTGCGCGTGCGCGCCCTCAGGAACCAGCCCGCCACTTTCCCAGCGGGACACAGTGGTTTGCGAAACCCCCATTTCGGCAGCGAGTGATGATTGCTTGACCCGGTTCAATGTGCGCCATCGGCGCAATGTAGGCCCAAACCACTCCTGTCGTTGCATGCCAAGCTGAAACACGTCTGGCTCTCCCGCGCCCGGCAAACCTCGAATGTGTGATCCTCAACACGCCCTGCACGCTGCGGAACCTCTAAACCTGATCCTGCGTTTACCGCATGAGGCCGCCGAACGGCCATCCAGAAAGAGGATCAGCTCTATGCAGATCACACCCATTGCCAGAGTGTATGATAGCCCGACTTTTGCCCGTCAGGAAGCGCAGTCGGCCGAAGCACGCGAACGGCGCGAAGCAGAGTTTGCGCCGAATGAGGATAGGAGAAAGTCGGCCACCTCCGCCCGCGAGGCGACCAACGCTGCAAATCCTTTGGCTTATTCACCAGAGATGCTGCGGATGACCGCAGCGCAGAGCGACGCTGTCACCTTGGCCACCGGCGCTGCGATTTACCGCAACGCCGGCCAGCGAGAGGCAGGCCGTCTGATCGGTCACCAGCACTCGTCAACCTACTAAGCAGCGTCAGTAACCAGCCGCGTGCCCGTCCTTGCGCGGATCGGACCCTGCAATCAGCGTCTGGTTGGCCTTGTCGATCAAGATCGCCTGACTTCCCCCGATCGCGCCGGTTGTCCGGCGGACTTCATGC
Organism: Labrenzia sp. CE80; assembly: GCF_009650605.1. Classification (NCBI taxonomy): domain Bacteria; kingdom Pseudomonadati; phylum Pseudomonadota; class Alphaproteobacteria; order Hyphomicrobiales; family Stappiaceae; genus Labrenzia; species Labrenzia sp. CE80. The sequence continues at coordinate 228,412 of NZ_WAJT01000003.1, forward strand.
CCCTTCGCAATCAGACCGTCGAGCGTGGACTGCGGGATCATTTTTTCCGCTTCCAGAACATGTGTGTCCAGATCAAAGAACATGCGCGGGAAGTCGATCGCCATCTGAACATCCATGCCATAGTCAATGATATTCGAGATCAGATGCGCATGGCCGCAAGCCTGGTAGTGACCACCCATGACACCGAAGGAAAGCCAGGGCGCTCCGTCCTTCAACGCCATCGCGGGAATGATCGTGTGCATCGGGCGCTTGCCACCGGCAATCGTGTTGGCATGACCGGGTTTGGCATGGAAGACCGCCCCGCGATTGTGCAACAGAACGCCGCTTTCAGGCGCCAGAATGCCGCTGCCGAAAGAATTGAAGATCGAATTGATGAAGGAGATCGACAGGCCATTCTTGTCGACCACAGTCAAGTAGATAGTGTCCGTTTGAGGCGCGAGGCTCGTGCCGGGAAGCTCTGCAAGCTTTTTGTAGGGATCGATCATGGCCGCCAGCTGATCCAGATAGTCTTCCGCGATCAGGTTTGTGTGGCAGATGTTCATATAGCCAGGATCCGTGACGAATTTGTCCCGAACCGCATAGCCGATGCGCGACGCTTCCATCTCCAGATGCAGCCGCTCCGGACCCAACGGATCCAGACCTTCAAGATCAAAACGTTCCAGAATGCCGAGGATTACCAGGGCAATCACACCCTGACCGTTGGGCGGCAACTCGGCAATGGTGAAGCCGCGATAATCACGCATGACAGGAGACACCGCCGTCGTATGACAGGCCGCAAGGTCTTCACGCGACATGACGCCGCCAAGCTCCTGAAGGGTCGAGACAATATCGTCCGCGATTGAACCTGTGTAGAAAGCGTCGGCACCGCCGGTTGCGATTGCTTTCAGCGTCTCGGCAAGCCTTGGAAACTTCATGATCTGGCCGACGTCAGGAGCCTTGCCCCCCGGCAGATAGGTTGCCTTGGCCGCCGCTGACCCGCTTACTCTGTCAACGCTGTCTCTCCAATCATGCTGGACCCGCGGCGCGACAGGAAAACCGTTCTCAGCATAATCGATGGCGCGCTTAAACAAGGTCTCAAAACTGCGCGTACCATGCGCCTTCAAAAGCGTTTCCCAGGCCCGAACTGCTCCCGGGACCGTGACGGAATGCGGCGATGTCGGCGTCAGTTCTTCAATGCCCTTGTCAGCCAGATACTCCGTGCTGATACCTGCAGGTGCGCCGCCTGACCCGTTAAAACCGGCCATTCGTCCATCCGGCTCCGTAACGATTGCAAAGCAGTCACCGCCAATTCCGGTCATTTGCGGCTCGACCACGGCATGAACTGCGGATGCGGCGATAGCTGCGTCAACGGCATTGCCTCCCGCCTGCAGCACCTCAAGCGCCGCGCTCGTGGCGAGCGGGTGCGATGTTGCTACGGCAGCTTCACGTGCAAAAACAGGCGAACGCCCCGGTGCTTCAAAATCGCGTTTCAAAATCAATCTCCGGAGTTTTTCCTCCCAGGAGGAAATCTTTGGTTATTCAGCCTTCTAGTCGCCCGGAGGGCAATCTGTTAGCCCTGTCAGACTGAGGTGCCCAAGTTGTAAGGGAGAAACAACCAGATGCGCAAACTAACTCTTTCAATGGCTGAGCAAATCATTTCAGCCGCTTTCGAAAAGTCAGCGGAGCTGAAACTCAAGCCCCTGACGGTTGCTGTTCTCGACGCAGGCGGACATCTCGTCTCGCTCTCGCGGCAGGATGGTGCGTCCATCATGCGTCCGCAAATCGCCAGCGGCAAAGCCTTCGGCGCGCTGGCCGTGGGAACCGGCACCCGCTGGTTGAACACCAATGCAGAAAGCCGTCCACACTTCGTTCAGGCGCTGAACGGTGTCTCTGGCGGCGCCATCGTTCCCGTAGCTGGTGGTGTCCTGATGAAGGACGAAGACGGCGATGTGGTCGGTGCTGTCGGCATCACGGGCGACACGTCCGACAATGATGAAGCCGCTGCGCTTGCCGGCGTTGCAGCGGTCGATCTGGTTGCCGACTGCGGTTGATGCCAGCTTGCAAAGCGATCAGCCGGGCAACTTAAGCCCGGCTGAAACGCAGAGTGTTAGTGCTTGTCGCTCAGCGCGTTTATCTTAGCCTGCATCTCAGTCAACTGACGCTTCATGTCATCGAGATCCGACGGCTCGGTCTTGGCAGCTTGCGGAGCAGCCGCGCCATCACCAGAAGAGGCGCCGCCGACGTCTCCCGCAGAGAACGGCATGAACATCTTCATGGCACGCTCGAACATTTCCGCGTTGCGCTTGACCTGGTCCTCAATTGCGTCGAAAGCCGTCGCGCCGAACGCGTCGGTCATCTGCGCCCGCAGCTTGTCCTGCTCCTGGGTCAATGACGTCATCGAATATTCCAGAAAGCTGGGAACCAGTCCCTGCATGCTGTCGCCGTAGAAGCGGATCAACTGGCGCAGGAATGGCACTGGCAGCAAGTTCTGCCCTTTGCCTTCCTGCTCAAAGATGATCTGCGTCAGGACAGAGCGCGTGATATCGTCCCCTGTCTTGGCGTCATAGACGATGAAGTCCTCTTCCCCCTTCACCATCACAGCCAGGTCCTCCAGCGTCACATATGTGCTGGTGCCTGTGTTGTAGAGTCGCCTGTTGGCGTATTTTTTGATGATAGTTGGCTCGTTGGTCTTTGCCATTCCCGTCTTCCGTTGCAAGGAGCCTCGCGGCAAGTTCCCGTTTGACGACAAGCCAATAGAGCTCGTCGCCGCTTCCTCCAACTTTGAGACTAAGCCAATAGATGCGGCTCTTGCCAGCCTTTTTGTGTGCAGTGACGAAAGGATGATTATGCGCCTGCGAAAAGCGCACGCAAGTAAGGGGCATTCCGGTTGACTTGAGATTGGCCACAGTTTCTAGTCGCGGGGAGAGAGGGTCAACACGCAAGTGCTGCCACGCTGCCATTGTGTGCTGAGGCCCTTCCTGGAGGAAAAGCATCTGGAGTTTATGATGAGCGCTTCTACTGATGTCGTGATTGTTAGCGCGACACGCACCCCCGTCGGTTCCTTTAACGGTGCATTTGCCACCACGCCCGCCCATGAGCTGGGCGCGATTGTCATGAAGGCCGCCCTCGACAAGGCCGGGGTCTCCGGTGACGATGTCGACGAAGTCGTTTTCGGCCAGGTCCTTACAGCCGGCATGGGTCAGAACCCGGCACGCCAGGCTGCAATTGGAGCCGGCATCTCGGAAGGCGCAACAGCATGGGGCCTCAACCAGGTCTGCGGTTCTGGCCTTCGCTCGGTCGCTATTGCTGCACAGCAGATCATGTGCGGCGACGCTACGATCATGATGGCAGGCGGACAGGAAAACATGACCCTGTCGCCTCACTGTGCCCCGATGCGCGCCGGTTACAAGATGGGCGACTACAAGATGGTCGACACCATGATCAAGGACGGTCTTTGGGATGCCTTCAACGGCTATCACATGGGTCAGACCGCTGAGAACGTTGCCGAAAAATGGCAAATCTCTCGCGAACAGCAGGACGAATTCGCCCTCGCCTCGCAGAACAAGGCGGAAGCCGCCCAGAAGGCTGGCAAGTTCAAGGACGAGATCACACCTGTCACGATCAAGGGCCGCAAAGGCGATACGATCGTAGAAGACGACGAGTACATCCGCCACGGCGCAACTCTGGAAAGCATGCAGAAGCTTCGCCCGGCCTTCACCAAGGAAGGCTCGGTCACTGCAGCCAATGCCTCGGGCATCAACGACGGCGCAGCAGCGATCCTCGTCATGAGTGCAGCAGAAGCCGAAAAACGCGGACTGAAGCCTCTCGCACGCATCGCTTCCTGGGCTACGGCTGGTGTTGATCCGGCGATCATGGGATCTGGCCCGATTCCCGCCTCCCGCAAGGCGCTGGAAAAGGCCGGCTGGTCAGCTTCCGAACTGGATCTGGTTGAAGCCAACGAAGCCTTCGCCGCTCAGGCTTGTGCGGTCAACAAGGACATGGGTTGGGACACGGACATCGTCAATGTCAACGGCGGCGCTATTGCCATCGGACATCCGATCGGTGCTTCTGGCGCCCGCGTTCTCTGCACATTGATCCATGAAATGGCCCGCCGCGACGCCAAGAAGGGTCTCGCCACCCTCTGCATCGGCGGTGGCATGGGCGTTGCCATGTGCATTGAGCGGTAACAGCCGCTGGGCCAAAAGGCCTAACCATATTTGATATCTGTCATGGCGAAACAAAAGCGGCTTTGTCATGGCAGACCGACCACGGGGATTATCAAAGCCCGGTCTACGGGCGAAAAAGGAGGTAGGAATGAACAAGGTCGCACTGGTCACAGGCGGAACGCGCGGCATCGGCGAAGCCATTTCGCGAGGCCTGAAGGACGCTGGCTACACCGTGGCAGCCACCTATCACGGTAACGTCGAAAAGGCAGAGGCTTTCAAGGCAGAGACCGGCATTCATGTCTACAAGTGGGATGTGGCCAACCCTGAGGAATGCGCCGAGGGCATCGCCAAGGTCGAAGCTGACCTGGGACCGGTAGAAGTTCTGGTCAACAACGCCGGCATCACCAAAGACGGCATGTTCCACAAGATGTCCTTCGACCAGTGGCGTGCGGTTCTTTCCACCAACCTCGATTCCATGTTCACCATGACCCGCCCGGTCATCGAAGGCATGCGTGCCCGCGGGTCCGGCCGGATCATCAACATCTCGTCGATCAACGGCCAGAAGGGCCAGATGGGCCAAGCGAACTATTCGGCTGCCAAGGCCGGCGTGATCGGCTTCACAAAGGCTCTGGCACAGGAAAACGCGTTCAAGGGCATCACGGTGAACGCGATCTGCCCGGGCTATATCAACACGGACATGGTTGCCGCCATGCCTGAAAAGGTTCTGACCTCGATCATCTCCGGCATTCCCGTCGGCCGCCTTGGCCATCCAGAAGAAATCGCCGGCACAGTGGTCTACCTCGCCTCCGATGTCGCAGCCTTCATGACCGGAGCGGTCATGACTATCAACGGCGGCCAATACATCGCCAACGGCTGATGACGACCGACACCACCAAGAACGAAAGGCGCCTCTCTGGGCGCCTTTTTTGCTTCCGGACGGAAGTTCGTGCCCATGGAGCGTCAGCCCACTAATTCCCCGGCTTGAAGAACCGAAAAATCCGATCCTTGAGGGATCGACCCCCCGACTCCAACGGTTGGATTTCCGAGACAGTCATGTCATAGGCTGAAATCATCTCCACCTGACCATCAAGCAGATGAATGGCCTGGCGGGTCACCGTCAGATCAAGACGGCCTTTCAGCAGAACAGCTTGATAAATCTCATCGGCTTGCCATTCGGCGGGCAACTTGTAGTGTATCATCTGGTTCGGATCAGGCGCCGGAATATGGCTGCACATGCCAAACTCTGGAACCAGATAACCACTCATGGACACACCGTCGCTGTTCAGGACAGGGATCACATAACCGGTTATGGCAACGTCCCTGCCATCAAGCGCCGGATTGCCCTCAAGGGCTGCCTTGGCTCGCTGAAGGCCGATCGCTTCGCGTTGCTCCAGAAGCCAATCTGTTCGAACGCCTGCCGCGGCGAGCTTGGCTTCCTCACTGTTGAGCTGTTTCTGAAGCTCCTGCCGTTCCCCCCCCGCGACGCCGGTCCCCGACAATTGCTGCCGCAATCTGAGGACGGTTCCAAGCGACCTCAGTTCCTGGATGCTCAATGCCGCATAGGGATCATCGAATCGCGCCGCCGGAGTATCGTTCAGGGCCTCCCAGGTAATCGCCGTTGCCGCCAGAGCTCCAACCGCTAAAAGGCCCTGCATGAGAAAACCTGTGACCGCTGCAACAAGAAAGATCTTTCTCATCAAGTCTCATCCCCTGTGGCCATCGCACCCTCGCCAATCATCGCGGCAAGGCCTCCGGAACCAGCCAGGTCCATTCGACACCCTCTTTGCGATTCCACTCCTGCATGGAGGGCATCAGCACGCTCCTGAGTACCGAAAAACCTTTTGCCCCGGCAGGCTTGGCGGCCGCCGAAGCATCGATTGGAAACATCGGGCGTCCCGGGGCACCCGGACCATGGCGCAAGGACATGATCATGCGCCCTTTGTCACTGGCACGCTCATAAAGCCGTTTCATAGGTGTTCAGGACATCATCTGTGTGCGGTGGGTCCCCGCCCTGCCGAATCTCACCGGAAATTCCCGCCATACCGTCCCTTGACCTTTCCTGTGTCTGGTCACTATGTGACATTGAGAAATGAACAGCGACCCTTGCTGACCGAAAGAGCCCCATGGAATTTGAACGCGATCCGAACGATCCCTCACGCAAGGAGCTTTCACCGCTTCTGAAATTGGCCCTCGAACTTGGACCGCTGGCGATCTTTTTCCTGTTCAATTCTCGCGGCGAGCAGATTGCAGAAGCCTTTCCCGTGCTTCAGGCGCTCGGCAAACCGATCTTCCTGGCCACTGCAGCCTTCATGGTCGCCATCACGATTTCGCTCGTCGCATCTCTTGCCTTGACCAAACGCCTCCCGGTCATGCCTCTGATCACCGGTGTTGTCGTTCTGGTCTTTGGTGGACTCACACTTTGGCTACATGATGATCTCTTCATCAAGCTGAAGCCAACGATCATCAACTGCCTTTTTGGCGCAGTTCTGCTCGGCGGCCTGCTGTTCGGAAAATCGCTTCTCGGCTATGTTTTTGACAGCGCCTTCAAGCTGACCGACGAGGGCTGGCGCGTTCTGACGTTACGCTGGGGTCTGTTCTTTTTCGTGCTTGCCGCCATCAACGAGATTGTCTGGCGCAATTTTTCGACCGACTTCTGGGTCAACTTCAAGGTCTTCGGCGTCATGCCGATCACCCTGCTCTTTACAATGACCCAACTGCCACTGATTCAAAAGCATGCCCTTGTCGAGGACGAAGGCGATCAGGCCTGATTGCTTTCATCCCGGATTTGGCAAGGACGAGCAAACGCCGCGATTGATCAATGCATGTCGCCGTGGCCAAAGGCCACGTCCCGGCGGGCGCCTGTGATGGAGATCGAAAAGCCTGCGATGACGTCAATCAGGGCGATGACCATCAGGATGAAGAAGAGCGACGTTGCTGCCTGTGGCAGCACCAGGAACTCGACCAGATAGGCCACAAGCACAAGCACCGACAGCATGTGGTCGAGCAGGGCCGCGCGTCCGATGCGGGTGGCTTTCAGGATTTCGATGAAGAGAAAAAACAGGCCTGCGGTGATCAGGAGATCACTGGCGAGCAGCTGGAACGTTGCGCCGGAGACCATGCCGAAGGTGATGACCGGCGTGGTCCAGAACCCCGGATCGGTTTCGCCGGCTGTGAAAGACAGGCCGTTGTAGATCAGAAACGCGAACAGGGTGAATGGCAAGGCGGAGAGAAGGCGCATGAACAGGCTCCAGATTGCGTTTGCCCGGGGCGCTGATCCCGGGAAAGGCTGACGGTGGGGACCTGACACGATCTTCCCGGCCAATTCAAGATGGCAGGTCACAAAAAGAAAAAGGCCGGCCTGTCGAAACAAGGCCAGCCTCAATCTCGTTTGCCGTTCGGCAATCCTGAACCCTTAGACGTCGTCCTTGGGTGCGAGGATCTGACGTCCCCGGTACATGCCAGACTTGAGGTCAACATGATGCGGGCGACGCAGTTCGCCTGAATCCTTGTCCTCAACGTATGTCGGCTGCTTCAGGGCGTCCGGGGAACGGCGGAAACCGCGCTTCATGCGCGAAGTTTTCCTCTTCGGTACGGCCATTTTGTTCTTCTCCGTGGTCCATAGTCGCGCGGCCCGGACCGGGAAAGCCCGGGGCGTGGCGTCACGCAGCGTGTTGGAATGGGCGGCGTTATACAGGCAACGCTCAGCTTTTGCCAGCCCATCAAGTGAAAATTCTTGCTGCCGACGTACACACAAGCGGCAGGCCCGTCAAGAGCCAAGCACACAGCCGAATATGGGGCCGGCACCTTTGACCCGAGAAAGGTTGGTGGACGACAGCTTGCGGTGGCCTTGGGACGGCTTGGCGGGATTACGTCGCAGCGGGTTCGGCAGTGCGGTTGCAAGGCGCGCGGCCTGCGTTCTCGTCAGATTCTTGGCAGGTTTGCCGAACCAGGCCTGGCTCGCGGCTTCTGCTCCAAAAATGCCCTCTCCCCACTCCGCGATATTGAGGTAGATCTCCATGATCCGGCGTTTCGTCAAAATCCCGTCGATCATCAGGGCCAGCGGCAATTCAAGCCCTTTGCGCAGATAGCTGCGCCCGCCCCATAGATAGAGGTTCTTTGCAGTCTGCATCGTAAGGGTGCTGGCACCGCGTGGCGCTTCCCCCTCGCTCAAGAGCACATCGACCTGTTTCTGCAGAGCTGACCAGTCGACGCCGCCATGGTCACAATAGCCGCTATCTTCCGAAGTGATCACGGACCGCACCAGATGTGGCGATATTTCTTCCAGTGAGCGCCATTTCCGGTCCACCCACAACAGTTGGGCGTAGCGCGCAAGCATCAAGGTGCTCACCGGCGGCACAACCGCATAGACAACGGTCAAAAACGGCGGCAGCAGAAGAATCGCGAGGGCGCCGCGGATCACCCAACGGCGCCACGATGCCTTGTCCAGCCATCTAGGAACAAAGCTGCGTCCTGTGTCACTTCGATCCTGCCGTTGCCCCTTGCCTGTCTTGGCTGACGCGGATTTGGCAGTGCCGGCCTTAGTTCGGGCCATTCAGTTTCCGTTCGTTATCGACGATGAAATCCCGAATGATCGGCACAGCGTCGCGTTCCTTCGACAAGAGCAGCTGGAACACCATGTTTGAGCCATGCAAAAATCCCAATTCCACCGCGCAGAGATAAAACTCCCACATACGGCAAAAGGTTTCGTCATAGAGTTTCGCCGCTTCATCCCGGCGCGCCTCAAAGCGCAACCGCCAGTCCCGGATTGTATAGTAATAATGCAGTCGCAGGATCTCGTTGTCGCAGACCCATAGCCCAAGCCGCTCCGTCGAGGCAAAGACTTCCGAGAGCGCCGGAACATAGCCACCAGGAAAAATATACTTGCGGATGAACGGCCCCGTCGTGCCTGGAGGGGTCATGCGGCCGATGGAATGGATGACGGCATAGCCCTTGTCGGTCAGGCAGTCCTTGATTTTGCCGAAATACGCATCGAGATGGCCAATGCCGACATGTTCCATCATTCCGACCGAAATCACCCGGTCAAACTGGCCTTCAAACTCGCGATAGTCTTTCAGCACAAACTGGATTTTGTCCTCCAGCCCGGCTGCTCTGACGCGCTCTTCTGCAATCTTCACCTGTTCCGGCGAGACGTTCAGCGAGGTCACCTTGGCGCCGGCCTGGGCAATGCGGATGGCCAATGATCCCCAGCCGCCGCCAATTTCCAGCACCTCCATGCCCGGCTGCAGATCGAGTTTGGCGACAAGGTGGTTCAGCTTGGCCGCCTGGGCCTGTTCCAGCGTGTCATCGGGTGAAGAGTAGTAGGCGCAGCTGTAGTTCAGGCCCTCATCCATGAACAGGCGGTACATCTCGGTCGACAGGTCATAATGATGCCGTGCCTGCTCCTTTGCCCGCTCCACGTTGTTCTTCTGCTGCCGCCGCCTGAACGCCTTCCAGAACCGCCGCAGGAGCCCCTGGACCGGGTTAGCGCCCAGAGGTGCCCGGTTGATCGAAAACAGGAACATGAAGTCGTAGATCGTTGAGCCTTCCTCCAGGGTCAGGCTTCCGTCCATATAGGCTTCACCCGCCGCAAGCTCCGGATTGAGAAAAAGCGACCTGTAGAGTTTCTTGTCGTGCAGACGGATCGTGACAGTCGGACCATCTGTGCCCGATCCAAACTCGTGCAGGTCACCCCCCGCGCCATAGACGCGCATCTGACCGCGCTTCACAAAGGAACTCAGCAAGCTCGACAAAAGACGCATTAAACAAACCTCCGGCAAAACCTGATTGGCCACATATGCAAGAGCGCAACCCAAACAATCGCAATTCAAATTGATGCTATCGATTTTCATCTTTCTTTCTTGACGATACAGGCATTTGGCTTCAGGGAAACCGAAACTTGTTCACCAACCACATCACCTCTCCAGGAGCCGATCTTGACCTTCGACATCAAGCCGCACCTTGCCAAGCAGGCAAAGCAAATGGAAACGGCTCTAGAAGGCTTGCTTCGGGAGCAGGTCGTGGCGGGAGAGACAACTCGACCGGCCCGACTGCTTGAGGCAATGCGTTATGCGGCGCTCAGCGGCGGCAAACGACTACGGCCCGTGCTCTTGATGGAGACGGCAGCCCTGTTCGGACGAGCAGACGAAGGGGTTTGTCAGGCTGGTGCAGCGCTAGAGTTCGTCCACTGCTACTCATTGGTCCATGATGATCTTCCGGCCATGGATGATGACGACCTGAGGCGCGGTCGTCCGACAACCCATAAGGCCTTTGACGAAGCAACAGCCATTCTCGCCGGTGACGCTCTTCTAACCCTGGCTTTCGATGTCATTACCGGTGAGATGGTCCATCCTGAGGCCGCAACACGCCTGAGACTTGGTCGCGAGCTCTCCCGTGCCGCAGGAATCGGAGGAATGGCTGGCGGCCAGATGCTGGATATCGAATCGGAAAACCGGGACAGGACCGAAACGGAAATCCGCACGTTGCAGGCCATGAAGACTGGAGCACTGCTGCGATATGCCTGCCGTGCAGGCGCTATCCTTGCGGATGCGGACGACGCCGAGATCCAGCGCCTGACCCGCTTCGGCGAGATCATCGGTCTAGCCTTTCAGCTCGCAGATGACCTGCTGGATGTCGAAGCAAGCTCTGATGTGACGGGCAAGGCGACCGGCAAGGACGCAGACGCAGGCAAGGCTACTCTGGTGGCGCTCCTGGGCGCCGACGCAACGCGCTCTGAAGTTTCAAGGCTTCTGGAGGAAGCGCAGACCCTTCTGGCGCCATTTGGAGCCAAGTCAAGCCATCTCTCCGCGATCGCCGGCTTCATCGCCAACCGCGACCACTAAAGCGGTTTCAGTCGTCCGTTTTTGGCTGCGCGCGGCCGAAGTCGGGCGCGTCTGTTTCCTGACCCGCTTCGATAATCGACCGGCGGATACCGCGAGTGCGGGTGAAGAGATCGAACAGGGCATCGCCATCGCCCCAGCGGATCGCTCGCTGCATGGCCGACAGATCCTCTGAAAATCGGGACAGCATCTCCAGGATTGCGTCCTTGTTGTTCAGGCACACATCTCGCCACATGATCGGGTCCGACGCCGCCAGGCGGGTAAAGTCCCGAAAACCGGAAGCTGAATACTTGATGACTTCCGACTTCGTCACCGTGGCGAGGTCATCCGCCGTACCGACGATGTTATAGGCAATCAGATGCGGGAGATGCGAGACGATCGCGAGCACCAGATCGTGGTGATCGGCATCCATCATATCCACGTTCGACCCGCAACCACGCCAGAATGCAGAGAGCTTTTCAGTCGCTGCAGCATCAACGCCCTGTTCCGGCGTCAAGATGCACCAGCGGTTGTCGAACAGGGTTGAGAACCCCGCATCCGGACCGGACTGCTCCGTGCCGGCAATCGGATGGCCCGGTATGAAATGCACACCATTGGGCACATGCGGTCGGACCTGATCCACGACCGACTTCTTGGTTGATCCGACGTCCGTCAGAATTGCCCCTGGTGACAGGGAGGGTGCAATCCATTTGGCCACGGCGCCATTGGCCCCGACGGGAACACAGAGAACGACAAGATCGGCTCCCTCGACGGCTTCTCCCGCATCGAGACAATAGCGATCACCAAGGTCCAGCTCTTCCGCACGCGTCAGCGTTTCCGCGGAGCGCGTGGAAACAACAATCTCGCGCGCAAGATTCCGCTCGCGGGCAACCCGGGCAATCGAAGATCCGATCAGGCCGATGCCGATCAGGGCCAAACGTTCAAACTGTGGTTCACTCATCAGACAAACAGGACTTCAGTGGGTTATCCAAGAAACTCGGCAAGGGCGGAGACGACGGTCTTGTTGGCCTCTTCCGAACCGATCGACATGCGAAGGGAATTCGGCAGGCCATAGTTGCCGACCAGCCGTAGAACGCAGCCACGATCAAGAAGGAACGCATCGGCGTCTTTCGCCCGTTTGCGCTCAACGTCCGGAAAGTGGATCAGGACGAAATTGCCAACACTTGGCGTGACCGACAGACCGAGCTTTTCAAGCTCTGCCGTTACCCAGGGCAACCAGGTCTCATTGTGATCAACAGCGCGTTCAAGAAAGGCCTTGTCACGCACAGCAGCAATCCCGGCCGCAATGGCAGGACCGTTGACATTGAAAGGCCCCCGGATGCGGTTCATGGCATCCATGATGTGCGCAGGGCCAAAACCCCAGCCCAGACGCAAACTGGCAAGCCCGTAGATTTTGGAGAACGTACGGGTCATCACCACGTTTTCAGCAGTGGCGGCCAGTTCCATGCCGCTCTCGTAGTCGTTCTTGCGGACGTATTCCGCATAGGCTGCGTCAAGCACCAGCAGCACGTTGGCGGGCAGTTTCTCATGCAGGCGGCGCACTTCCTCAAACGGCAAATAGGTACCGGTCGGGTTGTTAGGATTGGCGATGAAAACAACCTTCGTGCGCTTCGTCACACGCTCCAAAATAGCGTCGACATCGGTCGTCAGGTTCTTTTCCGGCGCCACCACAGGCGTTGCTCCGGCCGCACGGATTGCAATGTCATAGACCAGAAAGCCGTGCTCCGAATAAATCGCTTCATCGCCTGGGCCCAGATAGGTATAGGCGAGCAGACTGAGGATCTCGTCCGAACCTGCACCACAGATGATCCGGTCAGCGTTCAGGCCATAGACTTCGCCGATGGCCTCTCGCAAGGCCGAAGATGAGCCATCCGGATAAAGCTCCAAGTGCTCGGCGACATTGGCAACTGCAGCGATGGCTTTTTCACTCGCACCCAGCGGCGTCTCGTTGGACGACAGCTTGTGAAGCGTCACACCTTTGGAGCCCTTGGACTTGCCTGGCACATAAGCGGCAATATCAAGAATTCCGGGACGGGGCAGCGGTCGCTTCGAGGTCTCGCCGGCAACCGCAGAAATCGATGCATCGGTCATTCAGTCAATCCTTCAGAGGCGGCGGCATCAAAATCATCATCCGCATCGCCTTCAACGTCTATCGGGGCGGAATAACCGCCAACCAGTCTCAAAACATCCGGCTCGGCGCCTGCATCGGCGCAAGCCTTGAAGATTTCGTCTTCGCTCAACTGCGCCGAGACTGCAAGCAAGGCGTCAACACCACTGGCGGAGCGATGGAAGCTGACGACCTCGAGACCTTCATTCATCAGGTTGCCTGGCAGAACGCCGGTCCAGCGCGCGTCAAAGACCAATGTGTCGCGCTTTACTGTTTCGGCAACCGACCGGGCAATCACCAGGGCGGGCATGTCCGCCGGCCGCTCGTCCAGCACCAGGAAGGGAAGACGAGCGATAACCTCGGCACCATCAATGTTGAGACCACGCCACCAGGGAAGATCTGCACGGTCCTGAAGCGCGATCAGTCCCAGATCGCCGTCGGAAGCAGCGACAGATCCAACCACATCAGCCGCATCGGCGCCCGGCACTAGCTCACAGGAAAAACCGAAATGGAACCTTGCAAGGTCCAGCATTCCCAGAAGGTCCGCGCTGCCATCCAAATGCAGCAGAAAATCACCCTGCAAGCGCAGTGACGCCGAGATCAATTCCCTCCAGAGGTGCTCAACAGTTGCCAGCGGCAGCACACCGTCGTGACGTTCCACCAGGTGGCGCATCAGATCGGCTTCCCGGTCGGGCTGGAAAACCACGTTCTCTGCGCCGCTGGCCAGTCTCGCCGCGGCAATTCCGGCACCGACCTGCGCACGTTCCATAAGAAGTGCATGCAACTGGCCATCCAGCTCGTCGATACGGTGACGCAGACCATCCAGCGATGTTTCGCGGTCGGTAGTGGTGCTCATTTGGAACCCTGGAACCTCTGTGGGAGCAAGCTTTTGAAGGCCTTAGTCATAGGCATGGCACACTGAAATGGCAAAAGAAAACATTGACACCGTGCCCCTGCCGATCCTAGGTGCATAGTTCCCGGCCGGGAACCCGCCCAGCAATGTGGCAAAAGACCAGTGAAACGATCCACTGCCTCGCTTTTCCCGGACAAAACCGCACAAGAGCGACCCGCGACCCTGATATGGCCGAAGAGACCTCCGCGACAGATCCTGCAAACATCCCATTGGTTGAAGTAGACCGACCGAGCAGCAAACTGGCGGAATTCTCCGCTAGCGAACCGCTTGAGCTCGACGCGGGAACAGAGCTTGCGCCCTGGCAAATTGCTTATGAGACCTACGGCGAGCTGAACGCGGAAAAGACAAACGCGGTCCTGATCTGCCACGCCTTGACCGGTGATCAATATGTGGCGTCCAGCAATCCAATCACGGGAAAACCGGGCTGGTGGACCCGCATGGTCGGCCCAGGACGCCCGATCGATACGGATCGCTACTTTGTGATCTGCGCCAATGTTCTTGGCGGATGCCTGGGCACAACCGGCCCCGCGACGACGAACCCGGCAACCGATGCGCCCTATGGCTTGAAGATGCCGGTGGTGACCATCCGCGACATGGTTCGCGCTCAGGCGCGCCTGATCGACCGCCTCGGCATAGACACGCTCTTTGCTGTCGTCGGCGGCTCCATGGGCGGCATGCAGGTACTGCAATGGGCGGCCAGCTATCCTGAACGGGTCTTCGCGGCCGTTCCGATTGCAGCCGGCGCCCGCCACTCGTCCCAGAACATCGCGTTTCACGAAGTCGGTCGCCAGGCGATCATGGCCGACCCGGACTGGTGCGGCGGCGTCTATATTGCAGCAGGCAAACGTCCGACCAAGGGGCTGTCGGTCGCGCGCATGGCAGCCCACATCACGTATATGTCCGACGAATCCCTGCATCAGAAATTTGGCAGAAACCTGCAGGACCGGGATGATCTGACCTTTGGCTTCGACGCCGATTTCCAGATCGAGAGCTATCTGCGCCATCAGGGCATGACCTTCGTCGACCGGTTTGATGCCAACTCCTATCTTTATGTCACCCGGGCGATGGACTACTTCGATCTGGCTGCTGAATTCGGCTCCCTGCCCGCCGCCTTCAAGGACAGCAAGACCCGGTTTTGCGTGATGTCCTTCACGTCAGATTGGCTGTTCCCCACATCGGAAAGCCGCGCGGTGGTCAAGGCGCTCAATGCCGCTGCCGCCAACGTATCCTTCGTCGAGATCGACAGCGACAGGGGCCACGATGCCTTCTTGCTCGACGTCCCGGAGATGTTCTCGACCATTCGCGGCTTCATCACCGGTGCGGCCAACGCGCGTGGCATTCCGGCGCCCGGAGGAAGTGACTGACATGACAAGCGTCGATCCCACGGTCAACGACCTTCCTGTGCGCGGTGACCACCGGGTTGTCGCAAATCTCGTACCCCAAGGCGCGCGCGTCCTGGACATAGGCTCCAGCGACGGCACTCTTTTGATGCTGCTTGCCAAGGAGTGTGGCGTGGACGGCCGGGGGATCGAACTCTCTCAGGACGGTGTGAACAAATGCGTCGCCCGAGGCCTTTCCGTGATCCAGGGTGATGCGGATACCGATCTGGCCGACTATCCAGACAAGTCCTTTGATGTCGTGGTGATGAGCCAGACCCTTCAGGCGACCCGGGATCCGAAAGGCGTCATGGACGAACTGCTACGCATCGGCCACCAGGTGATCATTTCGATCCCCAATTTCGCCCATTGGCGCAACCGCTTGCAGCTTTTGTTCCGGGGCCGCATGCCGGTGACCAAATACCTTCCCTTCGAATGGTACGACACACCGAACATCCACTTTTGTTCGCTGCGTGACTTTGTCGAACTGTGCAAGGAACTCGATGCAACGGTCGAAAAGGCCGTCGCACTCAGCGGCAGGGGCAATGAAATCCCGGTTGCCGCGCCTTGGTGGGTCTGGAACATCATCGCCGAGCAGGCAGTTTTCCAACTGCGGCGCCCCTAGGGCTCAGGTTGGGTCACTGCGCTTGAGCGCCGCACAGGCTTCAGTCCAGCCGCTGCTCCCTCCGGAACAAAGACTGGCTTCAGCACACGGAGGGCACTTCGGGTGCCCTCGACCGGGAGGCCCCGGAAGACCTTCTTCTCCGCCTCCATAATCAGCAAGCCGCCAAATGCCGGCCACATCCGGCGACCGATTCCTTCCCAGGTACACGCCGAGCGCAAAACAAACCGCGCTCTGGTGGGGGGAAGGAAAAGCGCCTCGTCCTGGGCTGCCACATCAAACTGGCAGCTGCGCAGGAGACCCTTCAACTGCCCCCGTGAGTATGGCCTGCCATAGCCAAAAGGCGACAGCTCCGACTGAGACCACAATCCACGCCGGTTCGGAACGATGGCGATCATCCGCCCACCTGGCGCCAGAACTCTCCAGGCCTCACGCAGGATGGCAGAAGGGTCGGCCGCGTGATCGAGCGCATGGACTGCCAAAACCCGGTCAAAAAACGCATCGGATACAGGAAGCCTGCCATCCTCAACGAGGACCGCCGCATTGTCGGCCTCGCGAGGCCATCCAACAGCACCCTGTTGTGCGGGCATGGCTGCGATACACCGTTCCGCACTCCCCAGATACGGTCGCATGAACGGTCCAGCATAGCCAATCCCGAGCAGGCTTTGGCCTTCAAGGCTCGGCCAGATGGCACGGATCCGGCCGCCAATCAAAACCCGCAGCAGCCGGCCCATGGGCAGATCATAGAAAGTCCTCAGATCGGCAACGTCGAGATACATGGTCCGCTCATCTAAAACTGGCGCGATTGAACCTTGATCCGGCCCATTTCGCAAGGACCAACCCTTGTCCCGGACGAATGGCTTTGCCACGTTAGGGCCACGCGACCTGCAACCGGAGTACCCCAGGAATGTCTACGTCCGCCACGGCACAAGTCGAGATCCGCCAGTTTCCCTGCCTTTCCGACAATTTCGGCGTGTTGATCCATGACCCGGACAGCGGAGCGACCATCGCCATCGACGTACCAGATGCCGCTCCCTATCTGGCGGTCCTCGATGAGACCGGTTGGAAACTCTCCCATATCCTGATCACGCATCATCACTGGGATCATGTTCAAGGTCTGTCGGAGTTGAAGGAAAAGACCGATGCCCATGTCATCGGGCCAGAACGCTCGCGCCAGAAGATCAGCGGCATGGACGCGACCGTCGAAGATGGCGACAAGGTTCTGACCGGGCCCTTTGAAGCGCTGGCGCTGTCAACGCCCGGCCACACGCTCGACCAGATTTCCTGGTACTATCCGGCGCTCAAGTTTGCACACACAGGTGACACGCTGTTTTCCCTTGGTTGCGGACGTCTGTTTGAGGGCGATGCGGAAATGATGTGGGCCTCTTTCGACAAGCTGAAGCGGATCCTGCCGGAGGACACAGTCATTTACTGCGGTCATGAATACACTCAGTCGAACGCCAAATTCGCTCTGACGATCGATCCGGACAACACAGACCTCCTCGAGCGTGCCAAAGAGGTCGAAGCCCTGCGCGCCAATGGCAAGCCAACCTTACCGACCACAATGGCGCAGGAGCTGGCCACGAACCCCTTCCTGCGGACCGATGAACCTTCCATCAAGGCAGCCCTCGGCATGGCCGATGCTTCCGACGCTGCGGTCTTCGCGGAAATCCGTAAGCGTAAAGACAACGCATGAGATCTAGCAAAATTCACGGGTGACCTTTCGAAAGGTCAAATCCGTTCCCATATGAAAAGCCTCGCCATCAGAAAGGGGCATTTTGTGATGACGGACCCGAAACCTTGTGCATACGAGGCGCGCACAGCTGAACAACGAGCGCAAGCGGTGGTTCACCGCATCCTGATGCAGGCTGAGCCTATTCCGGCGCAGCAGGGCGGAGGCCACAAGCTCGACACCATGACACTCCACGCGGAAGTGCTCGGCGCCTTGCGTGAAACCATTGACGATCTGGAGCAGACGTCCGCAAATTAGGCTGAGACCCATTGGCCCAAGGAATTTCAGAAAACTTTCGTGCCGGCCCGCGACCCGCTAGTGTTGCGGTCCCGCCACGATAGAGAGCCTGGAAATGCCCGACACCGCTTCCCTGTCTGCCGACGAAGTCGTCAAGTTCCTCAACATGCAGCCACATCCCGAAGGAGGCTTCTACGTTGAGACCTTCCGCGATGAGATCACGGACGAAACAGCACGCGCAGCCTCAACTGCGATCTATTTCCTGCTGCCGGAAGGCGTGACCTCACACTGGCACAAGGTAGATGCGGTCGAGACCTGGCACTGGTACGCGGGCAGTCCTCTGGAGCTTTCCATCAGCCCCGACGGCAAAACGATCGAAAGAAGCGTTCTCGGCAACAATCTGATCGCGGGCGAACGCCCGCAGGGCGTCGTCCCACGAGACGGCTGGCAACAGGCCCGCTCACTCGGAGCCTGGACGCTCGTCGGCTGCACAGTCGCCCCGGGTTTTCAGTTTGAGGGATTTGAAATGGCG
The DNA here is from genome assembly GCF_009650605.1 of Labrenzia sp. CE80. Lineage (NCBI taxonomy): Bacteria > Pseudomonadati > Pseudomonadota > Alphaproteobacteria > Hyphomicrobiales > Stappiaceae > Labrenzia > Labrenzia sp. CE80. The sequence goes on from NZ_WAJT01000003.1 coordinate 246,912, forward strand.
CCGGAAGGCTGGGAGCCGGGACGATAGGCCGCGACCTACCGCTGCTATCGACTTCACGCACCAACCAAACACCAGAGCCCCAGTGCAATCAGACCTGCGCCAGAAATCCGGTCAAATACCCCTGGGTTCGGCAGGTTGCGTTCTACGCAGACAAAAAGAGTCAGTCCCAGCATCCAGACCAGGTTCATGATCCCGCCGGCAAAAAACAACAGCATCAACGGCGCGGAGCTGATCATGCAGGATCGGCCGTACGTCAGTCCGGCCTGAAGCGACACCGTCGCGAACCTGCATGCGCTTCGATGTTTCTCATGAGCCGGCGACAGCTGATAGACGCCAGCGCCAGCAAGCAAAAAACAAGAAAGCTCGGCGGACAGGCTCCACATCATGAAAGCATGAACCAGTCCTGCACGTTCCAGGGTCCATTGCAGGCTCGTCGCGACCACTGCGAACCCGAGCCAGACCAGGGAATAACCCAAGAGAAAGGCGAGCGTTTGCCGGACGCCAGAGGACTGACGGTCGCGATAGAACGCGATCGCGATCGGCAAAAACATCATGGCCAGCATCATGCCCCACCACATGCCCACCATCTGAACCACATAGACCCGCGTCCACATGTGTTCCATCGGCTCCATCGAGGACACCGGCGGAATGTTGAGGCGGGTCATTGCCCAGACGGACATTCCCGTCCCGCTGCCGTTCAGAACAAAGGCCCAGCAGGCAAGGGCAAGACTGGCGGCAAGCAGGACAGGTAAAAGGCTGGCCACCGCTGTTCGCGGCGGCCGCAGGTTCTCAATACTTGTCATGATGACGAAGCCAGGCCATCGGGTTGCCTTCACTCGGTTCGTTGCGACCCTTTGGCGTCAGATCGATATAGGCATAGGCAGCGTTCGTCGCATCGAGGCCGCGCCCGTAGGTGGAATAGGTGTGATAAACAACGCCATCCTCGTCCTTGGCAAAGACGCTGGTTCCATGCATTTCATCCATGAAGGCATCCGGCATCAGACCGAAATTATAGGCCCGTGACAGGTCTTTCGGCCGTCCCTCGTCAAAACCAACATCAAGGTCGTGGTTGAAACTGTTCTCGCTTGAGGACACCCAGTCAAAACTCCATCCCATGCGCTTTTTGAAGGCCAAAAGCCGGGCAAGCGGCCCCGAGGAAATTGCGGTAAAGGCAATATCCCGCGCAGCCAGATGAGGGGCAAGTCCCTCGTAGGAATCGGCCCAGAACGAACAGCTCTTGCAACCTTCCTCCCAGTCTCGGCCAAACATGAAGTGATAGACGATCAGCTGCGAGCGCTGCCCGAACAGCTGCGAAAGGCTCTTTTGCCCGTCTTCGGTCTCAAAGATGTAATCCTTCTCGACCTTCACCCACGGCAGATCGCGGCGCGCAGCAGAAACTTCGTCTTTCAGTTTGGTAAGGGCTCTTTCTCGGCCCAAAAGCGCAAGCCGCGCTTTCAGCCAGTCTTCGCGTGTTGCGATGTTCGTTTGCATGAGTTCATTTTCTCCTGGTCGGATCAGGCGGATTTGGACAGGGGTTTGGGCGCTTCGTCCCAATGACCGGGCAAAGTCGAAACAACGCTTGGCATGGCGTTCAAACTGTCTTTCCAGGCCGCGGTAAGCGGATAGAGATCGGGCGGGTAGCCAAAGCCCAAGGCAGACATCAGTGCAGGCTTGGTCTCGATGCCGCGCTGAACCAGCCTGATTTCCGGAAAGGCGATGGCATCGGCAGCGCTTGGCGTTTCGCCAGCCAGAAAGGAACGCCCGTCGCCAAGCAATTCTTCCAGATAGGCACATTCCGCGTGCATGAGATCCGCAGCCATTTCGAAGCCCTTGAAGGCATCGCTGTCTCGATCAAGAACATTGCCATCTGACGTAAACACGCGAGAGAGCAGCTCATTGGCCGCATGGCGCAGGTAGTCATTGCACTCCATCGCGATCTGCCAGATCTTCGCGGCTTCCTCCGGGGTCTCACCAAACAGCGGATGTTCAGGGTGGGCCCGATCAAGCCAGGCAAGTATGGCGACGGAGTCGCGAAGGATGGTCTCGCCGTCTCGTAGAACTGGAACGGTGGCACGCGGGTTTAGCGCCAGAAAGTCTGGTTTTTGATGATCTTTTTCCGCAAGGTTAAGGGTTCGGACTTCGGCATCGAGCCCCTTGAAGGCAAAACCCAGCAGCACTCGCCAGCCCCGTGGAGCGCCACTGATGTTGTAAATGGTTGGTCGCATCACAAGTCTCCTGTTTGACAACAGGAAAATGGGCAGCGAAACAACGATTTAACAAGTAGGCAATAAAAACGTATAGAGTACTGGAAATGATACTATTGCTGTAAATAAACGACTTTTTCGACTGATTTTGTTTCGCGCCGATCCACCCACCACTGGTGCATCGTCTCAAACATGGTCTTCAAGGCCAGGGCATCTTCGGTTGCAGAATATTCGACCCGGGGGGGCACCTCGGCAAAAACCTTCCGCTCAACCAAGCCGTCGTCTTCAAGCGCACGGAGTTGCTTGGTCAGCATCGTCTGGGTAATCCCATCGAGTTCCCGCTGCAACTCGCCGAAACGTTTGGTTCCCAGAAAGATCAGAATCTGGAGGATCGATAGTTTCCATTTGCCACCGATCATGGAGAAGATAACGGGTGCGGGGCACGGAACGCCTTCAGGTTGATCAGTCATGAGCTGGATCCAATATTAAGATTTTGAGGGCAGCAGTTGATTTTATCCTAGCCATCAAAAAGGTAGAAAACAAAACTCGATCAATTGAGACTTGGACAGGGAGCTACGCCAAACCTGCAATTGCGGATGCAAAGTCCTTGGCGGAGAAGGGCTCCAGATCCTCAACGCCTTCGCCGACACCAATGAAATGCACCGGCAGCTGATTCTTTGCAGCAATGGCGACGAGAATGCCGCCGCGGGCGGTGCCGTCGAGCTTGGTCATCACGAGGCCCGTCACACCGGCCACCTTGCCGAAGATCTCGACCTGGTTGAGCGCGTTCTGGCCCGTGGTCGCATCCAGCGTCAGGATGACGTCATGCGGAGCGTCCGGATCGAGCTTCTTGATGACGCGGATGACTTTTTCCAGCTCATCCATCAACTCGGTCTTGTTTTGAAGCCGGCCAGCAGTGTCGATCAGAAGAACGTCGACGCCCTTTTCCTTGGCAGCTTTCATGGCGTCAAACGCCAGACCCGCGGCATCAGCGCCTGTATCACGCGCAACAACCTCGGCGCCTGTGCGCTGGCCCCAGATCTTCAGCTGCTCAACTGCGGCTGCACGGAAGGTGTCACCGGCCGCCAGCATCACCGTCTTGCCTTCAGAAGCAAGCTTCTGGGAGAGCTTGCCGATTGTGGTGGTCTTGCCGGTGCCGTTTACGCCAACCATAAGCACCACATGCGGAGACTTCCCGCGGTTGAGATCAAGCGGGCGAGCCACCGGCTCCAGAACCTTCTCGACTTCCTCCGACAGGATCGCGCGGACTTCCTCAGGCTCGATTTCCTTGTCGTAGCGCCCTTCTGACAACCGCTCTGTGATGGCCATCGCGGTATCAACGCCAAGATCCGCCTGGATCAGGATATCCTCCAGCTCCTCAAGCATCGTCGCATCAAGCTTGCGCTTGGTGAAGATGGACGAGATGCCATCGGTCAGGGCAGAGGATGAACGCGAAAGACCCTGCTTCAGCTTCTGGAACCAGGACTGCTTCGGCTCAACCGCCGTATCAGTCGAGACTTGCGCAGGGGCCGGATCTTGAAAGACCGGGGCCAAGGCAAGGTCAGGGCCTTCTCCGGCAACCAGAACGTCCGGGACCGGGCTCATATCCGCGACCGGATGAACCAACGTTTCCGTGTCCTCAAACGTTGTATCATCGGCCTCAGCAACCGGCTCCGGCACGGCCGGGGTTTCGGCCTCGGACTCACTGGCAACGTCAGCAAGCTCATCCGGCTCACCCTGAGACGTTGCTGTCTCTTGCTGGATATCCGGCTGGTCGTCCTTGCCGCCAAACAACCGCCCAAGGAACCCGCGCTTTTTCTCGCTCATGAACTCGCCTTGATGGATCTGTGTAAAGGGAAAACCGGCGTGATGTTAAGCCGCTTTCGAGATCACGTCGCCCAGAAGATGTCGACCGGAATGGCCATTAATTTTAACCGGAAGGATTTCACCAGCCACACCACCGGAAATCTCGGTCTGTGTGAACTGCTCCGTTCGCCCAAGACCTTCCTTCTCCACCAGCACTGGCCGGATCTTACCGACTTCAGACGAAAGATGCGCGAGAAGCGCAGCATCGCCCTTTGCGCGCAGCCGGGCACCCCGTTCCTTGATGACAGGACGTTGCAGCTGAGGCATACGCGCGGCGGGCGTTCCGGGCCGCGGGGAAAACGGGAAAACATGTAGATGTGTCAGCCCGCATTCATCGACAATGCGCAGGCTGTTCAGGAACATCTCTTCAGTCTCGGTCGGAAAACCGGCAATAATGTCAGCGCCGAAAACGACATCGGGACGCATGCGCCGCACGTCCTCGCAAAAGGCAATCGTATCGGCGCGCAGGTGCCGGCGCTTCATGCGCTTGAGGATCATGTCATCCCCAGCCTGCAGGGAAAGATGGAAGTGCGGCATCAGCCGCTCATCCTCGGCGATGACGCGCATGAGATCATCATCTGCCTCGATGGAATCGATTGAGGACAGACGCAAACGCTTGAGGTCAGGCACCAGCTTCAGGATCTTCGCCGTCAGGGTTCCGAGCTTCGGCGCGCCCGGAAGATCGGCACCATAAGAGGTGATGTCGACGCCGGTCAGGACAATCTCGTTGTAGCCATTCTCCACCAGGCGGCGGATCTGATCGATCACAACGCCCATGGGGACCGAGCGCGAATTGCCCCGGCCGTAGGGAATGATGCAGAAAGTGCAGCGGTGATCACAGCCGTTCTGGACCTGGACGAAAGCCCGCGCGCGTCCTTCAAGCCCATCGATCAGATGGCCCGCAGTCTCCTCGACACTCATGATGTCGTTGACCCGGACCTTCTCGCTGTCGTCGATGCCGAAAGCCGCAACCTTCTGGTAGGACTTGCGCTCCAGCTTTTCGGTATTGCCGAGCACCAGATCAACTTCTTCCATTTCGGAGAAGGTGGCGCTTTCAGTCTGCGCGGCGCAGCCAGTCACGATAATACGCGCTGCTGGATTGTCGCGCCGGGCCTTCCGCACGGCCTGCCGCGCCTGACGAACCGCTTCATTGGTGACAGCGCAGGTATTGACCAAGATGGCGTCCTTGAGGCCTGCGGCTTCCGCTTCGCGCTTCATCACCTCGGATTCATAGGAATTCAGGCGGCAGCCGAAGGTCACGACATCAATGGTCATTCTGCAGCTCCCGCCACAGAAGCCTCGTCACCCGGGCCGGTCTTCGACCATTGCAGCGTTTCGAGATCGATCTCGCCCTCGAATTCCACTTCGGTCGGCCCATTCATCAGCACATGGTCGTCGCTTTCGCGCCATTCGATCTGGAGCGGTCCACCCGGCAGATGGATCGTCGACGAGCGCCCAGCCTTGCTGTCACGCGCAGCTGCCACCGTAACTGCACAAGCCGCGGTCCCACAGGCGTCGGTCAGACCAACACCGCGTTCCCAGACTTTCACCCGGATTTCATTCGGGGCAAAGACATGGGCCAGAGAGATATTTGCACTTTCGGGAAAGACGGGATGGTGCTCGAGCAGCGGGCCGACCTTGGACAGGTCATAGGCCTCGATGTCATCAACCCAGAAGATGCCGTGCGGATTGCCCATCGAAACGGCTGCCGGCGTATGCAGGATCGGATCGTCAATGGGCCCAATTTGCAACTCGATCGCACGCGTGTCGGCGAATTCTTCCGCCAAAGGGATTTGATCCCATTCAAGGCGGGGCTTGCCCATGTCGACCGTTACGGTTCGAGGCGTCTTGCTGGCAAAGGCATGCAAAAGCCCTGCGTTGGTCTCGATGGTCGCGAAGTCCTTGCCGGATTCCTCGATCAGCAAACGCCCGACGCAGCGGGTGGCGTTGCCGCAGGCATCGACCTGGGTGCCATCGCAATTGTGGATCCGCATGAAGGCGTCGCCGCCGGACGGCGAACGTTCCACCGTGATCATCTGGTCAAATCCGATCCCGGTCTCGCGGTCGCCCAGTTTGGCAATAACATCCGCATCCAGGCGCAGCGGTTCATCCCGCGCATCCCAGACCAGGAAGTCGTTGCCAAGACCATTCATCTTCAAAAAGGGCCTGCGCGCCTGCGCCATACCAGTGTTCGCTTCATTCATCGGGTTTGGAAATCGCCTGTTCAACGACAGGTCATTTGCCCCTATATGGCGGAAACCCTGACCAATTACCAGTCTCCGCCGTGATCATGGTAGCTCAGCGTTAAAGGCTTATCGCATTGAACGTGTCGCATACGCCCATGTCCCCGGATCGAAAGCCTTCCCGGAACCATCGTACGCGCTGCGCCGACGTTCCATGGTTGAAGCTTTCTGGCACGACATAACCCTGAGCCTGGCGCTGCAAGGTATCATCGCCAATGCGACTGGCCGCATTCAGTGCCTCCTCCACGTCACCATCTTCGATAAAGCCACGCTGACGGGCGGCATGATGCGCCCAAATGCCTGCGAAGCAATCTGCCTGCAGTTCAACCCTTACCGATAAAGCGTTGGCTTCTGCCTTGCCCATCGTGCGCCGCGCTTTGTGGAATTCCGGCAGGATGCCAAGGACATTTTGCAAATGATGGCCAACTTCATGCGCCAGCACATAGGCCTGCGCAAAATCGCCCGGTGCATTCAGCTGACCGGCAAGCTGCCGATAGAAGGAGAGATCAATGTAGATCTTGCTGTCTGCGCCACAATAAAACGGCCCCGTCGCGGAACTGGCATTGCCGCAAGCCGACGCTACGGCATCAGAGAACAGGACCAGCGTGGGCTCGGGATAATCCACGGAATGACGCGCAAGAAGCTGGTTCCACGTGTTTTCCGTATCCGCAAGAATGACTGAGATAAACTCCGCTTGCTCGTCATTCCGCGCGTTATCAGCCGAAACCGGGGCCTGATAGGACGGACTGCCACCGCCGCCGTCGATACTGCCCAGAAGTGTGAGCGGATTGACGCCCGTAAGCCATGAGATAACCAGCACCACCGCAATTCCGGTCAGGCCCAGGCCACCGCCTGTCCTCGCGCGTCGCCCGGTCGGCAAACGCATCCGCCGGCCCGAGGAACGCGACCCGCGCCGGTCATCGATGTTGCTACTTCCGCGGCGGCCTTTCCAACGCATTGGAAAACTCCTGCTGTTCCTGTGGTCAATGACTGCATAGCAGGAAGCGTCTCGGCGATGAACGCCAAACACCCGCCGTTACGACAATCAGTTGCTCAGCACGCGCATGATATCACCAGCACGAACCTTAGACAGGATCAGGCGCATGTGCTCGGGAGCGACAGCAACGCAGCCTTCGGTCGGCGTATAGGTCTTGCGGGCAATGTGAAAGAAGATTGCGCTGCCTCTGCCGGGAAGCGGCGGAAACATGTTGCAATTCAGAACAATGACGATGTCATAGAGCCGATCCGTCCGCCACATCTTCTCGTGGCTGGCGTCGAAGGGCAGCTCCACCGGCCGGTTGTAGCGCGGGTGACCTGGCGCATCGCACCAGCCATCGGCCGGCTTGAGCGCCTCCACGGGCAATTCCGTCTGCGGACGGCGCCCACGATCAGCCCTGTAATAGACATTCAGCAGCTCAAACTGCCCTATCGGCGTTCCACCGTCGCCTTCTCGCTTCATTTGCGTGAGACCAGTCCGGCCGAGCGCACACGGAACCGTGATCGCTCCAAACGTCAGGTTCCCTCTTGTTTTGCAGCTCGGCAGGGCGCGAACGTCGAGGTATCTGGCCAATTCTTCATTTCTCCCGGTCAAATGGACGTCCCCAAACGTCAGAGTCCTGAAGCCTTTGATAAACCGTCCATAAACCCCGCGTGAAGTAGAATTGACGGCGAATGGCTTGTTTGGCGAGGATTTCACTCGCACAAACACGTGACAGCCCCCATCTGTTTTTCACATCGCCGTGAGAACAGCGACGGGAAACCAAAGGTAAGGCCCGGGGGCCGAGCGAGGAGCACGATATGACCGCCCGCACCATCCTGATTGTCGATGACGACACCGAATTGCGCGAAGCGCTTGTCGAGCAACTCTCTCTCTATGACGAGTTTGCCACCATTCAGGCCGATTCCGCTGCAAACGGCATTGCTCTTGCCAAGGACGATCATATCGACCTGCTTCTAATGGACGTGGGTCTGCCTGACATCGATGGCCGCGAAGCCGTCAAGCTGCTGCGCAAGAACGGTTTCAAGGCGCCGATCATCATGCTGACCGGTCATGATGGCGACAGCGACACGATTCTCGGCCTTGAGGCTGGTGCCAACGACTATGTCACCAAGCCCTTCAAGTTTGCGGTTCTGCTGGCCCGGGTTCGTGCCCATCTGCGCCAGCATGAGCAGAGCGAAGACGCAACATTCGCCATCGGCCGCTATTCCTTCCGCCCTGCAGCAAAAATCATGCAGGACGACAAGGGCAGCAAGGTGCGCCTGACGGAGAAGGAAACCTCGATCCTGAAGTTCCTCTACCGCGCCGGCGAAAAGCCTGTCACCCGCGACATCCTTCTGCATGAGGTCTGGGGCTATAACTCGGGCGTCACCACGCACACGCTGGAAACGCACATCTACCGGCTGCGGCAGAAAATCGAGCGTGATCCGTCCAATGCGGAGCTTTTGGTCACAGAAGCCGGTGGATACAAGCTTGTGCCCTGAGGGCTAATAAGCGTAAATCAGACGCATGAGCCTCGTTCAGGACATAGCGATTCTGCAAAAGATTCCGATGCTGTCGGATTTTGCCGATGACCAATTGCGTCTGCTCGCCTTCAGCGCCGAAAGCCTCGATTATCCGAACGGCATGATGCTTTTCGATGAAGGCGAACGTGCTGACGGCGGTTTGGTTATTGCTGAAGGCGACGTAAGCTTGCAAAAGCGCGGTCCGAACGGCTTCGAGGAAGTCGATCTGGCGCAAACCGGAACGCTTCTGGGTGAAACGGCCATGCTGGTCGATGCGACCCGTCCGTGCCGCGCTGTCGCGATCGGGCACGTCCGCGTCATCCGGATCCGGCGCGCCCTGTTCAAGCGCATGATCCAGGAATATCCGGAACTGGCGCAACGGCTCTTTGAAGCCCACGCCGCTCGTTACAAACTCACCGCCAGCGCCCTTGCCCCGATTGGCGAACGCATGGCCGAACTGGAACGCCTGTCCGTATCCAGAGGCCTGCGTGGCTCAAACGAGACTTAAGCTTTCCGAACGGATTGCCAAATCTGCCGCCCGGCAGCCGCCGCGCTTAAGGCCGCACCCGACAGTCCGACCCAGACCGCCGGGCGGAAACTTGTTGCGACATCAAAGTTTGCCATGAACACGAGCTGCGCCGGAATGCCCGTTGCAAGCGCGTACCAGGCATATTCAAGGCCCGAAGTCGCGACCGCCGCCAGACCTGCGCACGCCAGCAAAACCCACCCGCTTGAGATTTGAAGTCCGTTGCGGACCGCAAGCCGGTAGAGCATCAAAAGCACGAACAGCCCGGCCATGATCGTTGGCTGCGCAACATCCGATTTTGACTGCAGGAAAAAATGCAGGATGCCAAGCACGGCAATTGGATAGGCAAGTTGATGCAGCCTGTTCCAGGCCGACCCGAGACGGCGCACCATGCTGTCGAAGGACGTCACCCCCAGCGCCACCAGTCCCAGCAATGCGACAAATCCGATCGTGAGATAGATCCGCACGACGATCTCTGACACAACCTTTACTAGGTCCCAGTTTTCCTGGGCCATGTAGAGACCGAGGTGCAAAAGCCCGTAAGCCAGAACAGAAACGCCGACCATTCGCCTGACGCCGATCACCTTGTTCCAGGAGAAAATCCGCCGAATGGGGGTCACAAAGAGCGACAGAAGCAGCAAACGAACGGCCCATTCTCCGCTTTCGTTGAGAGCATGCTCGTAAGGCTCGGGCCGGACTGGACCGAAGAAAAGATCTGCGAAAATCTCAATCCCAGGAACAAGGATCACGACAAAGACGACAAGCCGCAGAGGCGACAGCGTGCCTCGGCGATCCGTCCAGGGTGCGTAATGCGCAAGAGAAGCAGTCATGATCATGCTCCAGACCTACAGCCAAACACCTGAAAATTCACCAAACGGTTTCTCAAGACGCTGTGATGGTCATAGGCGTAGCCAAAGAAAAAGACCGGGCGTTTGACCCGGTCCTTCTCAAAACAGATTGATACGAAATCACTACAGCCGAAGTGCTGGCTTACGCCCAGGGGCGGTTTTCGGCAGCTTTGCTTTCATAGACATCGATCTTCGGCGCTTTTTCCATGGTCAAGCCGATATCATCGAGGCCGTTCAGCAGGCAATGCTTGCGGAACGGGTCGATCTCGAAGCTAACCTCACCGCCGTCCGGTCCCTTGATGGTCTGGGTGACCAGGTCGACCGTCAGCGTTGAGTTTGAGCCACGCGACGCATCATCCATCAACTTCTCGAGGATCTCGGGTGAGACCTTGATCGGCAGGATGCCGTTCTTGAAGCAGTTGTTGTAGAAAATGTCGGCGAAGGACGTCGCGATCACGCAGCGAATGCCGAAATCCAGCAGCGCCCAAGGCGCATGCTCGCGCGAAGATCCACAGCCGAAGTTTTCACCGGTCACCAGAACACTGGCACCCTTGTAGGCCGGCTTGTTCAGCACGAAATCCGGGTTATCGGAACCGTCTTCGTTGTAGCGCATCTCGCTGAACAACGCCGTTCCGAGCCCCGTGCGCTTGATCGTCTTGAGGTACTGCTTCGGGATGATCATGTCCGTGTCGATGTTGATGATCGGCAGCGGCGCGGCAACACCGGTGAGCGTATCGAACTTGTCCAAGGCGGTTACTCCAGAGGTCTTTGTTTTTCTTGAATTGGGCTCAGGCGGCGAGGCTTGTGGTCTCGTCGACGCCAAGCATCAGGTTGAGATTCTGGACTGCAGCGCCAGATGCGCCCTTGCCCAGATTGTCATAGGTCGCGATCAAAACGGCCTGGGCACGCGCATCATTGGCAAAGACGTGCAGGCTCATGCCGTTGGTGCCGTTGTGTGTCTGCGGGCTCAGATCGCCGGCGCGTTCGAGGTCGGCTAGCGGTGCGACGTCGACGAACCCGCCGGGCACAGCTGCAAAATGATCGGCTATCGCGGCGTGAAGCTCGGCACCGGTCGGAACCTTGTCGAGAGTCGAAAGCTGCAAGGGCACCGAGGTCAGCATACCCTTGTAGTAGTTTCCAACGGCCGGCACGAAAAGCGGCTCGTTCTCGAGCGTCGAATAGCGCTTCATTTCCGGCAAGTGCTTGTGATTGAAGCTCAGACCGTAAGGCAGGAACACATTCGCCTTGTCGCCAGCCTTCTCATAGGCCTCGATCATCGACTTGCCACCACCGGAATAACCGGAAATGCCGTTGACCGTCAGCCGATAGTCCGCAGGCAGAAGGCCTGCCGCAATCAAAGGGCGAACAAATGCGATCACGCCTTGCGGCCAGCAGCCCGGATTGGCGACACGGGTCGCCGACGCGATGCGCGATGACTGGCCCTTGTCCATTTCGGCAAACCCGTATTCCCAACCATCCGCCACCCGATGGGCGGTCGAAGCATCGATCACCCGCGTCGTGTCGTTGGAAATAAGGGATACGCTTTCCTTGGCCGCAGTGTCAGGTAGGCACAGGATCGCCGCATCGGCCGAGTTCAGGATATCGCTTTTCGCGGAGATATCCTTGCGCAGGTGATCAGAGATCGAAAGGAGCTCGATATCACGGCGCGTGGCGAGGCGCTCGCGGATCTGCAAACCCGTCGTACCTGCTTCGCCATCAATGAACACGCGCGCGACCATGGTCCCGGCTCCCTCTCCTGTAGGTTTTAAAAAACCCGTGTCTCCTACACCCAAATGCCCATTATGTCACGATCTTGCAAGCGTCACGAACTCAACGGGCCATTGAGTGATACTCATCATTGGGACGCATGTCCGTTGCAGCGGCGACCCTGTTGGTCATGTTGAAGAAGGCAGCGACCGAGGCAACATCGAAAATATCGCGGTCCGAAAAACCCGCATCCCGCAGGTCCTGGCGGTCTTGTTCCAGGATTTCCGCCGGCCTTTCCGTCAACTTGACTGCAAAATCAAGCATTGCACGGTGACGTACGCTGAGGTCCGCGACCCTGTAGTTCATGACCATGAGCTCCCCCAGAATGGGGTCACCAGAGAGATCCCTGACCGCCGCTCCATGCGCAGTCAGGCAGTAGAAGCAGCGATTGACCGAAGAAACGGCAACGGCAATCATCTCGCGCTCCAGCTTCGACAAGCTGCTCTCCGCAAGCATCAGGTCGTTGTACATGTCCGTGAAGGCCCGCAATTTCGCATCATCGAAGGCATAGGCCTTGAGCACATTCGGAACCAGGCCGAGCTTTTCCTCACAAATGCCGAAATACTTTTGCGTCTCCGGGCTGAGTGCGCCATCGTCACCCATATCAAGCGCTGTAATACGTTTTTCGGTCATGCGTTTTCCCTAGTGTATAATTCTGTAAGTTTTCCCTTCATGTTCTGAGGCTAGCATGACGAAAAGCCGTCGAATACGGATTCGAAAGGGTTGGAAATGCCGGACAGTAGAGAAGTCGCAAAATTGGGGCTTATTGAAGCCATTCACAAGACCCTCCAGAAGGAGGATCCCGCCCTGGCGGACTTCGCTCGAGAGTTCTACATACGCGGCGCGGCTGAAGATCTCGTGGGCTATTCGCAGGCAGAGCTGATCGGCTTCGCGAAACACGCTTTCGCCGATTTCCAAATGCACCCTAGAGGCACGCATCGTGTCGACGTAACCAATCCGGCCTTCAAAGCAGACGGCAACAAGGCGACGGAACTTACAGTCGTCGAGATCGTCAACGACAACATGCCGTTCCTTGTGGATTCGGTCATGGCGGAGCTGCAGGACAGCCGCCTCGAAGTCCATCTCGTGCTTCATCCGATTTTCAACGTCGAGCGGAGCGCAGACGGCGCCCTAATCTCCGCCACCGGCAAGAAAAAGGGAGCTCCGCGCGAGGAAGATCAGGAAAGCCTGATCCACATTCATGTGACGCGGCTTGACTCGGAGACAGCGCGCGAAGAGCTGGCTGCCCGTCTCGACGCTGTGCTGAAGGATGTCCGGTCCGCCGTTCAGGACTGGACTCCGATGCACAAGCGCCTGCTGCGCGCGATCAACACCTACAAGACCGCGCAACTTGAGGGCAGCAGCGACGAGCTCTGGGAGGCAATCCACTTCCTCGAGTGGATGGCAAACGACAATTTCATTCTTCTGGGAATGAGAGAGTACACCTTCGAAGGAGGCGTGGAGGAAGGTAACCTTTCACCCGAAGATGGAACAGGGCTGGGCCTGCTCGCTGATCCCGACGTGCGCGTCCTGCGCCGTGGTTCCGAATTCGTGCAGATCACACCTGAAATCCGCGAATTCCTGATGAAGCCGGATCCGCTGATCATTGCCAAGGCAAATGTGAGGAGCAAGGTCCATCGCCGCGTCCACATGGAATATGTCGGAGCAAAACTGTTTGACGCCGAAGGCAAGATGAACGGCGAACTGCGCATCGTTGGCCTGTTCACATCCACCGCCTACACTGAGCCAACCAGCACAATTCCGTTCTTGCGCCGCAAGACGGCCAGCGTTCTGGCCAAGGCCGGCTATGATCCTGACAGCCATTCCGGGCGTGCCCTGACCAATGTCATGGAGGGCTTCCCTCGTGACGAACTGTTTCAGATCGACCGCGAAACGCTCTTCGACTTTGCAATCACGATCCTGCAGCTGGACGAAAGGCCGCGCATCCGCGTGCTGTCCCGCGCCGATCGCTTCGACCGCTACGTTTCGATCCTCTGCTTCGTTCCACGCGATCGCTACACCACGGAAGTGCGCCTGAACATCGGCACCTATCTGGCTTCTGTCTACGAAGGGCGCCTGTCAGCCTGGTATGTGACCTACATGGAAGGGCCGCTCGCGCGGGTGCATTTCATCATTGGCCGCGACAAGGGCGAAACACCCAAGCCGGAACAGGACGAGCTGGAGCGTGCAGTCGCCTCCATGGTCAGAACCTGGCCAGATAGCTTGCGCGACGCCATGAAGGCGCGCTTCGATCCTGTCCGGGCACGTGATCTGTCTGACCGCTACGCCCTCGCCTTCCATGGCGGTTACAAGGAGGTCTACAACGCTGAAACGGCGCTGTCTGATGTGGTCAAGATCGAAACCTTGTCCGAGACGCGCGCAACAGCGATCACGTTCTTCCGCACCACCGGTGCAAAGACAACACGCCTGTCCCTGAAGGTTTTCAACCGCGGGGCACCGATCCCGCTTTCCGCCCGCGTACCCCTTCTGGAAAACATGGGTTTCCGGGTCATCAACGAGCGCACCTATCGGATCACCCCGACAGATGCACCTCTGTCCTATCTTCATGAAATGACGCTGGAGGCCAGCCGGAGCGGCGATATTGTCCTCGAGGGAGATTTGCAGGACCGGCTCGAAAGCCTGTTCATGGCGATCTGGACCGGCCAGGCCGAGAACGACGGCTACAATGCTCTCGTTCTGACCGCAGGTCTTGCCTGGCGCGATATCGCAATAGTCCGGTCTCTATCGAAGTACCTCAGACAAGCCGGCATCCGCTTTTCCGAAGACTATATGTGGACGACACTCAACAACTATCCTGAGATCGCTGCCAAGCTTGTCGAACTGTTCCACCTCAGGTTCCTGCCCACCGCCAAAGACAAGGACCGGACACTGGGCACTGCTCGCCTGGAAAGCGAGCTCACCGCCGCACTGGATACCGTCACCAGCCTGGATGACGACCGTATTCTGCGCCGTTTCCAGAACGCCATTGATTCCATCCTGCGCACCAATTTCTTCCAGCTGGACAGCGCCGGAAAACCGAAACCGACCTTCGCCTTCAAGATTGACTCCCGTAAGATCGAAGAGCTGCCGCAGCCTCGACCTTTCCGGGAAATTTTCGTCTACAGTCCGCGCGTTGAGGGCGTGCATCTGCGCTTCGGCATGGTCGCACGTGGTGGCCTGCGCTGGTCCGACCGACCGCAGGATTTCCGCACCGAAGTGCTGGGCCTGGTGAAGGCGCAGCAGGTCAAAAATGCCGTGATTGTTCCGGTGGGCGCGAAGGGCGGCTTCGTCCCGAAAATGCTCCCGGACATGAGCAATCGTGAGGCCTGGTTCCAGGAAGGCACGGAAAGCTACAAGATCTTTATCAACGCCTTGCTGGATGTGACCGACAATCTCGTCGACGACACGGTAAAGCCGCCGCTTGAGGTCCAGCGCTACGATGGCGATGATCCCTATCTGGTGGTCGCCGCCGACAAGGGCACTGCAACCTTCTCCGACACAGCCAACGCCATTTCGGAAGGCCGGGATTTCTGGCTCGGCGATGCTTTCGCCTCTGGTGGATCCGCCGGCTACGATCACAAGAAGATGGGCATCACGGCCCGTGGAGCCTGGGAAGCGGTCAAGCGGCACTTCCGCGAGATGAACCGCGACATCCAGACCGAACCCTTCACGGCCGCAGGCGTCGGCGACATGTCAGGCGATGTGTTCGGCAACGGCATGTTGTTGTCCAAAACAACAAAGCTGGTCGCAGCCTTCGACCACCGCGATATCTTTATCGATCCCGATCCCGACCCGGCGAAGACCTGGACCGAACGCAAGCGCATGTTCGACCTTGGGCGTTCGTCCTGGAAGGATTACGACACATCGCTGATCTCGAAAGGCGGCGGCATCTTCCCAAGATCAGCCAAATCCATACCGCTCTCCCCTGAAATTCAGGCGTTGCTCGGCATTTCCCACGCCAGCGCCACGCCGCAGGCCGTCATGACCGCGATCCTGCGCATGAATGTCGATCTGCTCTGGTTCGGTGGCATCGGCACCTATATCCGTGCGACCACCGAAACGGATGCGGACGCAGGCGATCGCGCCAATGATCCGATCCGCATTGTCGCACCGGAAGTCGGCGCGAAAGTCATCGGTGAGGGCGCGAACCTTGGCCTGACACAGCTTGCCCGGATCGAGTTCCACAAAAAGGGCGGTCGCTGCAATTCCGACGCAATCGACAACTCCGCTGGTGTGAACTCCTCCGATATGGAAGTGAACATCAAGATCGCCCTTGGTGCTGCGGTGAAGGCAAACAAGCTTGACATTGCCCAGCGCAACGAACTCCTGGCCGAAATGACAGATGAAGTTGCAGATCTGGTTCTGCGGAACAACTATCTGCAAACGCTCGCCATTTCGATGACCGAACGGCGCGGCCCGGAAGATCTTGGCTACCAGGCGCGGATGATGCGCCAGCTCGAACAGGCCGGCCTTCTTGATCGCCAGGTCGAGCAACTGCCGGACAATTCCACCCTCGCCGAGATGATCAAGGCCGGTCAGACGTTGACCCGCGCAGAACTTGGCGTTCTGCTCGCCTACGCAAAGCTCACGCTCTACGACGACCTGCTTGCCAGCACTGTGCCAGACGATGAGTACCTCGCGCGTGAGCTGTTCCGCTACTTCCCGGACCAGATGGCCAGCGACTATTCCGACGAAATAACAACCCACCGCCTGCGCCGCGAGATCATCGCGACAATGCTCGCCAATTCCATGATCAACCGGGGCGGACCAACGTTCCTGACCCGGCTCATGGATCAGACTGGCGCCACTGCGTCTGATATCGCCCAAAGCTTCGTGGCGGTACGCAACAGCTTCGATCTCACGGACCTGAACACCGAGATCGATGCCCTTGACACCGCAATCGACGGAGCGCTGCAACTTGAGCTCTATTCCAGTGTGCAAGATCTGCTGCTCGAGCAGGTGGTCTGGTTCAAGCGCAACGTCTCCTTCACGGATGGCATTTCCGATATCGTTGAGCGCTTTGGGGCCGGCATCAAGAACCTGCGTCCGCAACTTAGCAAACTCCTGAGTGACGCCCAGTCAGCAGAAGTCGAACGCGTGATTGGACGTTACGTCGAAAACTCAGTGCCAAAAGACCTTGCGACACGTATGGCCTGGCTCCCGATCGAAGCCGCAATCCCGGACATCGTCCTGGTCGCGGAAGAGACCGGAGCGCCGCTGGATGACGTCGCAATGGCCTTCTTCGAGGTTGCCGCGCATTTCCGCATTGGAGCGATGGACGCGCTCGCCAGAGAGCTTTCCATTGCCGACTATTACGACGGTCTCGCGCTCGACCGTGCACGTTCGATCCTGGCGTCCGCCCATCGCAGTCTCGCGGCGCAGGCCATCGCCGCCGGCAGCTTCCAGACTTGGTTGTCGGCTCACGAGAAATCCGTGGCGCGCACGACCCGGACCGTCAACGAGATTCTGGAAGGCGACCTATCCGTCTCCAAGTTCTCCGTTGCGGCAAGTTTGCTCGCAGAAGCAACACGCTGATCCGGACTTGACCTGAAGGACGGCTGGCAGTCAGTGTGCCAGTCGTCCGCTTCAAGCTCCGGAAAATGTAATGACCAAAATGGTTGCCCCGGCGAGCCGCCTTGCGATCGCCTCCTGGGCCCTGTTCGACTGGGCAGCCCAGCCGTTCTTCACGCTGATCACGACCTTTGTCTTTGCCCCCTATTTCGCGTCCGCCCTGGCCAATACGCCTGCGGAGGGCCAGGCCCTTTGGGGCTATGCGACCGCAGGCGCAGGCCTCGCCATCGCCCTGCTCGCACCCATCTTAGGGGCGATTGCTGACGCAACCGGATACCGCAAGCCCTGGATCTTCGTATTCTCGGTGCCCTTTGTCTTCGCCTGCTGGGCGCTCTGGTATACGGAGCCGGGAAATCCATCGGCAATTCCAGTCGCCCTGGCCTGTTTTGCCATCGCGACACTTGCCATCGAATTCGCCACTGTCTTCAACAACGCGATGATGACGGATCTGGTGCCACCGAACCGCGTCGGCCGGCTTTCGGGCAGCGGCTGGGCCGCCGGTTATGCAGGCGGACTGGTCAGCCTTGTGATCGCCCTCGGTTTCCTGGCGGCGAACCCGGAGAGTGGCAAAACCCTGCTGGGCTTTGATCCGCTGTTCGGGCTCAATCCCGCAACGCGCCAGGGTGACAGGGCTTCCGGGCCGTTCTCGGCGCTGTGGTATGTAGTCTTCGTGGTACCGCTGTTTTTCTTTGTTCCGGACGCTCCGAAGAAAGCGAACCTCGCCCCGGCGATCAGGGTGGGCCTTGCCAACCTTTTGACCAGCCTTCGTGACGCTCGCCGCAATCGGCCGCTATTTGTTTTTCTGCTGGCCAACATGGCCTATAAGGACGGTCTCGTAGCCCTCTTCGCTTTTGGCGGTATCTATGCGGCCGGCCAACTTGGCTGGGGCTCGATCCAGATCGGCACCTTCGGCATTCTTCTGACCATTACCGGCACCATCGGGGCCATTGTCGGTGGGCGGCTGGACGATCGTTATGGGCCCAAGGCCGTCCTTTTCGGCGCGCTCGCAATTCTGACAATCTGTGGGCTCGGCCTGATCTCCATCGACAGGACGACGATCCTGTTTGTGATCAAGACAACTGCCCCGGCACCAACTGCTGGCATGTTCGCAACACCGCCCGAGCAGCTGTTCCTGGTTCTCGGCGCATTGATCGGCGCGGCCGCAGGACCGCTTCAGGCCGCCTCGCGCAGCCTTCTGGTCCAACTGGCGCCGAAAGAACAGATCTCGCAATTCTTCGGACTGCTGGCGCTTTCCGGCAAGGTCACCAGTTTTCTGGCACCGCTCTCCGTCAGCTTGTTGACGGTTGCCACCGGCAGCCAGGCCGCCGGCATGTCCGCGATCCTGATTTTCTTCGGGATCGGTGCAATTCTATTAAGCCGTCTACGTTAGAAAAGGCACCCTTGCAAAAGTTTGTTGCAGGGCCGGACAAGTGGTCAGCTCTGCGCAAGCGTCCGCGTCGATTTATGACTCTGCGCGACCTCATGCCTCATGAATACATTTGCAAAATACAGATTTCCGAACTTGAGCGTTTCGGACACGATCCGATCGGCATAGACGAAAACTGAACAGCCAACAGGGATGAAAAACTGCTTTAGAATCAATTACAAGATTGCTGTGCATGTGCACATTTGCATCTTAAAATTTAGACCATAAAATTAATTCGATTTGAGGAAATCATGCAAGACGACAAGGCCAGCCATACGGCTTATACGGTACTACAAGGCGTTGTGCATACGGGCTGGCAAAAGCACACCAAAGGGCTTGTATCGTCAGACAAGATGTCAGCCTGTTTGGACATTCTGAACAGTTCAGATGAGGGCCGCAAACGGCTGAACCAACTTCGCAACCCGTTGCTTTCCGCCGGGTTGATGATGATGCAACGACTCCTTTTGCCAGGAATTTCCATCCACTATGTGACGCGGAAAAAGGCGATTGAAGGTTTTGTAAGATCGGACATTGCCCGAGGTGCCCGGCAAGTGGTGAACATCGGGGCCGGTTTTGATACCCTGATGTACGAACTCAGCCGTGATCATACCGATCTGACATGTATCGAACTGGATCATCCGGCGACCGCAGAGCAAAAAAGTCAGGCGTTTGCCGCCGATGCACCAACCAATTTGCACACGCATCCCGTGGACCTATCCAAGACCGCGTTGAGCGACGCTCTGGCGCAGATACCTGCATTTGATCCGTCAGCAAGGACCTGCTTCATTTGCGAGGGTGTGCTGATGTATCTCGAGTCGACGGACATCGAGCGGGTATTCTCTTCCTTGACGCAAGTCACCTCGGGCGAGGTGCGATTTATCTTTACCGCGGTCCCGAGCATGGACAGCCCCAACACCAATGCCACTTGGCTGCTTAAGCGGTACTTACATCGCTTGGGCGAGCCATTGCGCTGGACCATCGAAAAATCCGACATCACAGATTACCTAGCCGCACAGGGTTTTGACCTGGATCAGGTTGTAGATGGCCATGACATGCGACGGGAATATCTGTCGCACTTGTCCGGCACCCCATTCCACTTGGGTGAGTTTGTGGTTTGCTGCGTGCCAATCCAAAAGGGATAGACCATGCCAATTCGCATTCAACTGGCGCAAAGCGAGCAGCATATCGATCAGATATTTCGCATTCGGCATCAGGTCTTCTGTGAGGAAGAGGGTCTGATCAAACCCGATGGGACGCAGATTGTGCTGGACCGGTTTGATGCCTTTCCGGCCTCTAAAATGTTTGTGGTTCTGGACGAAGACGATCAGGTGGTCGGCAGTGTCCGGATCACTATGGATAACGCGGTTGCTCAGCCAACGGATGAGTACTTCGACTTCCGCGCGCATCTGCCCGAAGACAGCCGGTTTATGAGCGTCGGCATGTTTTGCGTTACAAAACCTTACCGAAATGCATTGATTGCCAGTGGGTTGTTGTTGATGTGTACCTACTACGCGCTGGCCAATGATGTGGACTATATCGGCGCACCGTTGAACCCGACCATTGGCAATCTGATCCGCCGCATTGGGGCGAAACCGCTCACCAAAGACCTGCAGTACGTACCGCACCTGAATACGGGGATTCTGCCATATCTTCTGGATGTCCATGATCTGAATGAAACTTTTTTGAATTTTGCCAGACAGAATATCGCTCACAACATGATTCAGTCTTATGAGTGCATGATCTTCAACAAGGGAGAGCAGATCATCCGAAAGGATGATGTTGGCGATTGCGCCTTTGTCATCGTCAATGGCACGGCACAGGTTCTGCATCCAGTTACATCCGAACCGATGGCGGAATTGACCGAAGGCGATGTGTTTGGTGAGTTGGCACTGTTTTCCGCAGACAATGTGCGCTCGGCAGATGTGTTTGCATCCTCGGTGACGCGCGCGATGGTGTTACCGAAAAAGGCCTTTCTAGAACACATCAAGGCGTCACCCGAGGCCGGCATCACCCTGCTGCACAGCATGACCAGCCGCATGAAATCCATGCTTGAGCGTTAGTTCAAGGCCCATTCAATTGCGTCTTGCTGCAGTGTTCACGCTAATATTGGGTAGTGGCCGCAGCATATGGAGCGGGATACGTCGCCTAAAGCCTTATGAAATAATCACATTCGCCAATTGATCGACCTGACCGACCTTTACCGTCTCGCCCACACGGCTGCAGATGTCGGTAAGGCTGTATTTCTCTGACATCGCCTGCGATGCCTGAAATGCTCCCATTGGTCAGAATGGCAACCTATGCGGCGGACCTCACTCCGACCAGGAAACCATCGACCTCATCCTTCAGATTGCTGGCTTCACTCTGAAGTACTTCAGCCACGGTGCTGACCTGGCGGGCCGTGCTGCCGGTCTCGTCGGCAGAGGAAGCCACCGTCACGATGTTGCGTGCCACATCCTGCGTTCCGTTGGCTGCTTCCTGGATGTTGCGAGCGATTTCTTCGGTCGCATGACCCTGCTGATCCACAGAACCTTGAATGCTGTTCGCGATCTCGTTCATCTTTTCGATGGTCAGAGAGATCCCCTGAATCGCACCGACAGCACCCTCTGTCTCACTCTGCACCGACTGGATCTGCATTGAGATCTCGTCAGTCGCTTTCGCGGTCTGTGTCGCGAGTTCTTTGACCTCCGCAGCAACAACGGCAAAACCGCGACCGGCTTCGCCCGCACGGGCCGCTTCAATGGTCGCGTTCAGGGCCAGCAGGTTCGTCTGCTCGGCGATATCGGTGATCAGCTTCACCACTTCGTTGATCCGGCTGGCCGCCTCCGCGAGTCCCTCGATCTTCGCATTGGTGTCTTGGGCCTGTTGCACCGCCTGACCGGCGATTTCCGCCGACTCTCCCATCTGCCTGCGAATCTCTTCGACAGACGCCATCAGCTCTTCTGCAGCCGAGGCCACGGTCTCAACATTGGAAGATGCTTCCTCCGAGGCGGCGGCAACCATCGTACTCTGTGAGCTGGTGTGATCGGCCCCCTTAGTCAGAACAACCGCAGCACCGTTCAGGTCGGACACCTGCGCAAGAACCGTCTGAACGAGGTGCGAAATCTTTGCGTCAAAACTCTCCGACAAATCCCTGATTTGAGTGGCCCGGGCAAGTTGCTGTTCCTGCTGCTTTTCCTGCTCCTGCGCAAGCATATCTGCTTCCTGGGCTTTCTCGCGGAAGACCTCGAGGGCGGATGCAATCTTGCCGATTTCGTCGTGGCGGCCTGCCCCCGGGATTGACTCATCATACCGCTTGTCCATCAGCGCCTGGATGCTGACGACAACTTGCTCCAGCGGACGGCGGACAATCGTGTTGCCTACGAGATAGATGGACATGCCAACGACGATCAGAAGCAAAAGACCAATTCCAGTGATTGTGTAGACAATGCCGGCCGATGCGGCGTTCAAAGTCGCGACGGGGACATTGACAACAACCGACATGCTCGCCGCGCCATCACCAATGGCCACCGGCGTTATGATGCGCAGCACCTCTGTGTTCAAACTGTTGGAATACCCTGTGTATTCGAAAGGCTGCGCCGTTTTGACGGCACTGAGAACTGCGCTGGCCCTTTCGGCGTCAATGGGCGAGCGACCCTCGGCCCAATCCTTGCCAAGAAGAGCCGGATCGGAATGGGAAATCCATTTTCCATCGCGCGACAACAGGTGGATCGATCCAGTTTCCAGCGGATGCAAACCGTTCAGCGTCTCTGCCAGTGGCGTCAGCATGATGTCCACACCAGCCACCCCGATGACACCGGTACTATCACGCAGGGGAATACCGAACGACACGCCGGAAACCGTCTTGCCGCCAGCTTCCCAGCTGTAGGGCTCGGTCACATAGTCCTTGCCGGTATTGTAGGGAACATTGAACCAATTGCTGGCTTCCGTTTCGTCCAGATCGGAGAGAGGTCGGAAGCCGACATTGCCGTCCGGCAGCCGGTAGTAGTACGGCCGCCACTCGCCGGATTCGTCATGCAGTTCGGCGTTCCTGAAGCCCTCGTCCTTACCATCAAGCGCGTTGTTGGTCACCGCCGCCCAGGCACCCGAAAGCGAGGTGTTGGACTTCATCGTCTCTTCGACAACCGACGACCAGGCCGCCCGGTCAGTCATTTCGGCACTCTTCAAACCATTGAGACTGAAAGCAAAGCCGCGAGCCGCAGTCAGGCCCTCTTCCATCGTGCGGCGAACATATTCCGCCTGTTCACGTGCAACGGCCTCTGCCTGATGCACCGTGAGTTGCTGCGTCACCTGAGACGCTGTCCAACTGATGAAGCCAATGCCTGCGATCAGCACGGCGGCAAGCGCCGCGATACTGACAGCGACGAGCTTGGTCGTTACCTGTGCCTTTTGAAACATGTATCCGGAATCCCACAGCAAGTTTTTCAGGAGCCCATAAAACTATGAGGTGTAATCACTTCTGCACTGCACCATTCATTTGTTAAAAAAGACCTTCGACCTGACAAAATTACGGAGGTCAAAAGTCTAATAAATGAAGTATGCGAAAGATGCCGCTGCGTATATGGAACTTCCACCCGCGGATACATTTTCAGCCGGATCGCAGAGCGAGCCGGCTGAGCAAAATCAACATCATCAAAAAATTGGAGAATCAGGATACGGATCTCAGCCCTGATCCCTTCGTACGGGTCTAGTGGCGGAAGTGACGCATTCCAGTCATGACCATGGCAAGACCCGCCTCATCCGCCGCTGCAATGACGTCATCATCACGCACGGAGCCACCTGGCTGAATGACAGCGGTTGCTCCGGCTTCAGCGGCAGACAGAAGACCATCGGCGAATGGAAAGAAGGCATCAGAGGCAACGACACAGCCTTTGGTCAAGGCTTCTGAAAGCCCAGCTGTCTCGGTCGCATCCAGTGCCTTGCGAGCAGCGATACGCGCGCTGTCGATACGGCTCATCTGGCCTGCGCCAACGCCGACGGTCGCACCGTCCTTGGCATAAACGATTGCGTTGGATTTCACGTGCTTGGCAACGCGGAAGGCAAACTTGAGATCCTTGAGTTCCTGCTCACTCGGCGCGCGCTTGGTCACCACCTTCAGATCGAGATCATCAACGACACCATTGTCACGGGACTGGACAAGCAGACCGCCCGCAACCGACTTGACGAACAGGCCCTTGGAGCGGGCGTCCGCAAGACCGCCAGTCAGGAGCAAACGCAGGTTCTTCTTCGCCGCGATGATCTCCATGGCAGCTTCGTCAGCTTCCGGCGCGATGATCACTTCGGTGAAGATCTTGACGATCTCTTCCGCCGCAGCCGCATCCAGCTTCTGGTTCAGGGCAACGATGCCGCCAAAAGCAGACACTGGGTCGCAGCGAAACGCCATCTCATAGGCTTCCTTCAGGCTTGCACCTTCTGCAACTCCACAAGGATTGGCGTGTTTGATGATGGCGACAGCAGACGTGCGGGCCGGATCAAATTCACTGACGAGTTCGAACGCCGCATCCGTATCATTGATGTTGTTGTAGGACAGCGTCTTGCCCTGGATCTGACGAGCCGTGGCAACACCCGGACGATTTTCGCCGGTCTTGTAGAAACCAGCGGACTGGTGCGGATTTTCACCATAGCGCATGACTTCAGCCAGTTCGCCGCCAACGGCCCGGTGCGCCGGAGTGGCCTCGTCAAGCTGATCGGCCAGCCAGTTGGAAACAGCGGCATCATAGGCAGCCGTACGGGCGAAGGCCTTGAGCGCCAGCTTCTTGCGCAGGTCAATCGGCGACTGACCGTCGTTCTTGTCAAGTTCTGCAATCACCTGGTCATAGTCAGACGGATCAGTGACCACGGTGACATAGGCGTGGTTCTTGGCTGCTGCACGGGTCATAGCCGGGCCGCCAATGTCGATATTCTCGACACCGGTCGCATAGTCAGCGCCCTTGGCGACAACATCTTCAAACGGATAGAGATTGCCGCAGAAGAGATCGATGCCGGTGATGCCATGATCGCTCATCGCTGCCTGATGCTCGGCATCGTCACGGATCGAGAGCAAACCACCGTGAACCATCGGATGAAGCGTCTTCACGCGCCCGTCCATAATTTCCGGAAACTTGGTCACCTCGGAAATGTCCAGCACCGCGAGGCCTGCATCCTTCAGCGCCTTGTAGGACCCGCCCGTAGAAACCAACTCAACGCCGCGCTCTGACAGAGCTTTCGCAAAGTCGACGAGACCTGTCTTGTCAAAGACGGAAAGAAGAGCCCGTTTGACGGGAACAAGCGGAGGAACAGGGACGCTCTTGGACACAATGGCCATTGAAATTGCCTCGCGGTTGGGACGATCCGGGGAAGTTGGCGTCGCCCTAACACGATTGCGCACAAATCAAAAGCCACGACGGCAAAGAACGGGAAATGGCACTAAGAGGGAAGCCGCTGCGGTGCCCTAAACCTTGGGGTTCACGTCTGGAGCCAGCTCTTTCGCTTCTTGATCCACCCCCTGGTCGATTTCCTGATCAACCTCCGGCGGGACATCTTCGTCCGGGTCATCAAGCGGCAATTCACCAGTCCGCGCCAACTCGTCAAACTCGCTGGATCCACGACGGCTAAGTTTGGCAGTCGCGGTTCGGCGGAATTGCCAGGCCGATGACTGGCTGTCGCGAATGCGTCCATACAGGACGATTTGCATGGTCTTGCGATGTCCGTAGACATCAGAAAGATAGATGGATTCTTCCAATGCGAGCTCGGTACCCGGCGCGTCGAACTCCCAAGCCTCACCATCGCGGCAAACGAGAAGAACGGCCGTCCCTCCCCGGAGCAATGACGGCTTGATGGCTGGGTGTAGGTGAAAGCGAATGGCGAATTGATCACCGGGTTCGACGACCTTTGCACTGACCGGGAAACTGTCGATCCCGTCAAGGACGGTGCCATCGCCCGAGAGCCGCATATCCCGCGTATGAACGATCCCGAATTGCTGCTGGTAGCCATCGTGGGAGGCCGTCACGCGAATGCCCGCCGCATCGTCTTCGCGTTCAACCGGCACATGTCTTGGCCCGGCAACGATCGGCGCGCCCAGCCAGCGTCCGAAGGGTCTCTCGCTCAAGAACCTGCAAGAAGACGTATCTTCAATCGTCGCCGTGGAATGCGCGGCCGTTGACCGGCTGACCTTGCGCCACATTTCGTTGCTGCGACTTGAAACCCCGCAGTTCACGATAATCCGTTTAAGCCCTGACGAAAATTCAAAAGAAAGACATCCCGCATGCGCGTCTTCGCTGATGCCCAGCGGAGGCGGTTTTCCCGTATCCATGATAACAACCGACGAACCGCCAAACAGGCGCTGGTAGCCAGTGTGCGGCACATTCATCGGCGGAGCCCCGCGCGCATCATCATAGGCCATGATCGTGGCTATGAGATCATTTGGCGTCGATCCCATACCGTTGAAATGCGCGAGTGCACCGTCACCGTGGCGGAAGAAGCGCATCATCGGCATCATCCGGTCGACCGACTGCAGCATCGCGGCCGGAAGCTCCAGACCCTGGGCGACGAATGCCTGACGAACCGGCAGGAGATCGGCGAGAATTTCGACGATGGCGCGCGGGTTCCGTGAAATATGGCCGCCGTCGGTCAGGATCTGGCGCAAAAGCTCCTGGTCAAGCCGGCGAATGCTCTGGCGCGCGAAACGTCCCTGGCCGGACATGGAGACACAGGCTGCGGCGATGGCAAGCGCTGCCTGCAGTCTTTCGACCCCATCATGCGTTTCATTGATGGTTCGGCGCAGATATCGCACCTGCCGCAATAGCGAGCGCAAAAATCGATTGTAGAAGTCATGATCGCCATCTTCGAGAATGAACGGCGAATGGGCCAGCCATGACATCACCCGGCGGGTCACGACCGGCGCTTCCCAGCCGATAGGATGCCAGCGGCCCGAATGCTTCAGCCAGTCATCAACCAGCGCTCTCGCGTTCTGGCGGGAGATCCGGCTGTCGGCCGCACGAAGGTCTCGCAACCAGGCAAAGCCATGCAACTGACGCTGCCAGTCAGGGTGTTCACCTTCCAGTTCAAACGGCGATGCGCCATGCGTTTCAACAAGATAGCCCGAGAAGAGAAAACGCCCACCGTAGATATCCGCCGCATTCGTCTGATCCGCCGTCCTCAAGTCCTGAGGTGCAATCAACAGACGAGCAGGCGTTCCCGGCTGAGGTCTCAGCCGGAAGAACGGACCGCCATGAAGCCATCGCAAGAGGCGCTGCCACGCGTATCCGGCCGCAAGCCGCCACACGCGCCCCTTTTCAGAAGCAACGCTCATGGTCACGGCACCAATACGCCATATGGGAGGCAAAGAGCACGGATGGGTAAGTCCTCTGGGTCGAACGGCAACTGACCGTTAAGGTTAGTATTTTCTTGCCATTATCTGCGCAGGAACGGTTTATGTGCCGTTAAAGTCTCTTGATGCGCGCAGCGAAAAAGCCATCCAGGCCGGTTTCATCGCCAGCTTTCGTGACTGCCTGACATGGCAAGGTTCTTAGATACCCCTCCTCAGTCACCGATGCAGCCAGGCCACCAATCTCGTCAGCTGTGACCGGAATCAGCTCAATTCCATCTGCTTCGGCGAGCACGCTGGCAATCTGGTCCTCGCCTTCCGCTTTCTCCAGCGAACAGGTGCAATAGACCAGCACGCCACCGGGTTTCAGCCAAGCGATCACCCTGCGCAGAAGTTCGCCCTGGATCTTCGAAAGGGTCTCGACATCATAGAGCTGCTTCAACCAGGGCACATCCGGATGACGCCGGATCGTTCCCGTCGCACTGCAAGGCGCATCAAGCAGGATCGCATCGAACTGCGCCTCCGGTTCCCACTCACGGATGTCCGAAGTCACGATTTCCGACGAGAGCTTTAGCCGTGAAAGGTTTTCGCTTACGCGTTTCAGTCGGCCCTTCGAGATATCGACTGCGGTCACTTCGGCGCCAGCCGCCGCAAGCTGGGCCGTTTTGCCACCAGGAGCAGCACACAGGTCTGCGACGCGCTTGCCGTTAAGATCTCCGAGAAGCTTCGCGGGCAGCGCTGCTGCGGCATCCTGGACCCACCAGGCGCCCTCTTCGAAACCGTCAAGCTTGTCGACCGCGCCCTTCTTGACCAGACGAACCGACCCGGCGCCAACAACCGTTCCACCGAGCTTTTCCGCCCAGGCTTCTGATGATCCATCCTTGATGGTCAGATCCAGCGCCGCTTCGCTCTGATGCGCCGTTGCAATTGCCTTGGCTGTTTCCGCACCATAGCCCTGTGTCCAGCTCTCAAGCAGCCACTCTGGCGTGTTCAGCGCGGCTCTGTCGAGATCGGACGTCAATGCCTCCCGCTCACGGCCGAGCCGTCGCAGAACACCATTCACGAGCCCCTTGTAGGGACGCGCACGTCGATCCGCAGACGCGTTTTCAACTGCGAGAGACACCGCCGCACGATCCGGCACTTCCATGAAGAGCATCTGGGCAATGCCGACGTGCAGGATATCCAGAACCCGGCCAGATTTTTCAGGAATGGGCCGGTCCAGTAGACGATCGATGATTTCGGCGATTTCGCCACGATGCCTCAGACAGACGCCGAGGATCGCACGCACCAATGCGCGATCGTTGAAGGCCAGCTCCCGAAACCCGGAATGGCCAGAATTGAGATCGAGCTCATTGTCCAGCGGACGCCGCTTGTGAACCACATTGCCGAGCAGATCCGCTGCAATCTTGCGGGCGGCAAACCCGGGCGTCTGGGGTTTTCCGGCGAAATCTGAGGGTTTTACCCTCTTGTTTGGGTCGGTCAGGTTCGACAAGGGAACTCTCAAGCGGTTGAAGAAAAAATGAGCGCCGGGATCGGTTTCCCGGTCCCGGCGCAAGAGCTGCATTGTAAAAGGCTTGATCAGCCGGCGAAAGCCATTTCTTTTCGCCGTCTATGAGCGGCAAGCAGGCTTAGCCCCATGGCCCTTTCGGTCGTTGGGGCTTGCTTGGTTGACGTGCACCGCCCCATGGACCATCGAAAGATGCCCGTTGCGGCGCTTCTTGCCGAGGTGCGTATCCACCGCCGCCAAGACCTGCGTTGGCAAGTTTTTGAAGCTCGGCGATCCGATTGGCCGTGTTCGGGTGAGTGGAGAACAGATTGTCCATCCGCTCGCCGGACAGGGGGTTGATGATGAACATATGCGCCGTCGCCGGATTGTGCTCGGCGTCCGGGTTGTGAATACGCTCCACACCGCCAGCGATCTTGCTGAGCGCTGAAGCAAGCCACAGTGGCTGACCGCAGATTTCGGCCCCCATCCGGTCGGCAGCATATTCGCGGGTCCGGGAAATCGCCATTTGCACCAGCATTGCCGCCATGGGAGCAACAATCATCGCCACAAGCACACCGACAAAACCGAACGGATTGTTATTGTCCCGGTTGCCACCGAAAAAGAACGCGAAGTTTCCAAGCATGGAAATTGCGCCGGCCAGCGTCGCAGTGATGGTCATGATCAACGTGTCATGGTTCTTCACGTGGGCCAGCTCATGGGCCATCACACCCGCGACCTCTTCCATCGTCAGCATGTCCAGGAGCCCGGTCGTCGCGGCAACGGCAGCATTCTGCGGATTCCGGCCCGTGGCAAAAGCATTCGGCTGCGGATTGTTGATCAGATAGACCTTCGGCATCGGCAGATCCGCATTTGCGGAGAGCTGCCGGATCATCCGGAAGAGCTCCGGCGCCGTGCGCTCATCCACCTCCTGCGCATGGTGCATTTTCAGCACCATCTTGTCGGAGTTCCAGTAGCTGAACACATTCATGGCGGCCGCGATCATCAGCGCGATCATCATGCCGCTCTGACCGCCAATCATATAGCCAATGCCCATAAAGAGCGCCGTCATGGCAGCCAGAAGCATCGCCGTACGGAAATAATTCATCGTGTTGTTCACCTCGCCACTAAAGCCCAGGTTTTTGCATTCAGGATCGAGGCCCTATATAGCCTCCTGTTGAATAGGAAATGGTGTCGTTCCGCCATTTGCGCAAGCTTTGGCGATCGAAACCGAGCAAATCAGGAGGTTGAAACCCGTGACAGATACCACTGACCAGACCCCTGAAGCTCCCAAACCGGACGCCAAGATCCTCGACTTCAAGCTTGCCACCGATGCCCCCAGTCTTGCGGCAAACATCGAGGAAGCGCCTGTACGCCGCTTCGAGGACTTGCCACCCGCGGCCCAGCGCGCTCTGCAGGAAGCCGAGGAGCGGCGCAAGGACATCGACGCGAAGCAGGAAGACCTTCCCAAGGAGATCAACGGCCGCGGAGGCCTCGAGCCAACCCGCTATGACGATTGGGAAGTCAAAGGCCTGACCTCGGACTTTTAGGTGGTCACCAGTTTCCGCACTTCATCGGCAACGGCCTTCGCAAAGGGATCCTGCATCTCTGCGTCCCAATGAACCGAATCCACATCGCTGACACTGATCACCGAGCCTGCGTCAAAGAACGCCGCGCCATATTGCTTGGCAATATCAGCATAGACGTCGGCGAGTTTTCTGGATTCGGCAACGCTCTTCTCGCAGTACATGGACTCAAGGGGAGAGGCTGCAAAGTCGCCCAGCGGCGGAGGCGAAATCAGGAGAATGTTCGGTGCCTTGCCTTCCGGATCGTCTGTCGGCGTACGGGCATAATCGAGCAGCCGCGCCACGGCATAACCAATCGCGCCTGCACTCATGTTGAACCGGGACTGAAGATCGTTGGTTCCCAGCATGAGCACGAGAATGTCGATCGGCATATGTGTCTTGCGCACGGTTGCCAGGTGATCGAGACCATTCTTGTCCCCCCGGACAGGGTCCTCAAACACCGTCGTGCGACCGTTTACGCCCTCTTCCAGGACATAAAACGCATCACCCAATTCGCACTGCAGAAGGCGCGTCCAGCGCTGGTCATGCCCATAGCGCGTCCGCTCTCCGGGCTTAAAGCCCCAGGTCAGGGAATCGCCGAAGCAGACGACGGAGGTTGGATCGCCGGTTTTCTGCATGATTTCAAAGCCCTTGCCAGTCTGTCCGAGGCTTGAAAGTAGGCCAGAAACCCTTCAACGCAAGACCGAATTTCAGGTCGAAAGATCTGTCACCTTTGCTGGTTGGTTAATCAGAGCTTTACCAAGAGGGCTATAGCCTGAGCGCAATCATGCATTCGGAATGCCCGGGACATTCATGACCCCTAGTATCTCTCAGTACCGGCGCGGCGCTGCCCTGCCGAGTTCAAATCCGTTTCAGCGACTGGCGTCCCTGCTCGAAGGCGTGACGCCGGGCATGGATCCCATTGCCATGACCATTGGCGAGCCGCAGCACGCGATCCCCGATTTCACCGCCAAGGTCTTCAATGACAACATGGCTGATTTCCGGCGCTATCCGCCGATCAACGGCACCCCGGAATTCCGCGCAGCCGTCGCAGACTGGCTCGATCGACGCTATGGGCTGGATGGCTTGATCAGCAGAGACAATGGCGTGCTGCCGCTGAACGGATCCCGTGAAGGTCTCTCCTTTGGCGCAATTGCCGCCCGGGATCAGCTGGCAAAAGACCTGGATCATCCGGTCGTCATCCTGCCGAACCCATTCTACCAGACCTACGCTGCAGCAGCCCATATTGCCGACGCACAAGCACTGTTACTGGACGCTGTTCCAGATCACGGATTTCTGCCCGATCTCGATGGTCTCTCGCCGGAACTCCTCGACAGGACGGTCGCCTTTTACGTCGCATCGCCGACCAATCCCGAAGGCTATGTCGCAGACATTGCTTACTGGCAAAGGCTGATCGGCCTGGCGCGAAAGCACCGTTTCTATATTTTTGCCGACGAATGCTACTCCGAGATTTACCGAGACGTGCCGCCGGTCGGGATCCTCGAGGCAGCAAAGGCCATGGGCGGCGACAGCTCCCAGATTTTTGACAAGATCATCGTCCTGAATTCCTTGTCGAAACGCTCCAACCTGGCCGGTCTGCGCTGCGGGTTTGCCGCAGGAGACCCGGAATTTCTCGGCAAGTGGGTCAAATTCCGCGGATTGGCCGCTCCTCAGGTGCCTCTCCCCAATCAAGCCGTTGCCGCAGCAGTCTATGGCGACGAAACGCATGTGATCGAAAACCGCCGCCTCTACAACGAAAAGTTCCAGGCGGCAGAGAGACACCTTGCGCCTCTGATGGGCAAGGTGACACCGGAAGCAGGCTTTTTCCTCTGGATGAACATTTCGCGCTGGGGAGACTCTGTTTCCATCGCACGGGACCTTTGGGCAGATACCGGAGTCAAGGTCCTGCCCGGTGCCTATCTGGCGTCTGATCAATCAGATGGCAGCAATCCCGGCAAATCCTATATTCGCGTTGGCCTATGTGCCCCGCTTGAAACCACCGAAACCGCGCTTGTGCGCATTGCATCCTGGTTGGGAGAGAAGGCATGAGACGGGCAAGTGCCGTCCGCGGAAATGGCCGCCGCGCATCGATCGACCTGCTCGACACACAGAGCCCCATCAAAAGGTTCCTGAAGCGGAATCTCGTTGGCCTCGGCGGCTTGTGTGTCATCGCCTTTGCAGCGGCGCTCGCCGCAAGCCTTGCGACATGGTCGGTCACGGATCCAAGCCTCAACCATGCGACATCCGAACCCGCTCACAATGCTCTTGGACGGCCAGGCGCAATCATTGCCGACATCCTGATGCAGACCATCGGCCTGGCAACAGCGGTCTTCCTCGTTCCAGTCGTACTTTGGGGCTGGCGGCTTCTGGCCGGTCACACCATGCGCATCGGTCGCAAGCGGCTGTTTTATTGGGTCGCAGGCTCAGTCATCAGTTCTGGCGCCCTCGCGTCTCTGCCGGTGCCCGAAAGCTGGCCGTTGCCCACAGGTCTGGGTGGCTTCCTCGGCGACAGCGTTCATGCGGTCCCGGCACTGCTCACCGACAATTTCACCGAAGGCGCAGCCACGATCATTGGCGTGTTTGGTCTTGGCCTTCCGGCCGCTCTCCTGCTCTTTGCCTCTGCTGGCTGGTTCCGCTCCGCGGAGGTTTCAGAAAGCTCAGACGGACGCCAGACTCCGAGCGGCCACGGTCGCAGCCTTGAGGACGAACTCGGCCTTGATGATGACGACGACAGCGAATCCCGCATTGGCCTGATTCTCAGCTCGACGATCGGCATGGTCAGCCACTGGTCGCTCCAAAGTGCATCCTTGCTGCGCCGGGCGACTGGCTACGGCCGCGCCCATGACGTCGAGGAGGAATGGGACGAGGAAGAAGAGGACTACGAGCCCGTCAACGAAAAGCATGGCGGTGCCCTCAAAGCCTTCCGCCGCGCGCTCGCCGGAAAGCTTATGCCTGACGACGACGATGGCCTCGGCACATATTACGGCGCTCCTGATCAGGTGCCTGAAACGCAAAGCGAAGACGAACCTTATGACGAGGAAGGCGAGGGCTTCGAACCTGACGATCTCTTGATCTCCAAGGCTCCATTGCCCAAGCCCGTCGGCATCGCCGCACCGGCCAACGAAGCACCACAGCAAGGCCGCATTATCCCGCCGGCGCCACGCCCCAAACAGGGCAAAAGGGTCATCAGCGAGGCGCAGCCGTCTCTCCTGGGCGCTCCCGAGGACTACGAACTGCCTCCGTTGATGCTGCTTGCCGAGCCGAAGACCACCGGCAAGATCCCAGGTCTGTCCGCCGATGCACTGGAACAGAATGCCCGCATCCTGGAAGGCGTTCTAGAAGATTTCGGCGTGCGTGGCGAGATCATCGAGGTCCGTCCGGGTCCGGTCGTGACGCTCTACGAACTGGAGCCGGCACCTGGCATCAAGTCCTCTCGCGTCATTGGCCTTGCCGACGACATAGCCCGCTCTATGAGCGCCATTTCCGCACGCGTCGCGGTCATTCCGGGCAAGAACGCCATCGGCATCGAGCTTCCGAACGCGCGCCGCGAAACCGTTTACCTGCGCGAGCTTCTGGCCTCGCAGGACTTTGAGAAGACGAAGTCGAAGCTGGCACTGGGGCTCGGAAAGACCATCAATGGCGAGAGCGTGGTCGCAGATCTGGCCCGCATGCCTCACCTGCTCGTGGCAGGTACCACCGGCTCTGGTAAGTCGGTCGCGATCAACACCATGATCCTCTCGCTGCTCTATCGTCTGACACCGGACGAGTGCAAGATGATCATGATCGATCCGAAGATGCTCGAACTGTCGATCTATGACGGCATCCCTCATTTGCTGACGCCGGTCGTGACCGATCCGAAAAAGGCCGTGGTTGCCTTGAAATGGACGGTCCGCGAGATGGAAGACCGCTACAAGAAGATGTCGAAAGTCGGCGTCCGCAACATCGACGGCTACAACACCCGCATTAAGCAGGCGCTTGAGAAGGGCGAGAGCTTTACCCGAACCGTCCAGACCGGCTTTGACCGCGAGACCGGCCAGCCGATCTACGAAGATGAGGATCTGCCGCTCGAAACCATGCCGTATATCGTCGTTGTGGTCGACGAGATGGCCGATCTGATGATGGTCGCAGGCAAAGACATCGAAGGCGCCATCCAGCGCCTGGCACAGATGGCCCGTGCCGCGGGCATCCATCTGATCATGGCAACTCAGCGTCCGTCCGTGGATGTGATCACCGGTACGATCAAGGCAAACTTCCCGACCCGTATTTCCTTCCAGGTCACGTCGAAGATCGACAGTCGCACGATTCTGGGTGAAATGGGCGCCGAGCAGCTGCTTGGCATGGGTGACATGCTGTTCATGGCGGGCGGCGGGCGCATCCAGCGCGTCCACGGACCGTTCGTGTCAGACGAAGAGGTCGAGCACATCGTCAGCCACCTAAAGGTTCAGGGAACGCCTCAGTATCTTGAAGCCGTCACGGAGGAAGAAGAACCTTCCGACAGCCCTTATGAGGGCGGCGGATCCGGCGGCGGTGGTGATGAAAGCAACGACCTCTACGACAGGGCTGTGGCCATCGTCCTGCGCGACAAGAAGGCCTCCACATCCTATGTCCAGCGCCGCCTGTCCATCGGTTACAACCGGGCCGCTTCTTTGATCGAAAGGATGGAACAGGAAGGGCTGATCAGCGCAGCAAATCATGCTGGAAAGCGCGAGATCCTTGTGCAAAACGGAAATGATGGCGACATCTAGCAGGCCCATCGCCAAAGCTTTGCCACATGGGCGCTCTATCTGAAGAATGAGACCTCATATGCAACGAGACACTCAGGACACGACATGCCGCACCGTTCTGCCATAACAGCGTTGAAGTCCCTCCTTGTCGCTGCTCTTTTTCTGAGTCTTAGCGGGCTTGGCGCAAGGGCGCTGACGAAGGAACAGGCCAAGACGCTGTCCGACGTGAATTCCTATTTCAACTCGGTGAAGACCATGCATGGCGACTTCATCCAGTTCGGCCCGGAAGGCAATCAGCTCGAAGGCAAGTTCTACCTCGCGCGTCCGGGCAAGGTCCGTTTTTATTATAATCCGCCAGCCAAACTCGACATTATAGCCGACGGCAAGTCCGTTTCGGTGAAAGACCGGAAGCTCGCGACACAAGACATCTGGCCCCTGAGCCAGACGCCTTTGCGCTTTCTGCTCGCCGAAAACATCGACCTCCAGAAAGACGCAAACGTCACAAATGTTCTGGTTGAGCCTGATCTCGTGACCGTCACGCTGGAAGACAAGACCACCTTCAATTCCGGTATTCTGACCCTGATCTTCGATGCCAAGGACTATGCGTTGAAGCAATGGACTGTCACCGATGCACAAGGCTACGACACGTCGGTCGCCGTCTACAACGTGACCTCAAACGGTCCGACCAATCCGAAGCTCTTCAAGATCGACTATCTGGCAAACACGCGCCAGAACCAGAACTGATCTCCTGAACACATGACCAGCGGCATGCCTGCCTCTAAAGCCAAACCGCTGGTCTCTCGTCTCCTGGCGGACTATTGCGAGCGCCATGACCTGTCCCTGGTCATCGACCAAGCGCTTGGCCATGCCGGCTACATTGCCAACAAGGCTGGGAAACGCTCGTTCTTTGTCGGCACACGCTTCGATCTCAATCCACTCGGCGCAAGTGAAATCGCTCGGGACAAGGCATATACAGCGGAATTTCTGAGGCGCGACGGCTTTCCCGTTCCAGATAGCTTGCTGATCAGTTCCCCCTCTTCAATCGCCATTCTCTCAGCCAGACAGCCGGGCTACACAGATGCCCTTATGGGGTTTCAGGCGGCTGAGAGGTTCGCAGACAAAGTTGGCTTTCCCCTGTTTGCAAAACCCAACGATGGCAAGGAAGGCTTCGATGTATTCAAGGTCCGGAGCCAAGCGGAGCTGACATCCATTCTGACGAACCTGTTCCAGCACCACGACAGAGTCCTTCTCCAGCAGGCTGTGACCGGCCGCGATCTCAGGGTTCTGGTGCTCGGGAACAAGATCCTCTGCGCTATCGAGCGCACAGCGCCCGAAGTCATTGGCGACGGCCGTTCGACCCTTGCAGAGCTGGCTGGCGGGATAAATCAGATCGACCCTAAAGATCCCCGCCTTGTTCTGGCGCTCGAGGAACAAGGATATGCCCTGTCCGATGTTCCCGC
The DNA here is from genome assembly GCF_009650605.1 of Labrenzia sp. CE80. Classification (NCBI taxonomy): domain Bacteria; kingdom Pseudomonadati; phylum Pseudomonadota; class Alphaproteobacteria; order Hyphomicrobiales; family Stappiaceae; genus Labrenzia; species Labrenzia sp. CE80. The sequence goes on from NZ_WAJT01000003.1 coordinate 283,399, forward strand.
GGCCGGCGTAGCAGTCACACTCTTGCCGACCGCCAATCTGTCGTCAGGCGGGGACGCCCGCGATGTCACGCAGAACCTTCCAAAGGCGATCACCGATACGGCAATCGCCAGCGGCAAGGCCCTCGGACTCAGTTATTTTGGAGCAGACCTGATCGTCGAGAGCGACAAAGACGCATCGGCACCAGATTTCACGATCCTGGAACTCAACGCAGCGCCCGGGCTCTCGATGCTTCACCGTTTGGGTCCTGAGCACGCCGAAATGGTCGAGGGCATCTATGAGCAGATCTTCGAGGCCCTCAGGCAGACGTTGGAAGCGGCGGATTAGACGCCGCCTCCAGTTTTCCAGCAAAGCCGGCCCGATCAGGCGGGTCAGGCGTTGACGTCGACGACGACACGTCCCTTGACGCCGCCCTTGAGGATCGATGCACCCAGCTCCGGCAGATCCGCCAGCGTGGCTGGTTGGATCATGGCATGCAGCTTGTCGAGCGGCAGATCCTTCGCAAGACGCTCCCAGGCGCACAACCGGTCCTCATAGGGGCGCATCACACTGTCGATGCCAAGAAGATTGACACCACGCAGCAGGAAGGGGATTACCGTTGCAGGCAACCCTGCGCCTCCCGCAAGACCAACTGCAGAAACGGACGCACCGTATTTCATCTGGCCCAAGACCCGCGCCAGCATTGCTCCGCCAACCGCGTCGACGCATCCGGCCCAGGTTTCTGTTTCGAGCGGACGTTTCACGGTCTCGTTGATGTCTTCGCGCGCCACAATCTGGCTCGCCCCCAGCGACGTCAGATACTCAGCCGTTTCCGGCCGGCCCGTGACACCGGCAACCTCATACCCCACGTTCGACAGGATCGCGGTCGCAACCGATCCGACACCGCCGGCAGCACCTGTCACGAGAACCGAACCGTCGCCCGGCTTCAAGCCATGATCCTCAAGCGCCATGACCGCGAGCATCGCCGTAAAACCGGCGGTTCCGACCGCCATGGCATCGCGCGCACTCAAACCGTCCGGCAGCGGCACCAGCCAGTCCGCCTTGACCCGGGCTTTCTGGGCGTAGCCGCCCCACCAGGCCTCACCGACACGCCAGCCGGTCAGGACAACCTTGTCTCCAGGCTTGTAGCGTGCATCATCAGACGCTTCGACAGTTCCTGCAAAGTCGATCCCCGGCACATGCGGATAGGTCCGGACAAGCCCGCCACCAGGGCCCAGGCAAAGGCCATCCTTGTAGTTGACCGTCGAATACTCGACAGCAACCGTCACATCGCCATCCGGCAAGCGACTGTCATCAAGATCCTGGATGGATGCTGATGTTTTGCCGTCTTCGTCCTTCTCGACAACCATTGCCTTGAATGTCATATGCACCTCCAGATGCTTCAAACGCCACCGCTCGCAATGCGGCTTTTAAGTTCCAATTGCGAACGATCCTATCGCGGAAAAAGACAATGAGCAGCAGAAGAAATCTGCTCCCTTTGTCTAGGCGTATCAATCGAGAGAAAAGAAGACGATACGCGTGAGGACCCAAAGATGCTGACAGTCTACTATGACGGGAAATGTGGTCTTTGCGCCCGTGAGATCGCCTTTTTCCAGAAGCGCAAGGCAAACAATCCGATCCGCTGGAATGACGTGGCACGCGCGCCTGAAACCCTTGCTGACAGCGGCCTCAGTCAGGCGGAAGCGCTGATGTTCATGCGGGTTGCGGACAACAAGGGCCGGATCCACGGCGGTCTCGATGCCTTTGTTCTTCTGTGGGGTCAATTCAGGGGATGGCGGCTTTTGGCCCGCCTCCTGCAGCTTCCCCTGCTCCACCCTTTGGCGAGCCGCCTCTACCGCCTCTTCGCCAAACTTCGTTTCAGGGCCTATCCCCATTGTCGATTGGCCGCCGAACAGGCAGGCACAACCGCTCAAAGCTTGGTTGAAAAGGGCTGAATCGCAACAATCCGGCATTGAAAAGACTGGTGATCCCGACAGGATTCGAACCTGTGACCCTCAGATTAGGAATCTGATGCTCTATCCTGCTGAGCTACGGGACCGTGTCTTTGCAAATAACATGAAGAGATCGGGTTTGCGAGCCCTCTGCTCATGCGTCATGTGCAATTTGAAAAGACAGCCAAATTGAAGCAACGTCGGTCTTTCGCCTGCCGCAATTGATGGCTACGTCAAGAAGGACGTTGGCAGCGGAAAATGGAAATTTGGCTTTCTGCATCCCACTGATTGCGGCGAAAGGCTGCCGGAAATCCCTCATGCGGTCGTGCGCCAACTGTCTGGCGGACAATGAAACGCGGTTATTTCCGAATGGTCTTCTGCGAACTGTCATGCTCACGCTCCTCGGCCTGATGACAGGCTCTGCGCTGGCAGAGGACATTAGCGAGCACCCTTGCCTGCAAGGAAACGCTGCCTCCTCCGCCATCGACGTTGGATCCCCAACGTCCAAGGGCCTGTTTCCTGGTCCTAGCAACACGTTCTACACTCTCGCCGACACGAGCGGCGGCTGGTCATCGCTGCACAAGGAGCGGGACCTGACAGCAAACGCGAAATTTCACGCCTATCCGGCAGGTCCAGCCAACCGCTGGGGCTTCATACCAGCCTGGATTGTTCAGGCCGACGGGCCGGATAGAAAACACCGACTGCTTCAGGAACATCTTGTCGCGCGGGGTCTGACCGCCTTGGATCCAAGACTTGGCAGTTGGGCCTGCACTCAGCATCTCATTGAGGCCGAGGACCGTGCCCGCAAGGACAAGAGCGGCCTCTGGCAAACCCGCAAGATTTTTAGCAGCTACTACGCGGAACCGCTTGTTCAGGCTGCAGGGCAACACGTTATCGTCGAGGGACGCATCGTTTCGCTTGGAAAAACCGAGCGCACTCGTTATCTCAACTTTGGCAGATACTGGAAAACCGATTTTACCGCCACGATCTCTGCTTCGCACGAGGACGCCTTTCGGATAGCGCTTTTACGGCAGGGCCTGGACTGGAAGGATTTGTCAGGGCAGGCAGTTCGTCTGCGTGGTGTGATAGAGGTGCAGGATGGACCCTTGCTGAGGCTGGTCCATCCCGGGCAACTAACGATCCTTGATCGTGAAGAGGACAGGAAGTGATTGGGCGACGTGCTTTCAAGCTGGCAATAGCAAGGATCAGGCAGGTGCCCACCGTAGCGAAGTCGGCCAAATCCCGGCGATCGGCACCAGCGGCAGTTTCGCTGTTCCTGTTGCTCGCGTCCTGCCAGTTGCTTGATACCGGATCCCCGAGTGGATCGATTGCACCAGGCTCGCTGCGCCCCGGCCTGGCGGAGGACATCGGAGCGCGGGAACACCCGCGCGTCGTCACAACTTATGGCGGTGTCTATAAGGACGCCGGCGCTGAGAGGGCGGTGGCTAGCGTCGTGGGTCGGCTCGTGGCCGCGTCGGAAGATCCATCCCAAAGCTACCAGATCACGATCCTCAACTCCCCGGCGATCAACGCCTTCGCTCTTCCCGGTGGGTATCTTTATGTCACACGGGGTTTGCTTGCCCTTGCCAATGACACATCAGAACTTGCCGCGGTTCTGGCCCACGAAATGGCACACGTCACGTCCAACCACGCAATCGAGCGTCAACAGCGCGCCGAAGCTCGCGAGCTCGCGAACAAGATCCTGACCAATGTAGTTCAGGATTCGGCCAAGGCTCGGGCAGCTATCGTCTCCTCACAGCTTTCCTTCGCCCGCTTTTCGCAGGTTCAGGAACTGCAAGCCGATGCGGTGGGCGTGCGAACCCTCGCCAGGGCTGGTTACGACCCCTATGCCGCCTCCCGGTTTCTCAAATCCATGGCCGACTATTCGGCCTATCAGACGGCGCAGAACGACAAGGACAACGCCCCCGATTTCCTGTCCTCGCATCCGACAACACCTGAACGCTTTGCACTGGCAGTCAAATCCGCGCGGCAAATCGGCGCGCCAGGCATCGGTGAGCGGGATCGCAACCGGTATCTGAGCCAGATCGACGGTATGCTTTATGGCGACGATCCGCTTGAGGGCTTCGTGCGCGGGCGTGCCTTCCTGCACAAGGCTCTCGGGATCAGCTTCACGGTCCCCAAGGGCTACATACTCGAGAATTCGCCGGAAGCCGTTCTGGCGAGCAATGGCGATGGAACCGCTATGCGTTTCGACGGCGCGGATCTCAGCACCTATGATTCGCTTAGTGAGTACATGACATCAGGCTGGATCAACGGTCTCTTGCCGCAAAGCGTTCGGGAAACGACGATCAACGGCCTGCCAGGCGTCGTTGCAGCCGCAATCACACAGGGCTGGTCGTTCCGGATCGCCGTGCTGCGCATCGGCCGCACAGGCTATCGCTTTATCTTCGCGAGCCGGAACCCCAGCGACGGCTTTGAAAAGGAATATCGTCAGACACTGGAGACCTTCCGGCAGCTGACACCAACCGAACGCGCTCGCTTGCGATCGCTCAGGATCAAGGTCGTTCAGGCCAAGGCAGGCGACACAAGCCGTCAGCTCGCCATAGGCATGAGTGGCGTCGAACCATCGCGGCGACTGGCGTTCTTCTTGGTTCTAAACGGTTTGGACCGAAACGAAAAAATTGAACCGGGCACAGCGATCAAGCTCGTCGTCGACTAAACATCAACGCTGGGCTTAATGCCGGTCCCGGTCAAGGAGTCGGATGGGGCCGATTGGCTTTTCTTGTTATTGCGCCGTGTCTTTATATTGAGTAGGCAGCCCTGTCTGGCTGGCTCTCCATCAGCGCGGTTTTCAGCTTTTCCATGGCACGGCTTTCGATTTGCCGAACACGTTCCTTCGAAATTCCAAGTTTATGGCCGAGAGATTCCAGTGTCGCACCTTCTTCAGACAAACGGCGCTCTCGCACAATCTTCAATTCCCGCTCCGACAGGACCTGCAAAGCCGACTTGAGCCAGATGCTGCGGCGCTCTTCGTCGATGCTGCGTGACACAACTTCATCCTGAAGCGGGGCTTCCGAAACAAGGAAATCCTGGCGATCAGCACTCGACCCGTCGGTATCTGACACCGGTGCGTTCAAGGACGTATCAGGCCCGGAAAGCCGGGCGTTCATCAGGGCGACGTCGGACTGCTTCACACCAATCGCATTGGCAATCTTTTGATGCAGTTCCGAGTCCGTCATCGTTTGCTGATTGCTGGAAAGCTTGGCTCGAAGACGGCGCAAGTTGAAGAACAGGGATTTTTGCGTCGATGACGTGCCACCACGCACGATCGACCAGTTCCTGAGGATGTAGTCCTGGATCGAAGCACGGATCCACCAGGTCGCGTAGGTCGAGAAACGCACTTCTCGTTCCGGTTCAAAACGCGCCGCAGCCTCGAGCAGACCAACGTGTCCTTCCTGGATCATGTCCCCGAGTGGCAAGCCGAAGTTTCGAAAACGGGTGGCGACGGAAATGACGAGCCTCATATGGGCGAGCGTCAGTTTCTCAAGCGCTTTTTCATCACGCTGTGACCGCCAGCGGACGGCCAGGTCGTGTTCTTCTTCGCGGGTAAGGTAGGGCGCCTTCATAGCGGCCCGAACCATCTGGCGTCTTTCTGTCAGAGAAGTGGACATGTGATAGCCGCTCCAGTGTTGTTTGGATACCTTACGTAGCGAATGCCTTTCTAGATCACCCTTCGGACTCCCAATGAGGACGAGTGCGGCACATAGGCGTGAACCGGCAACGCCGGACCGCCCTCCGCCATGCGAAATGACCAGCCATAAAAAAAGACCCGGCCGAAGCCGGGTCTTCAAAGTCGATTGCCTGAAAAGACAGGATTTATGTCGGCAACCTATCAGGCTGCTTCTTCCTGATCGCCATCGTCGTCATCGCTGGATTCGGCTGCTGCAGCGGCTTCAGCAGCCGCTTTCAGACGGCTCGGTGCCTTGGCGAGATTCTGCTCGATCTGCTTCACAGCTTCGGTTTCAGAACACTTGTCCACGGCTGCAATTTCGCGAGCCATGCGATCAAGAGCTGCCTCATAAAGCTGGCGCTCGGAATAGGACTGCTCAGGCTGGCTTTCCGAACGGAAAAGATCGCGAACCACTTCCGAGATCGCGATCAGGTCGCCGGAATTGATCTTCGCTTCATATTCCTGCGCGCGGCGGCTCCACATTGTGCGCTTGACCCGAGGGCGGCCACGAACAGTCTCAAGAGCCTTCTTGACCGCAGCGGGATCACCCAGCTTGCGCATTCCGACAGAAGCAATTTTCGCAACCGGAACCCGCAGGGTCATCTTGTCTTTCTCGAAGACGATGACCAGCAGTTCGAGGCTGTGTCCTGCTACATTCTGTTCTTCAATGGCAGTGATCTGACCGACGCCATGTGCCGGATAAACGATATGTTCTCCAGTTTTGAACCCCTGACGCTGCGCGGCCTTCTTTGTACCTGTTGCCATTCTCGTTATTACTCCTGCGCAGTTGCCGGTCTGCCAGACCGTTATTTGGACCGCTGGATGCGGCTCAATGTTCTTCTCTTAACGCACGCAAAGTCAACGGCGGTCCCTGCTGGAACGCCTGTTGATATCGGGCGCGTCTGGGTGGTCAGCCGTTGCAATCCACTCTACAAGTTTGATCAGTCATACGAAACGCGTGATCCTGCTCACAATCCCGCTCGGATTGCGGTTGCCAAAACCTCCCAACCGGGAGACCAGCCAGTGATTGAACGACTATCTGGTAAATATAACACAGCTTTGCGGAAATTTAAAGCTTTGAGAAGCTAACGCATGCGTCACCACAGCCATGTGTCTTCAGAATGGCTGCTTTCTGCGCACTCCGCTCGCACTGGCTCTTGTTGAAAGATCCCGGATTCCCGCGGCCTCAAGCTTCAATCAAGCGTCTGCCGGAGCCTCCGGAGAAAAATACTCTTCGAGCTTGTTTTTCTTGCCGTCAAATTCTTCGGCCTCGGGCAAAGCGTCTTTCTTCTCAGTGATGTTTGGCCACTTCTCAGAATACTCGGCGTTGAGCTCGATCCATTTCTCCAGGCCAGGCTCGGTATCGGGCAGAATCGCCTCGGCAGGGCATTCCGGCTCGCAGACGCCACAGTCGATGCATTCGTCCGGATTGATGACGAGCATATTCTCGCCTTCGTAAAAACAATCGACCGGGCAGACTTCGACACAATCCGTGTACTTGCACTTGATACAGTTATCGGTGACGACGTAGGTCATCGCAATCCTCTAATGACGGCGGTTTTGCCATCCCTTGTTGCCGCTTCAAAAGCAGTTTCGGGAAAACACCTTTATCTAATCGCGTTGGGTATCCCGTTTAGACAGCCGGCGCAAGCGTCGGCAACTGCGCAAAATGTCCTTGTCTGGAAACTCTTGCTCCAGATCGACGGTCGTCCGGATTCTCGTTTCAATCAGGTTCTCGGAAGGCATCCATGCGGCGGCGATCACGCTTTGTGGGCCGTCCCGCGCCGGATTCTCGCTGTGCCGGAGCCATAGGCTTGTCGGTCTTTTCAGGCGGAGGCGGCGACATATCCTCATAAAGGAGCTGTGCTTCCGCATAGGGTCCGCGCCGCGTCCCAAGAGCCACGACCTTGAGGATCAGAATACGACGTTCCAGACCGATTGTCAGAACGTCACCAACCTTCACTGTCTTGCTGGCGGAGGTAATCTTGTCCTTGTTGATGCGGACATGGCCACCGGAGGCCAACTTCTGCGCCAGCGATCGTGACTTGGTGACCCTGGCGAACCAAAGCCACTTGTCGACACGAAGGGCGCCGCCCGAACCTGCGGGCGGCTTGATGGTATCCCTGTTCGCCGAAGTCAGGACTTGTCCTTCTTGCCCATGCCCTCCTTGAGAGCCATGAGCGCTGCAAAGGGCGAATTCGGGTCGATCGGCTTGTCCTTCTTCGGTGACCGATCGTTTCGTGGAACACCGCCAGAAGGCTTGGAACCGCCGCCCTTGCCACCTTTCGGGCCATTGCGAGGACCGCCGTGACGTTTCTCGCCGCGCTGGTCGCCTCGGCCCTGGTCACCACGTGCCTGACCGCCCTTGCGATTGTCCCCACCACGCCGGTTGTCCTGCCCGCGTGGCCGAGGCCGACGGTCGCCACGGCCCGGACGCCAGATCTCGATCGTAACCGTTTCCATTTCAACGGCTTCGGCGGCATCCGCTGAGGCGTCTTCAACTGCACCAGCGCCAGCTTCAGTTGGCTCGCCGGTGCTTTCGGACGGCGTTGTCGCCTCCATCGAGGCTTCTTGAACAACAGGACTGTCGTCGGTGACTTCGCCCGACGTAGCATCCGTCGGCGCCTCGGCAGTCGGTTCAGCCGGAGCCTCACCAGTTTCAGAAGGAGCTGCAGCCTCCGCGACTGGCGTTTCTGCGGCAGTCTCGGACTTGGGCGTTTCTTCAGCCTTGGCCGCGACCGGGCGCTCGACTTCTTTGGTCTCCAGGCGATAGCCGAGCGACTTCAGGATCGCGGTGAAATCTTCACCCGCACAGCCAAGCAGCGAGGTCATGGCCACAGTCACCGTGAAACCGCCGCCCTGGGCAATCGCGCCTTCAGGAGGGCTCACCTCGGCATCGAGGGGCTTCCAGGCCACAAGTGGACGGATAAGATCTGCAAGTCGCTCCAGAATATCAACACGCACGGCGCGCGGACCGCAAACCCGGAAGCCGACCACCTTGTAAAGGGCCTTGTCGATGGTTTCATCGACCGGAATCGAGGTTCTGCCCGACGCTGAAAGCTGAGGCAGGTCGCTCAGACCATTCATGTCCAAAGCGCCATGCTTCAATGCCCAGAGTTGGGAGAGCAGCTGGCTTGGGGCCGGCTTCAAAAGCGCCGGGACATAAATGTTGTAAGCGCCGAAACGAACACCGTGCTTACGCAATGAGGCCCGCATGTCCTGGTCGAGCTGCCGGATCTCGTCAGAAGCTTCCTGACGTTCGAGAATGCCCAGACCTTCAACGATCCGGAAGGCAACGCCGCGAGCAAGACCTTCAAGGCCTTCCGACGATTTCAGATCGACCAGCGGCTTCAAAAGCGTTTCGATCTGCGCATTGATCCAAAGATCAAGACGCTGCTGCACTTTTTCACGTGCAGCACCGGTGAGATGCTCATCCGCCAGCAGCAACACAGAAGGGGTCAACACCTCTTCGCCGGCGGCAACCTTGGCAACCGCCTCGCCACGCCAGCGAATCATGCCATCGGCGGTCAATATGAAGTCGGCGTTTTCAGAGCGGGAAAGCTTGTCCGCCCGGCCCTCAATTTCGGCTGCCAGGGCCTTTTGGGCCGCTGCGCGCACCGTTTTTCCGTCCGGCCCTTCGGCCGCCGCATCAGGAGCAAACCGGAAGCCAAGCAGATTCCCGATGTGCTGACCTTCCACGAGCACATCGCCGCTCGATGTAATTTCCGCTTCCAGCATGGCGTTCTCTCTCAAACGTCGCATCAATACACTTGTACGCCGATCCACGAACCTCTTCGTGAGGCGATCGTGAAGCGCATCAGATAGTTTGTCTTCAATGCCGCGCGTAACGTTCTGCCAGTGCGCCGGATCGGCGAGCCAGTCGGGTCTGTTCGCGACATATGTCCAAGTCCGGATGTGAGCAATCCGGTTTGCCAGAGTGTCGATATCACCATCCGCTCGGTCTGCGAAGGCCAATTGACGGGTAAACCAGTCATCTGCAATCGCACCGTCTTGCATAAGATGGGTGTATATCGTGCTCAAAAGCTCTGCATGATTGGCAGGCGCGATCTTGCGATAGTCTGGCACCTGGCACACATCCCAGAGCAATTCGACGGCTTTTGGGCCCTTTGCCATGGCGGAAATGCCTGAATCGCGCAACAAATGCTCAAGTGCATTGATGTCATCGCCAATGGGAGCACGTGCCAACCCGTCCTCGCGAGGCACTGCATCAAGCGATGCGCGCAGGCTCGTCGAAGATGCAAAATCCAGACGACTGTTGCGCCATTGCAGCACTTTTAGGCTGTTGAAATGATGATTCTCAATCTGCTCGACCAACTCGTCGTCGAGCGGATCGACGCGGCCGGTCACGCCGAAGGTGCCATCCCGCGTATGACGGCCGGCCCGGCCAGCGATCTGCCCCATCTCTGCGGCGGTGAGTTGCCGGTACTGATATCCGTCGTATTTTCGATTGCCCGCGAACGCCACATGGTCGACATCGAGGTTCAATCCCATACCGATCGCGTCCGTAGCAACAAGATGCTCAACATCACCGTTTTGAAACAGCTCGACCTGAGCGTTTCTCGTACGGGGACTGAGCGAGCCAAGGACAACGGCAGCGCCCCCGCGCTGACGGCGGATCAACTCGGCGATGCCATAGACCTCATCAGCAGAGAACGCGACGATCGCCGAGCGTGGCGGCAACCGCGACACCTTTTTTGAGCCTGCATAGGTCAAGACTGACATGCGCGGCCGGGTCACCACGTTCAAACCGGGCAGAAGCTTCTCCAAAAGGGGACGGACCGTTGCCGCTCCAAGCAGCAAGGTTTCCGACTGGCCGCGCAGGTTCAGGAGCCGGTCGGTAAAAACATGCCCCCTGTCGAGATCTCCGGCCAACTGGACTTCATCGATCGCAACGAAGTCCGTTTCCAGATCCAGCGGCATCGCCTCGACAGTCGACACCCAATAGCGTGGCGCCTTCGGAATGATCTTTTCCTCGCCCGTAATCAGGGCGACTGCATCGGTACCGGCGCGCTCTTCGATCCGACCGTAGACTTCGCGCGCAAGCAGGCGCAAAGGCAGGCCGATCAGACCTGATTTATGCGCGAGCATACGCTCGATGGCGAGATGGGTCTTGCCCGTGTTCGTTGGTCCAAGAACTGCCGTAACAGTTCTGGACCGCGCCGCAGGCGGCAGGTGCATGTATGGGGAACGTGGCATGGAGAGGCTACAATGTCAGTTCGGTTCGGCAAGCGCCCCGGAACGCGGCCATGGCTTCAAGGTGGAGGCTGTCTAGCACACTGGGCAAAGACATGTCCCCCCTTCATTTGTCCATGGTTTGCCTCCCAGAACCTCCAAAAAGAACGACTCTGGAACAAAACTTGATCGAATCGGCGACACCCATTGATTCAGGTTTCGTTCTCTACGACATGTGGATTTCTCAGGACAACAAGCCACGAAATGCTGAATCAAGGCAAAGTCTTGAGTGAAAATCCTGCCAAATCGATTCAACAACCTCAAATCTGTCAAGCATTGACTTTCCGTTAAGAGCGTCAACGAAAATCAGGTGCTTTCCGACACATCTAATACGGAAAGAGAACAGAAACTGCACGAATCACCCATTCCGTACGGTTTTCGATTTGTTCACGCAGAGTATAGTCAATTCCAACACACAGTAGGCTAGATATTGTAGTTGTGATTCAATACCGTTCGTAATCTAATGAAAATTATTTACTTTATTGTTCCTATTTGGGACGCTTTCTGCCCAATATTCAGAATCCAAAGATACATCCAACGGTCGTAAGTTCGAGAAATAGGACACAAAATGAACAAGGAGCGTTTTCACCGCGCCCTCGATTTTACCGAGACGGTCACCAAGACCCAGACGATTCCTGACGCAGAGAAATGCCTTGTTCAACTGGCCGCGGACTTTGGTTTCTCGATCTATGTCCTTGCAACCTTTACAGGCCCTGGCTCACTCACAGATCCTTATCTGCTCGCTTCCGGTTGGAACCCTGAATGGCAAGACCGCTACCTTGGACGGCAATATATCGTCGATGATCCTGTGGTTCTGCGAGCAGCTCGAGGATCAGACCCATTTTTATGGAACGACTCGAAAAATGATCCGGGTGTCACTCCGCGTGGACTGGAAATCCTCGAAGAAGCGCGAAGCTTTTCACTCAACAACGGCGTTTTCATACCCGTCTATGGTCCGAAAGGCATGGAAGGCTCTCTTGCCCTTGGCGGCGAACAGGCTGATCTTGGGCCGGAAGACTTGAAAGCGCTACACCTCGCGGGTCTCTACGTTTACGCCCACACAGTGAAAATCGCCCAGAATCCTGTCAATTTGGAACAAGATAACATTTCACTGACAAACCGCGAAATAGAGTGTCTGAAGTGGACAGCAGCCGGCAAAACCAGCTCCGATATTGCTTCAATTCTTGGCATCTCGCGTCATACGGCAGATTGGTATCTCAAGGAAGCCACATTAAAACTTGGAACGGGAAACCGGACCCATGCGGTTGCTGAGGCCATGAGATTGAAGTTCATCGCCTAGAGCAAAACGCTAGGGAAACTCCACGCCAATTTTTTAAAAAGTTAATAGGGCATAATCGCTGCCCCTTTTCTTATTTCGCCGACCAAAGTAGAAATCCCATGATCAGAGCTGCAGGGGCGGCACTGGCAAACCAGTGGGAGGGATGCTTTTGGCAATTCGCAAGATTCTCGTCGCAAACCGGTCTGAAATCGCTATCCGCGTATTTCGTGCCGCAAATGAACTCGGATTGAAGACGGTTGCAATCTTCGCCGAGCAGGACAAGTTGGCGTTGCACCGCTTCAAGGCCGATGAGGCCTATCAGGTCGGCAAGGGACTTGGTCCCATTGAAGCCTATCTATCCATCGACGAGATCATCAGAGTTGCCAAGCTGTCCGGTGCAGATGCCATCCATCCCGGCTATGGCCTGCTGTCCGAAAGCCCGGAATTTGTAGAGGCTTGCGAAGAAGCCGGTATTGTTTTCATCGGCCCCAGACCTGAAACCATGCGGCGCCTCGGCAACAAGGTCGCCGCGCGTAACCTTGCGATCGAAGCGGGCGTTCCGGTCATGCCGGCGACAGATCCGTTGCCTGACGACATGGATGAGGTCAAGCGCCTCGCGGCGGGTATCGGTTATCCGGTCATGCTCAAGGCTTCCTGGGGCGGCGGCGGCCGCGGAATGCGCGTCATTCCGGACGAGGAAACGCTTCTGCGCGACGTCGTTGCGGCAAAACGCGAAGCGCGTGCTGCTTTCGGCAAAGATGAGATCTACCTGGAAAAGCTGGTCCAGCGCGCACGGCATGTCGAGGTGCAGATCCTGGGCGACGGCGAGGGCGGCCTCGTTCATCTGTTCGAGCGCGACTGCTCCATCCAACGCCGGCACCAGAAAGTCGTCGAACGCGCCCCGGCTCCTTATCTCGAGGATGAAAAGCGCGCCGAACTCTGTGAATACGGTCTGAAGATCGGTCGCGAAGTGAACTACCGCGGCGCCGGCACAGTCGAATTCCTGATGGATGCGGACACAGGCGCGGTTTATTTCATTGAGGTCAATCCGCGCGTTCAGGTCGAGCACACCGTGACTGAAGAAGTCACCGGCATCGACATCGTCAAGGCGCAGATCCAGATCGCCGGCGGCGCCAAGATCGGACAACCGGAAAGCGGTGTGCCGAACCAATCAGAAATTCGCCTGAACGGCCATGCCCTTCAATGCCGTATCACCACAGAAGATCCTGAGCAGAACTTCATTCCAGACTATGGCAGGATCACAGCCTATCGTGGCGCGACGGGCTTCGGCATTCGCCTTGATGGCGGCACCGCCTATTCCGGTGCGGTCATCACCCGATTTTATGACCCGCTTCTGGAAAAAGTAACCGCCTGGGCGCCCACCGCTGAAGAAACCTGTAAGCGTATGGACCGTGCACTGCGCGAGTTCCGTATCCGAGGCGTCGCAACCAATCTGGTGTTCCTTGAGAACATCATCGATCACCCGGATTTCCGCTCGAACAACTACACGACCCGCTTCATTGACGACACGCCGAAGCTGTTCGAACAGACCAAGCGGCAGGACAGAGCAACCAAACTCTTGACCTACATCGCTGATGTGTCCGTCAACGGACACCCGGAAACCCGTTCTCGTGCGCGCCCGGCACAAGATGCCATGCTGCCGGAAGTTCCGTTTTTCGGCGACGAAAAGCCGAGCGGCACCCGCCAGCTGCTCGATCAGCTCGGCCCGAAGGGCTTTGCCGACTGGATGAAGGCCGAAACCCGAACGCTGGTCACCGACACCACTATGCGCGACGGTCACCAGTCGCTTCTTGCAACCCGGATGCGGACCAATGACATCGTCCGGATCGCAGATGCCTACGCGACCGGCCTACCGAATCTCTTCTCGCTGGAGTGCTGGGGCGGCGCAACCTTTGATGTCTCCATGCGCTTTCTCACGGAAAGCCCCTGGGAGCGTCTGCGCCTGATCCGCGAAAAGGCGCCCAATGTCCTGCTGCAAATGCTGCTGCGCGGCTCAAACGGCGTTGGTTACACCAACTACCCTGACAATGTGGTGAAGTTCTTCGTTGCTCAAGCGGCGGAAAACGGCGTAGATCTCTTCCGTGTCTTCGACTGCCTGAACTGGGTTGAAAACATGCGCGTTTCCATGGACGCAGTTCAGGAAGCCAACAAACTCTGCGAAGGCGTGCTTTGCTACACCGGCGACATGCTCGACAGCGCACGCCCCAAGTATGACCTGAAATACTACGTAGGCCTTGCCAAGGAACTGGAAGCCGCCGGCGCCCATATCCTTGGCATCAAGGACATGGCGGGCCTCTTGAAGCCTGAAGCTGCGCGGATCCTGGTCAGCACGCTGAAACAGGAAACCGGCCTGCCGATTCACTTCCACACCCACGACACGTCCGGCATCGCTGCAGCAACCGTTCTCGCGGCAGTGGAAGCTGGCGTCGATGCGGTGGACGCAGCAATGGATGCCCTTTCAGGGCTCACCTCCCAGCCCTGCCTTGGCTCTATTGTCGAAGCGCTACGCGGATCCGACCGCGAAACCGGCCTCGATCCAAAGACCATTCGCCAGATTTCCTTCTATTGGGAGGCCGTCCGCACTCAATACCGTGCATTCGAGAGTGATCTGCGCTCAGGTGCATCGGAGGTCTATCTTCACGAGATGCCCGGAGGTCAGTTCACCAATCTCAAGGAACAGGCGCGTTCCCTCGGCCTCGAAGCCCGTTGGCATGAGGTCGCACAGACCTATGCGGACGCCAACATGATGTTCGGCGATATCGTCAAGGTGACGCCGTCCTCCAAAGTTGTCGGCGACATGGCACTGATGATGGTCTCGCAGGGACTTACAATTTCTGACGTCGAAGATCCTACCAAGGAGGTCGCGTTCCCGGACTCTGTTGTCCAGATGCTGCGCGGGGACCTTGGACAATCTCCGGGCGGTTGGCCGGCGGCAATCCAGGCAAAGGTTCTGAAAGGCGAAAGTCCGATTACCGTCCGCCCGGGTTCGCTCCTGCCCGAAGCCGACCTTGCCGCCCAGCGCGCTCACGCTGCAGAAAGCGCAGGACGCGAGATCGATGACACGGATCTTGCTGCCTATCTCATGTATCCGAAGGTCTTTCTCGACTTCGACAAGGCCCAGCAGCAATACGGTCCGACCTCCGTGCTGCCAACTCCGGTCTATTTCTATGGACTGGAAGCAGGCGATGAGATCCTGATCGAACTGGAGCCAGGCAAGACCCTTGTCGTTCGTTGCCAGGCGATAGGAGAAACCAACGAGGATGGAGAGAAGAAGGTCTTCTTCGAGCTGAACGGCCAACCGCGGATCATCAAGGTACCAGATCGCGCCCATGGTGCCGCTGGCGCCGGTGCGAGGCGCAAGGCTGAAGACGGCAACGAAAGTCACCTCGGTGCGCCGATGCCAGGTGTCATCTCGACTGTCGCGGTCAAGGCTGGTCAGAGCGTTTCGGCAGGAGATGTGCTGCTCTCTATCGAGGCGATGAAGATGGAAACCGCGCTACACGCAGAAAAAGACGGTGTGGTCGCTGAGGTTCTCGTGAGCCCGGGCGCCCAAATCGATGCCAAGGACCTGCTGATTGTCTTTGAGGCCTGAATGAAAGCGGGCGCCGGCATCATGTCGGCGCTGGTTTCCCCATTGCCTACGCACCTGCAACCCTAACAATGTCGGAAGTCTATTCGGCTGCCGTTCGCTCGCGAAGACCGCAGGATACCGGCGCATCGACGGTGCCGATCCACAAATCCAGAAAGCGATCCAGCCAAGCCTTCACCGCCGCATCATAGATATAGCGTCCCGCGAAGTGGTCTCCGCGTTGCTGCGCACCGGGCAAAGACATGCGCGGCGCGCCTTTGGTCGTCCAGCGAACGAGCATTGAATGGGTCAGTTCCGGGTGAAACTGGATGCCGAACGCGTTGGTGCCATAACGAATGGCCTGATTGGCATAGGTCGGTCCGGACGCCAGCAAGTCGCAAGACGCAGGCAAGTCGAAACCTTCCCGGTGCCACTGGTAGACCTTTTTGGGCCAGGTCATCAGTATTTCACCTGCAGCTGTCGGCTGAAGCGGATAGTAGCCGATCTCGACAAGCTCATCCCGATGAGAGGAAACGGTGCCGCCCAGCTGTTTCACCATCATCTGCGCTCCAAGGCAGATACCGAGAAACGGCTTTTGCTCACGCAGTGGCACTTTGATCCAGTCGATTTCCTTGAGAACAAAGCCGTCCGGATCATTCGCGCTCATCGGTCCGCCGAAAATGACGGCCCCAGCATGGTCGGACATGGTCTCCGGTAGGCTGTCCCCGAAGCGAGGCTTTCGGACATCCAGCGCAAATCCACGCTTGACCAGTTCCTGACCGACACGTCCGGAGGAAGAATTCTCCTGATGCAGAACGATCAGAATTTTTGGTCGGGAAGAGCGCGTAAAGGATTCCAGTC